>JBDKUG010000287.1:0-12609 GCA_039679815.1 Smithella sp.
CTGACCGGTAGTCTTGATATGATTTCAAATGCTTACAATTATACTTGACCGCATTTAACATGTAGGATAAAATTAACAAATGTAAATTAATGTGTGCAAGCACATTGGTAATAAACATTAGGAGGCAATGGAGATGGCAAAATATCTCTACAACGAAGAGGCCGTTGCGAATCTCAGAATCAGCGATACGTCCGTTCTGGACCGGCTTGTTGATTTTGAGTCTGCGCGTGCGGCGCATTTGAAAAAAGAACATGGAAAAAAAGACAAACGGATGACGATTGGCGAAGCGGTTGATGCCTTTGTCAAGGATGGCGACATCATCACAGACGGCGGTTTCTCTTATGTGAGGACACCGCATCAGGCCTTTCACGAAGTCATCAGGCAGGGCAAAAAGAACCTGCAGATGATTGGAGCGCCCAATACCAATCAGAGTTTTTTTATTACATACGGATTGGTGACTCATTCCCACAGTTCGTACACCGGGGCGGAAATGCGTGGTATTGACAAGGTCTATGACCGCGCTCTCAAGGCCGGTAAGATTCAGATTTTATCTGAGTGGAGCCACGGCGGAGCGGCTCAGGGCTTCAAAGCCTCCCAGCTTGGCGTTGCCGGTGTTTTCAGCAAACAAATGCTCGGCAGTGATATCGTTCGCTATAACCCTTATCTCAAGGTTGTTCAGAATCCCCTGAAGGGTGTTCATGATCCTGTTGTATTTGTTCCGGCCCTTTATCCGGATGTGTCGATTATTCATTGTCACGCGGCCGACAAGTACGGCAATGCCTATATTTACGGCCCCGCCGTGAATGACCTTGCGGTAGCCGCGGCGGCGCGTAAACTCATCATAACCGCCGAAGAGATCGTTCCTGAGAATGATATCCGATACAACAGGCAGGGGCAGATCATTCCGTTCTTCTATGCGGATGCCGTAGTGGAAATGCCTTTTGGAGCGCTTCCCGGCAGCATGCCGGGGTGTTATTACTGGCCGAGGCAATGGTGGGAAAAGTGCATGCGTTTTGGCGGCGCGTCCGCAGAAAACAACAAGGCGTTTTGTGATGAATGGATCATGGGCGTCAAAAACCAGTTCGAATTTGTCGACAAACTGGGAGGTGCGAAATGGATCGCCGAGGCCCGCCGTCAGACGAAGGCCGCCGAGGGTGATAATGAAGACATTGATTTCTCGTATGAGGAATATACCCTGAAGCACGATTCAGGAATTTACTATTAAGACAGGAGTATATTATGCAAGACTTAAATGCACCGGCCAATCCTTTAGAGACACTGGCCTACATCATAGCGCAGCAGATCAGCGACCACTCGGTCGTTTATATCGGCACCGGAATCCCCATGGTGGCGGGAATTCTGGCCAAAAAAACCCATGCCCCCAATATTACCCTTGTTTATGAATCCGGGGGACAGGACCCGATAGAAGGCGACATGCCCTGGTCGGTTGGCTGTCCCATGACCTGGCGAAAGTCCCCTACCATTATGGAAATGTCCTATTCGTTCGCGCAATGCTACAACGGATATGTGGACATCGGCTTCCTGGGGTTTGCCCAGGTGGATATGTACGGCAATGTAAATACCCACATGATCGGGAAGGATTATCACCATCCGAAGGTCCGACTGACCGGTAGCGGCGGAAACAACGATCTGTCATCGCTCACCGAGAAGATGGTACTGGTCGGGCTCCAAACTCCGGACAAGTTTCCGGAGAAGGTTGATTTCATAACCTCCGTGGGGCATTTGACCGGCGCCAATTCTCGACAGGAAGCCGGTCTCATCGGCAACGGTCCGGCTGCTGTGATCAGCCCATGGGGAGTCTATGACTTTCATCCGGTCAACAAGCGCATGCGGGTCAAAACCCTGACCCCGGGCGTCACTTTTGAACTGGCCCAACAGCTTACCGGTTTTGAACTTCTCAAACCGGAAGGAGACATTCCGGAAACAAAGCTGGTTACGCCTGAGGCATTGCAGATCATCCGTACCCAGGTTGATCCGCGCGGTGTTTTCACTCAAATGCCTACTGCATAACTATTGGACGAATGGGGGACACCTCGTCCCTCATTCGTTTCTTTTTGCGTCAGCGGTTTAATTCGTTGCCGTGATAATATATCTTTCCCGGATTTGTTGCATTTTCCATCTCTACACCTCCGTTTTCATTGGCTTCTACGCCTGATCTTGCTTTATCCGAATCTCCCTGGCTGTGTTTCTGTGATGCGAATGTGAAGAAGTAAATGCCCGGATAACGGTGAAAAAGTTTCTTTATGAAGAGGGACAAGGGATGCCGCCTGTCAGAACGAAGCGTTACGGAACCGGTGATCATTGCAAAAGGATATTTCTTGTCGCACCAAAGCATCCGGAAAATTTCTGGTCAATGCAGGGTACGGTCGATCTTTTGGGCGCCAGGACTCTCATGCCCAACGCAGCGTTGGCCACGCTCATGGCGTTAACCCCGCCCGGCATCAATGTTGAATATGTCTTATGTGACGAAAATGTTTCCACGCTCGACTGGAATATGCCCTGTGATCTTGTTGCTGTAACCGGCGCAATGTTGCATAATAAAAGGATTCACGAATTATGCGCAGGATTTCGACAAAGGGGTGTAAAAATAGCTCTGGGCGGAACATACGCCAGTATTAATCATGACCAGTGCCACTTGCTTGCAGACTACCATTTTATCGGTGAGGCCGAATATACCTGGCCTTTATTCCTTCAGCAATGGATGGCAGGAAACGCCGGTTCCGTATATTTCCAGGAAACATATGTCGATTTGAAAGATAGTCCTGCGCCGGACTGGTCATTGATTAGCACGGCCGACTACATTAACATCAACGTGCAAACCAGCCGCGGTTGCCCAAATTGTTGCGAGTTTTGTGATGTCATTCAGTATGCAGGCCGCAAACCACGCACCAAATCTGTCCAGCAGGTACTTCATGAAGTTGAAACGGCGCACAAGATCGGTGCGCGAACGGTGTTTTTCTCCGATGATAATTTTCTGGCCGACAAGAGTTTTGCTCGAGAACTTCTTGTGTCCCTAATCGATTGGAACACTGCCCAGTCCCGGCCACTTTCTTTTTCCACGCAGATCACGGTGGAAATAGCTGATGACCATGAAATGCTCAAGATGTGCGCTGACGCGCGCTTTTCCGTGCTTTTTCTCGGCGTTGAGACGGTGCGGAGAAAAAGTCTGGAAGAAGTAAACAAAAGTCACAATTTAAAATATGACATCTTTGAACGCATCAACAAGATTTCCCGCCATGGGATTATGCCGTTTCTCGGCTTGATTGTCGGGTTTGACAATGATGACGAAAGTGTTTTTGATGAACTCTACGATTTTATCACACGCACGAACAGCCCGATTGCCGGAATCAGCCTGCTCAATGCACCGCGGCATACACCGCTGTACAACCGCCTGAAAGATGAAGGACGACTCTTAGGCGATGACTTCTCCGGAGAATGGCAGCTCCATACTAATATTATTCCCAAACTATTGAGCCGCGAAGAACTTCTGCTGCGTTATTGTGACCTGTTTAAAAAAATATACGATCCGGAATTATTCCACAACAGGTTGCAGGGCTGGCTTAAGCACGTGGCGTATCGGAGCAATCTCTATGCCTATAAGAAGTTTGATCCGAAACAGCTTTCTAACGGCATCAGGATGATAACTTACTTTCTGCTGTCAGCCGCGCCGGAGGTCAGAAAACTTTTTATCAAAAGTATGATTGAAACATGGAGGATAAACCCGGGTCTCATCAGAAGGGCGTTTACGTTTCTTGCCCAGTATCATCATTTTCATGAATTCGTTAATAAAAATTGCCAAACGGTAAGGGACGTAAGGTAATGGATAATGCCCAACAAAACCGATAGGTAAATATTTTCCTCGCTTTTTCCCCTTCGCGTATTCTCCCGAAAGCCTCTGAATGAGGGACAACAAGGAAGATGCCGGAAGCCTGTCAATCAATCATTTATTGTTCTTTTTCAAATTTGGACTTTTCCGCCCCGCACACCGGGCAGGTCCAGGAGTCGGGGATATCTTCAAAGCGTGTGCCGGGGGCGATGCCGCTGTCCGGGTCGCCTTTTTCGGGATCATACACATAACCGCAAACCGTGCATACATAACGATCAGCCTTTTGCGCTTTCGGTTTGGTGGCGGCTGCGTCCTGATCAAAAGTCGGCGCAGTTTTAGGAGATTTGCCGCCTTTGACATTCTGGTAATAGTCATATGTCATCGGCTGGCCTTCTCCCGTCAGATCCGCTTCGACAACCTTGCCTACAAATACCGTATGTGTTCCGCAATCGAGTTCGCCTTCAACCTCAGCTTCGATGAAGCCTACGGAATAGTCCAGAACGATCGGCACACCGGTGACGCCGGTTTTTGTTTTGACATCTTTCAGCTTATCGACGTCCCGGCCGCTTTTAAAGCCAAAAAGGCCGATAAAGGTCATTGGTGCGGCCTCTGATACAATCGAAACGGTTAATTTTCTGCTTTGCCGGATTAGTTCATGCGTATAGTTTTCTTTGTTGATGCAGATGACCAGGGTGGCCGGTTTAGATGTTGCCTGAACAATGGAATTGGCGATCTGGCCGTTGAATTTACCTTCTTGTCCCGAGGTTACGATGTATAGACCATAGCTGATTTTGTGAAGGGCTGCGCGGTTCATTTTTCTTTCCTCTTATCCTGAATATTTTATCGATGCCTCTTATAACTGAATTAAATATCTCTTGCCAAGAGATTTCTATGCGGGTTTTTTCTTTTGACAAAAGGACGTTTCTCTTATAGGGATTTTAAGCACTGAAGATTTTGCTCTTTTATCCGATTTGTCCGGGTACCTGGGCACTGGTTTAAAACCAAGAACCCTAAAGCCGGCTGCACATTGTTTGCCCGGGAGAAAGAGAAAAATCATGCTGACTTACCAAGCGTTTAAAGAGAAAAAATCCTTTAATTTTGAAGAAATTCTGGCGTTTGCCTATGGAACCCTCGTCGCGGATCCACCACCCTTTTTTGATGCACGTCTGCCCGCCCCGCCTTTTCTCATGTTCGATCGAATCACGATGATCGAAACCAATGGGAAAGGAGGAAGGATTGTTGCCGAGCAGGATATCCGCCTGGATGCCTGGTATTTTCAATGCCATATGCCGGGCGACCCGGTGCAGCCCGGATGTCTTGGCGTGGATGCGATCTGGCAGTTGCTGGGTTATTATTGTGCCTGGCGCGGAGCGCTGGGGACGGGAAGGGCTCTGGGGTGTGCCGATATATCATTTAACGGTCAGATCCGGCCCTACAATAAAATTGTCCGCTTTGAAGCCGACGTGCGTCGATTTTCGCGTTTGAAGGAATCCGGTGCGTCCGTGGGTATTGGTGATGGACGGATTTATGTGGATGATGAACTCATTGCCACGGTTGATCAAGCGCGTGTCGGGGTCTTTAAAGATATTGTTTATCCCGATTATCCGAATCGCTCAAAAAATTCCATAGGCGGAATGATGAATAGATAAAAAACTGGCAGGTTCTCTGTTTTTTACCGGCAAAAAAATATTGAAAACCTTTCCCGATTGAAGCTATGATCTCTCGATTTTTTATAACGTGTTTGGCAGGGAGAGCTTTTGAACATTTTTAAAAAAACGGCTCTTTATTTGGCCCGTACGAAATATTGCAAAACCGCTATTGAGGATCGCGCTGATCTGGCGGCCATTCGGGAAAAGCCGACGCCGTCGATGATCGCCGGCATTGTCATGATCGGATTCAGTTATGTAATCGGTTTACCGGCGGTCATTGCAATGGGCGTCATCGCGGTCTGGATGAAAAAACCTCTGGTGGCTGTCATCGGCGGCCCTTTGATTTACGCGATCTCCACGATTATCTTTATCATTGGCATCAAGATGGTGGGGAAAACGTATTTCCATATTTTATCCCGATGGATGGTGCGGGTAGTATTGGAGAAAATTCTTGGCGACGATGTCCGGCTGCTTTCCGAATCCGGTTCAAATGACAAAGGATGATGACCTGCGGCGTTTCAACGCTGTATTAAACATATCGAGGTGGTGCATGAGTACAATAGAAAAAACAATCAGTGAACTTAAAGTGAAAATCATTGAGACACTGGGGTTGCTGGATGTGACCCCTGAAGACATTAAGGATGATGAACCGCTGGTCGGCGGCGATACAGGTATTGATTCCATTGATGTGCTGGAGCTGGTCATGATGATTGAGAAGGATTACGGTGTTAAAATTGAGAGCAAGGAACTGGGTGCCAAAGTGTTTGCTTCAGTCCGTGCGCTGGCAACCTACCTTCTGCAGGCAAAGAAGACGGAGGCTTAGCCTTTCGATATAGACGATTGCCGTTATGTTATTGTGCGCTTCTACAGAGAGCCTGATGATTTCATGAAGAGAGTACTGCTGATTTCTGCCAATATGATGAAAAAACCCTATGCGGTCTATCCGCTGGGGCTGGATTATGTGGTTGGCGTTTTGAATTCCCGGTATGAAACAAAAATTCTGGACATGAATGAATTTTCATCTCTCGAAAAACTGGGGGAGCAGGTGCGCTGTTACGAGCCGGATTATATCGGCCTTTCGATTCGCAATGTTGACAATACGGATACGATCAACAGCAAGGGTTTTCTATCCGATTATCAGCACCTGGTGAATGTGATCAGGCAGAATTCACATGCCCTGCTAATTCTGGGGGGCAGCGGTTACACGGTTTTCCCCCTGGAATTCATCCGCGCTCTGGATGCGGATTACGGCATTGCCGGAGAAGGGGAAAGGTTTCCCGTTTTGCTTGCAGCGCTGGAAGATAAAACCGATGTCACAACCATTCCTGGTATTGTCACAAAACAGTCCACTTCCGTTGATTATGGAGCATGGAACGGGGGGATGCACAGAACGTTTGATCCGGATTCCGCGCACACGAAATATTACCTGTCCTACGGCGGCATGCTCAATTTGCAGACTAAAAGAGGCTGTCCGTTTCGGTGCAGCTACTGTACCTATCCTCATATTGAAGGCGGCCGGATGCGCTTTTTTGAGCCGAAGGAAATTGCGAGACAGGCCTGTGAACTGCAGAAAGCCGGCGCCAAATATATTTTCATGACGGATTCCGCTTTCAACGCAAGCTACGATCACAGCCTGCAAGTGGCTGAAGCGTTTGTGAATGCCGGTGTCTCTGTCCCGTGGGGAGTGTTTTTCGCGCCTACGGTTCCCCCGGACGATTATTATCAAAAACTGGCTGATGCAGGGTTGACGCATGTGGAATTCGGAACCGAATCCATGGGTGACAAGATGCTTCATAGCCTGCAAAAACCTTTTGTTACCTCCGACGTTTTTCAGGCTCATCATAAGGCCCTGGAGGCCGGTTTGTTTATAGCCCATTATTTTATGCTGGGCGGGCCCGGCGAGAATGAAGAAACGCTCCAGGAAACATTAAACAGAGTTGATCAACTGGCAAAGGCGGTTTTTTTCTTTTTTTGCGGCATCCGCATTTATCCGCATACGGCCCTGTATGACACGGCTGTCGGTGAAGGGCAGATCAGCGCGTCGCAGAATCTGATTGAACCGGTTTTTTACCGGTCCCGTTTTATTTCCGATGTCGACATTATAAAAAAAGTAGAAGCGCATGCCGATGGCCGGCTGAACTGGCTGATCGGCGCGGGCGAGAGCAAGGCGACCCGAATATTACCGAGGCTCTATGAACGCGGACATACGGGGCCCTTATGGGAACATCTGATCTGAATCTTTTTGCAAAGCCATCGCTAATTCGGTGGAATATTGGTATTTAAAAAAACTATGGTTATGAAAGATCGAAAGGCAGCTTTGAGTCCCGCTCATATCGCGGGAATCGTTCTGATGGTTGCCGCCGTTGCCGCCTTTTTTGTTCAGCCGCTTTTGTCCGCCGCCCTTTTGCTTTTTTATATTGTCTTGTGTGTGTGGGCCTGTTTTTATCCTCAAACAAACTTTCTGGGACCCGTTATCAGCAGGGGCCGGTCAGGGGAAAAAAAGGTGGCGATCACATTTGACGACGGTCCTTCTGAATTTACCACCATAAAAATTCTTGATCTGCTTGACCGGTATTCCCTCCGGGCAACCTTTTTTGTGTCTGGATTAAATGCCACGCAATATCCGGGCCTTATTGATGACATTATCCGGAGGGGCCACAGCATCGGCAATCATTCCATGAGCCATGATCCATTCGTCATGTTGAAAAGTTACCGTGTGCTTTACCGGGAAGTTTATGAAGCACAGACTGTCTTACGTAAAATGGGGATTGACGCGCTGGCTTTTCGTCCACCCGTCGGGATCATCAATCCAAAACTGCCATCGATCCTTAACCGGTTAGGATTGTTTTGCGTTACTTTCAGCTGCAGGGCGATGGATGCGGGGAATTTCCGCGTTAAAAATATGGCCGTCAGGATTTTAAAAAAACTGAAGGGTGACGATATCATTCTTCTGCATGACAAACCACCACGCCGCAGCGAAGACCATCCCGGTTTATTTCAGGAAATAGAGAATATTCTGACGGGCATTCAGGACAGGGGCTTTCGTGTCGTCCCTTTGGCCCAGCTCATTGACAGGAAAATAATGACTTTAGAATCAAGAACATGAAACATCTTTGCCTGAAAATTATTATTGATCAACCATAGGGCATAATTTTGATTGACAAATTATCCAATAATATATGAATAAGTTAGTTTAATCGGCGTCCGTATAGTGTAAACGGGGGGGAGTTATTTTTGATCAATCGATGGAGTTTGCCCAGTGATGTCAGGCGCATTGCACCCAATGTGCTGGAAGCGCAGGTTTTTATTCCGGAAGACTGTATCTGGTTCTCCGGACATTTTCCCGGAGAACCGATTTTACCGGGTATTGCGGTGCTTCATGCCGTTTATGAAACCATCCTGCAGGATGCACAAGACCAGGGAGAGAATGTGCATATTTCTTCTCTGAAAAGAATCAGGTTTACGAGCCCTGTCCGTCCGGGTGACACATTGTTTATCAGTATGACCGTCGAAGATGCAAGCACCGGGACGCATTATATTTTTAAAGCAACCGTCAAAGAAAACACGGTCAGCAGCGGTCTTGTGGCTGTAGTGAAAATGTAAAAGACAAAAAGGTGAAAAGGAGGATGGAATGCCTGAAAGTACGGAAACAAAGGGCATTGTGCGGCATGTAGCGGAAATTATCATAGGAGAGCTAAAACTGGAAGATGTCACTCCAGACACATTCAACCCGGATATGGATCTGGTAGATGAACTGGGCATTGACAGTATGGATCTGGCAACCATTGCCCTGGTTTTACAAGATGAATACAAAATTATCATCGACGAAGATGATTATCCCCGTTTAAAAACAGTGCGCCTTATTGCTGCATATATAGCGGAGAAGCTTGCTGCGAAACATTAATGCAGGCGTTGAAGGATTGGAATGACCATCGAAAACAATACATCCGCGATCTCAGAAAAAATGCGATTTTCAGACCTGTTAGCCATTCCGGAAGTCAGGTCGCGCTGGGAGAAAGTGCGGAAATATTTTTTCCTGCGTGAATCAACCTACGACATGAGCAACCGCTGCAACATCCGCTGTGACGGCTGTTACTATTATGAAGGCGACAAGCAGTTTGCCGCCGAAAATCTCAATGTTGAAGACTGGCGGCTGCTGATGAGGGCCGAAAAAGCGCGTGGTATAACCTACGTTGTTCTGGCAGGGGCAGAACCGTCGCTTGTTCCGGAGCTGCTCGAGGCATGCTATGCCGAGATGCCGCTCGGGAGCATCGCGACCAATGGATTCAAAAAAATTCCGGAATCGGTCGGCTACAAAATTCATGTCTCAGTCTGGGGCAATGATGAAACCAGTCTTCGGGTGCGCCGGGCGAAAAATCTTCTTAAGCGACAGATCGAAAATTATGCAAACGACCAAAGAGCGGTTTTTGTTTATACCTTCACGCACGACAATATTGATGAAGTGCATAATGTGGCCGCCCGGCTGGCTGATGCCGGCTGCCGGATGACGTTTAACATATTTTCTTCACCGGTGGGATATCAGGGGCCCTTGAGACACGACGAAAAATCGCTGCGGCTCACCCGTGGAACGATGATTGATCTGTTAAACCGGTACCCCCGATATGTTCTTTTTTCGGTATATAATGCCGTTGCACACACGTCGGCGGCAGGATTGCACGAATTGTACGGCTGTTCCTATCCCAGATGCAATCCGTCGCAGGATATCGGATTGGGCCGATCCTTTCGTCAGTACAGGACGGACTTAAACTGGGATCGATCGGTGGCCTGCTGCGTCCCGGATACGGATTGCGCCGATTGCCGGCATTATGCGGCTGGTTCAGCCGTGGTTACGGCGCGCCTGTATCGCCATGTCAATCATCCGGACACGTTCAAATCCTGGCTGGACTACGTTGATACCTACCTGGCCGTGTGGGTGACGGGATATGACAAGGGGGAGAATCTCTGTGAACGTGTCATTCAGCCGCCGGTTAAGGGATAAAAAATGCGTATGCGGAATGTAAAAAAAGCAAAAGGTCTTGAATCATGAAAACGGTCAGTTCCCTGCTGGATCCTGTCTGGTATGAACGTTATAAGAGAATATCCAGTCTTAATATTCGCAGCTCGATATACGATGTGACCAACCGCTGCAATCTTCGCTGCAGGGGATGTTTCTTTTTTTCCTCCGGCGAAGATCACGTGCAGGAAGAAACCGATTTGAAACAGTGGGAAACCTTTATTGACCGGGAAAAAACCCGCGGCGTAAACCTGGCGATTCTGATCGGAGGCGAGCCGACCCTGTGCATGGACCGCGTCGAAGCCTTTTACAAACGTATTCCTTCCTATTGCGCGACCAATGGCCTGATCAAAGTGCCCCGCGATAAATTCCCCGACATGATGGTGGGCATTTCTCTGTGGGGAGGCGGTGAAGACGAAAAAATTCTTCGGGGCAAAGACACATTTTCCATATCCAGCAGAAATTACGAAGGGGATCCCTATACTTACTATCTATACACCGTAACCCCCAAACAGGTGGGGAAAATTGAGCCGGTCATTAAACGCATCGAGGATGTCGGTCTGAAAGTGCATCTTCAGCTCCTGTCCAATGATGAAGGCGTGGACGGATTTCACTGGCGGGAGGGTGAACTTCGTGATCTGCGTGTGGAGATGGACGAGATGCTGGAGAGGTATCCGCAGACGGTCATATCCAGTAGATATTATCATGAGGTGATTACTACCGGCATAATGCTGGGCCGCCGCTTCGGCTGGCGTGAATGTCCCTCGGTGACCGAATCGTTGGATAACCGGCAACCACCTGTGCACCGCCTGATTCATTTTTACCGCTGGGCGGCCGACTTGAAGACGGTTCATCGATGCTGCACGTCCGCCACGCGTGATTGTGCCACCTGCAAGGACGGCGCGGCACATATGAGCTGGATCATGGTGAATAAACGCGATCATATCATTAGCACGCAGGATCTGCAGAACTGGATTGAAGTATTCGAGATGTTCGCCAAGCTCTACCGGCTGATTCCATGGTAGAGGAAGGCTGAAGCCGCTTAGACTGTAGGCTGTTAGACTACTAGACTAGACTGTAGTGCATCCATCAAAAGCATTCTTTTTTTATCTTTAAAATCAAAAAAAATTATAATTGATATTTTTGGAAAGCTCTTGCATGATAATCCATCTGATCGCTGCGGGATTGATTTCCGGTGATGTATGAAAAGAGGGTGAATACAACGTGTTGAAAAAAACGTTCATACTGGGCTATGACACTGTTTCTTCCCTGGGAACGGATCTGGAAATTCAGTGGCGGCGGGCTGTTCAGGGTGAGAGCGGTATCAGGCCACTGACGCGATTTCCCCTGACCGCTGATTTTCCCGTGCGTGTGGCAGGTCAGGTGGGCGAAGTGGATATCCGGCCCTATCCGTTTTTACAGCCTCGCGAAATGGCGCACTGGACGTCGCCGATTTACCAGTACGCCCTGCTGGTGGTTCATCGGGCGCTGAAGATGAGCGGGGTGGAAATCACCGCCGACATCGCGCCACGTGTGGCCGTCACGTTCAGTTCCGCCGTCGGCGGCTTGGATGCGGTTTTAAAAGCTGACCGCCAGATGATTGCGGATAACAAATTGCCGCATCCCTTTGCCAATCCCAATTCCTGCATCAACATGGTGGGTGGCAAGGTTTCCATCCTGACCAGAGCAACGGGGCCTATCAGTTCAACGATTACAGCCTGCGCCACCGGCGTGACCTCCATGATTATCGGCGATATGATGCTCAAACTCAATCTGGCGGATGTGGTCATCGCCGGCGCGGTGGACTGCCCGCTGGTCGAACCGATTCTGGCAGGCTTTGCCACCATGAACGGTGCTTATCGTCCCAGGGAAGGGCAACCCGAAGAGCCTCCCGAAAAAACCAGCAGGCCTTTTTCGGCTAACCGCAGGGGTTTTGTGGTATCCGAGGGGGCGGGTTGCATTATTCTGGCAACAGATGAATTTGTGCGTACCCACGGGCTTAACGCAAAAATTGAAATGGCCGGTTCAGCAATGACATCGGATGCCAGCCATTTTGTGGCACCCAATCTCCCGACCGTGCAAAGATGCGTTGAATTAAC
>JBDKUG010000176.1:0-4435 GCA_039679815.1 Smithella sp.
ATTTATCAACATCCGGCGTTTTTGGGGGTATAATTCCCATAAATACCCCCAACACAAAAACCAGATACCCCCAGATAGAGGTAATCTTATGTCACTCAATGAAGTGAAGGTACGTAACGCAAAGCCGAAAGAAAAACCTTATAAACTTTCTGACAGCGAAGGTCTTTATCTGTACATCACAGAAACGGGCGGTAAGCTATGGCGCTTCAAGTATCGCTTCGACAATGATGGTAAGGGGAAAAAAGAAAAGTTGCTTGCCCTTGGTAGCTACCCGGGCATAAGCCTTCTGAACGCACGACAACGGCGCGACGATGCACGGAAGCTGCTGGCAAACAACGTTGACCCTGGTGCCGTTCGTAAAGCCCAGAAACAAGCAAAGATTGAAGATACAGAAACATTTGAGGTCATCTCACGTGAATGGCATAACAAATTCAAATCAACATGGACAGAAGACCACGCACTTAAACTCATGCGCCGCTTGGAGCTTGATCTTTTCCCGTGGCTCGGCGCTCGGCCAATAAAGGATATTACGGCACCGGAGTTGTTAGCGGTATTGAGGCGCACGGAATCGCGCGGTGCGGTGGACGGGGCACACAGGTTGAGAGGTATCTGTAACATGGTCTTTAGATACGCCACAGCTACCGGACGTGCCCAACACAATTTAGCACAAGATCTGATAGGATCATTGCCACCGGCACAAAAAAGGCACTTGGCGGCCATTACAGAGCCGAATGAAGTGGCTAATCTTCTCCGGGCGATTGATAATTATCATGGTTCGTTTATAGTTCGATGCGCCCTTAGGATTTCACCGCTTGTTTTTGTCAGACCGGGTGAGCTCCGGCACATGGAGTGGGACGAACTCGATTTTGAAAAAGCCGAGTGGCACATCCCGGCCGCAAAGATGAAACTCAGACAGCCGCATATTGTCCCACTATCAAAACAATCCTTTGAGATATTGAACGAAATAAAACCGCTTACCGGCAGCGGGGTTTATGTGTTTCCCGGAAGGACATCAAACAGGCCGATGAGCAATAACGCAATTTTGGCAGCGATTCGGAATATGGGCTACACGGCGGAGCAAATGACACCGCACGGATTCCGGGCAATGGCGCGAACGATCCTTGACGAAGTGCTGCAAGTCAGGCCCGATCTTATCGAACACCAGCTTGCCCACGCCGTCAGAGATCCGCTGGGCCGCGCCTATAACCGCACACAGCACTTACCCGAACGCCGGAAGATGATGCAAGTGTGGGCTGATTACCTGGACGGATTAAAGGCCGGCGCAAAGGTGATACCGTTTAGAACGAAAAAGGCATAGGGGGATAGGATAATATGACGATGTTGACGCAAACTTTCAGACGTGGTAAAAAACACCGGTAACGTGAAAGGGTGAAGGCGATCTTTAATACCCTTGCATGGTGGACTGAACGGACGCCCGGAATCGGTTCCTGTAGCAGAAACATAGCTGCAATCTGACTTCCAGAAAGGCCCTCCGATTTGCCCACCTCGCCTTCGGGCGTGTTGTGAGGAACATGAGGGGTATCCACGGCCATCCCTCCAGGTTGCAGCAATTGATATTGAATCATCCGCTCCCACTTCAGGATGGCTATTGAAGTCTTGAGGTGCATAGAACGACGCCATAGTGCTAAAGCGCCGTTCACCGGATGATCAGCCGCGCCAACCGTCGATTTTGACTCGACGCCACTGACACGGTGAAAACGGAACTTGTGCCCGTTCGGTGCCTTCACGGTTTTTTCGGTCAGGCTGGTGGCTGTTTTGGACGTATTGCCGGGGGGGTCAGCGATGAAGCATCGGCACTGCCAGATGGCCGATTAAAATTACCAGCACCCACAATGAAACGAGTGCTTAGAGGTTCATGGGTAGGGCCGAAGACTACAGGGACACTTTCCGGGGGCAAGTAGAGCCCTCCTGATCGTACCCGTTTGCAGCCTTTTTTATGAATTTGGCTGATTTATCGTTAAATGAGTAAACAAATTAAACACATAAGTAGCTTTTTAATTTCCCCTCACCGCTTCAATTTAGTTTACATAACGTTCATTATAAGACATCTGATAATTTAAGAATCCTCCACTTTTGCCCTTTAAACGGGGCTTTCCCTCCACTTCAAGGCAGTTCTTTCAATAACATCCTGATATACTTTGACAAATCAACGCCCCCCTCGGTCGCTTTTTTCGTCAATGTCTGAAATTCTTCTTCCGGTAAAAGGATGGTGACTTTGCGGGTCAACTTTGGATCGGTCCGTTTTGCATCCATCGCCCGGATGCGCCGCGCAACTTTCAGTTGGGCTTTGATCCGGTCAATGCCGGCATAATCATCCGGCGTAGGAATTTTCCCGGTGCGTAAAGTCGCATCAATTGTTTCATGCGCTGCGGCCAACTCTTTTTCAAGTTTCTGAATTTCATCCATACAAAAAACCTCTATCGTAAAGATAGCAGGGAAGCCTTTTGAACTTCCCCGCCTGGCTGTTTCTTTTTGGCATACTGCCTTGTTTTCCCTCTGGTTGATGTCCTTTGCCTATACCACGATAAGAAAATTGATTGTAGGGCATTTTAAATCGTCGTTTATCCGCTCTCGGCTTCCCAGTATTCCTTGACGGCCGCATCCAGGTCCCCGATGATCTTGTCCATGTCCTTTTTGTGGGTTTCCATATTGTCAGCGGTCAATGTCGACCGGGATAGACGAAGCTCAAGAAGTGCCTTTTTAACCTTCTCAGGGAAGTTCATTTTGTGTCCTTCCCTGCTTTCACTTGGCACATAAGGGAAAAGCCTTTCAGTATTTCCGTAAAAGAGCGGGAGACCTTCCTCTTTAGTCATGCCTGCACCTCCTTCAGTGATTTGAGAATCTCGATATTTTGGAGGCCGCCGACAAGACTCATAGCGTTGCTCACGTCCTCAACAATTTCTGTCAGGATTACACTCATCCCGCCATAAAGTGCACTGATATCATGATCGGCGATATGCGAGAATCCCTTCCCCCGTGCCGCGTAGTCATTTAAAGTTTTGAGTACGATGGCTTTCTGATTGCACCGAAAAAGCACATCTTCCACTTCAGAGAGTTCTTGCTTAATTTCTGCCGGTGATTTCTTCATGCCGTCACCTCCGCCGTGTTACCACTTGGGCGATTTTCATCTATAGCTTGAAGGCAAAATTCAGCCTTTTCACCGATAATCTGCGAGAGATAAATGATTTGAGTGGTTATGTCGCCATCGACTTTAGAATCAGTTTGCATACCATCATCTTCTAGCACTCTCGCCAAAGCAGAAATCTGAAACAAAGCCCTTGCAATGCTGTTCACAACGTTTTCGTCCATTACTCCTTTTTCTTTTTTGCTCATTGCTCATACCCTCCTCATTAAAAAAGCCCGAAGATTTTTCCCGGCCATGAAGGACCGCCCGCAACGTCGCCATTGCGGGAATCTTCGAGCAGTTTGAATTTTTCTTTTTCTCATGGTTCGGAAAATTGTTTATTTGCGTATTGCTTTATAACCGTATTTACTTATTGTCAAGCATTATTTATTGACTTTTATATTTAATCATTTTATAAGAGTTCCATGAAAGAACGAAAACCCTTCACAACAAGCCTGAATACGATGGTCCTCAAGGACGTTAAAAAGCTCGCCATCGACCTTGACCGTGGCATCAATGACATCCTTGAGGAAGCCATGAAAGACATCCTCAAGAAATACGAAAACCCCCGGCCCGAAAAGAAATAAAGCTTATCAACGCCCCATCAAGGAATATTTGCAACTAAAAATCAGTTTGCATTTTGTAATGCTTTCTGGCATAAGAAATCCATGAACGCGAAACAAAAAAAGACCCTGTCCATGATCTTTGAGAAGCCAACAAGATCGGATATCCATTGGCAGGAAAGCGTTTCGTTGCTTCTGGGGATCGGTGCCATCATGAAAGAGGGAAAGGGGTCTCGTGTAAGGTTCAAGTACCGTGATTACAGTCTTCATGTCCATGCGCCGCACCCGGGAAAGGTCATAGCGAAAGGTGCGGTGGAGGCTATACGGGAGTTTTTGACAGACATAGGAGTTGCACCATGAAAAATATTTTACAGTACAAAGGGTACACCGGAAATGTTCAATTTGATCAAGATGATATGCTTTTCTACGGCCGAGTCATAGGGATGAGAAAGGCTATTATCGCCTACGAGGGAAAGACCGTTGACGATCTTGTGAAGGATTTCCAGGCCGGCGTTGACGATTATCTCGATATGTGCGTCGAAGAGGGCAGGGAACCCGAAAAACCCTTTAAAGGCACATTCAATATCCGTCTCGATCCTGACCTTCATGAGAGACTCGTAAAGGGTGCCTTAAGTGAAGGTGTCACGCTCAATGCTTATATCAAAGACGTGCTGGCCCATGCCGTTTCTGATCACCATGTTTAAAGGGTCACGTTTTCCCTTTTCAG
>JBDKUG010000103.1:0-3820 GCA_039679815.1 Smithella sp.
GCCCGCTGATCTGGCTGAAGCTGGAAGTGGAAGTCATTGACAGCAAGGCCGCCCCCAAGACTGCAAAGACCACAATTGTTGCGATCAAGCCGAGCAGAGCGCTCCCTTTTTGTCCGGATGGCCAAAATGAAATCTTTTCCTCACTTCGGATGAGCCTCGATAAAAAAAATATACAAGTTGACGCCAGCACGATCATAAGAGGCATGAGTTGAGGCATGTAGAGGAACATGAATACTGTCAAGATTATGGGCAGGAGTAAAATCTGTGTTAAAGTGCAGGCCCAGTAACTGCCCCTGATCAAATCGGCCAAGTATGGACCGGCCGCGTAATATGCCTTGACGATCACTCTGCCTCCCGGCCAGGTTAACAAACAGCGGTCCCGGAAATCCCTGAGCACGATCACCGCCGGATGGTCCGGTTTGCCGAACGCAGCGGTTGCCACGAAACAGCCGTATGACGCATTGGGCTGAGTCGAAGTCGATGTTGACCCTCCCCGGTTCGCATTGTTGCGGGGAGATACTACCGTTTCGAAAGATACCGTTCCTCCATCGGGGCGGTTCAGGACGAGATTCACAGTAACTGTGGATAGCGTGTCAAATGAATTGCCCACTGCCCAAGAAGTGGACCCATTCTTGAATGTCAGGATTAAACTGCTCACATTATCAATCAGTGTATCGCCCACTGTCGTAGTGTTGCCGGAAGCAATTTTTAATGTATTATCAGATGTATCCACGTAAAGGGTTTCCTGTGAACTCACGCCGTTTATTAATCGATTATATGTAACCCTGGCAGGCGTTGTAGTAATTGTCGATATGCCCAGTATCTCGATAAATATCCGGTTCATCCTGGACATGGCCAATTGGGCCTTTTCACTCAAGGCGGAATTGTTTTTGGCGAACACATATCCCCGCACACCAGTTATTATTCCCATACCGGCAATGCTTGCCATGATTCCCACGATGATCATGGTCACTATTATTTCAATAAGAGTAAACCCCGCCGTTTTCCTCATGAATTCCCCTGCGCTATTTTGTGAAAAGAGATGTTATGGTTTGTTCACCCTGTCGAAGCGTCACCTTGAGAACTCTGTTGTTTCCGGACGTATCGGCGATCTGATTACCGCTGCTGTCGAAGGCAATATAGCCTTTGTAAACAATAGTGTATGTGCCATAATAAGGATCACCAGTCGAAACATGGCCATTGTCAATGTGTGCGCTGAGCGTTGAAAGAGCAACTGAAGTTCCTGCATCATTATCGTCAAAATTCAGTTTGTTGTAATCGGATGTGATGTTTTCAAACACCTGGGTCAGGGAATTTGCATTTTGCACCCTCCTGAGAGGCGTAACGCTCCCAATGATGTTGTCACCCATGAACGAAACCAGGATCGACCCCAGAATAGCGGCAACAATCAAAGTTACAATCACCTCGAGCAGTGTAAACCCCCTGTTATCCTGAAACTTTGTTCCAATCATGGTATGAATCCCGTGTTCTGCGTAATAGTAATACTTTTGGTGTCACCGCCATATACCAGCGTAATGACTCTCGACACGCTCGGTGGTATTGTCCCGGCCGCGTCACTGTATGGTTTCCCCCATGTGTCAAACGAGACCACGCCTAATGTGGAACTTGAAAAGTTCACCCCTGTTGGCAATGTAACAGTAGACATTTCCTGACCGGGTAATATGACGACGTTGGAGGTGTTTCCGTTCTGGAACAAGGAATATTGTGTGGTGCTGGATATATTGATCCCCCAAACAGAGTTTGTATTCATGGCCCTAGTCTGGGCGTACCTGAGATGGGATTTAATCACATCCGTTTCTGAATATAAATTTGCCGCACTTATACTTAAAAACTTGACGGCAACAAACGAGGCCATGACACCTAAAATCAAAATCACCGTAATCAGTTCAAGTAATGTAAATCCTTCACGATTTATATTTTTTTCGATTTTACTCATGCTTGTTCCAGATATGATAGCTTTTTTGTTGTAAAATCCACCTTCTTCTTAAGTATAAAAATATACAAACAAAAAGCAAAAAAGTCACACCATTTCATCTTTTATTTAAATATTGAGCTCATTCAGGGGGCCAATTGCTTTCGGAATATTTGGAATAATTTATGGAAGAGAAGATGTTCTTTATTGCCTCGCAGATTGAGGCGTTTCTTCTGGAATCCAAATTCATGTAAAAAACAAGAGCACTGAATTCAATACCTTTGTCCGGCAAATCAGCCGATAGAGTCACAGAACATAAAAAATCTGATTGCTCCTTCCTTGCCTCTCCCCTTAATTTAAAAGTGGCAATTTTTTCTTATTTATTCTAAATAAATACGCTGATTTGCTTTATTTGGAGGGTTGTAATCTATGCTTCAATTCATGAGGAAACAGGCGAAGGGCTGGTTTGTCAAGATACTCCTCGGGGCCATAATCGTTGTCTTCGTCCTTTATTTCGGGTCGATGGGGGGCGGCAAGGGCGGCGAGTCGATAGCCACCGTGAACGGGAAACCGATTACCTATGGAGAGTTCCAGACCGAGTACAGGAACATGATCGACATGCTCCGGCAATACTATCAGGGCACTCTTACCGACGAGATGCTCAAACAGCTCAATCTCAAGCAGCAGGCCTTTGATAAAATCCTCAACAGGGCCGTCATCAACGAAATGGCCGGCAGGCTGCACATATCCGTTACGGAAGGGGAAATCCGGCAGGCAATAGCGTCTTATCCGGCGTTCCAGAAAGACGGGGCCTTCAGCCAGGAATATTACCAGCGCATCCTCAAGCAGAACAAATTGAGCGCCGAGGATTTCGAGGCGATCCAGAGAAACGGCATCCTTGCGGAAAAGCTCAGGAGGCTTATCGCCGAAGGCGCGGTGGTCTCTGACCTGGAGGCCAAAGAGTTTTACAGGCTCCAGAATGAAAAGATCAACCTGCAATTCGTCAAGTTCAGCCCGGAATTTTTCCACAGCCGGGTAAAATACAGCGACTCCGACCTGGAAAAACACCTGAAAGACAACCCCGAGGGTTTCCGGGTCCAGGAGAAAATCCAGGTCCAATATATAATTTTCTCCGCCTCCGATCTCGCCGGAACGGCCGAGATCACGGAAGACGAAATCAATAATTTCTATTCCCTCTACGGGAGGAAGTATGCAAAAGGCGGCAAGACCCCTCCCCTCTCGGAAATAAAAGTGAAAATAATCGGCGAGATCAAATCGGTCAGGGGAATGGACGCAGCATCGAGAGAGTCGAAAAAGGCATATGAAACCATTTACCAGGAAAACAACTTTGAAGAGTATGCGAAAAAGGGCAATCTGCGCATCCACTCGACCGATGTTTTTACAAAGGACTCCATTCCGGCCGAGATCAGGGAACTCAAGGATGTCAGCTCCCAGCTTTTCTCCCTGAAGAAGGACGAAGTCGCCCCGCCGGTCCCATCGGAAAAAGGTTATTACCTGTTCAGGCTTGTCTCCCTGAAACCTTCTTATGTACCCTCGTTGAACGAGGCGAAGAAGAGCGTTGAGAATTCGTATATCAACGCGGAAGCAGCCAAACTGGCCGGTGCAGAGGCCGACAGTCTCCTGGGCGAATTGAAAAAGGGTGCCGATTTCGGGAAACTCTGCTCCGATAACGGCCTGAAGGTTTCGGAAACGGGCATGTTCATTGCCGGTTCTCCGAAGATCCCCAATATCGGCGATTCCCGCGACCTCTCATTTTCCCTTTCCCAGCTTTCAGAGAAAAACCCTTATCCGGGCAAGGTCTTCGCTGTAAACGGGGTCCCGGTCATAGTGAAGTTCAAGGAAATGCAATTGGCGGATGAAAAGGGC
>JBDKUG010000131.1:0-11978 GCA_039679815.1 Smithella sp.
CCAGGGCCGAGGATAAAAAAAGCAGAAACGCAACACAGGATAACAATGCTATCCGTGATCCCTTCCAGCCGATGGCCAGACGCTGATGAAGCAAAAATCCATAAGCCGCCCATATGGCAAAAGACCAGATGACCTTGGGGTCGGCAGGCCATCGTCCGCCCCAGACAAATGCTGCGTAAACCGCACCCGCGATCATTCCCACGGTCAACAAGGGGAATCCCCACAACAGCCCCAGGTGATTAATCCTGTCCAATTCACCCAGCGATGGCAGAAGTCTGCCCATCTTGCCCGGTTTTTTATGTTTGAGGAGATTGTTTTGAATGATGAACATCGCTCCGGCCGCCGAAGCCAGGACAAAGAGGGCTTCTCCGGCAATTGCCAGCAACAGGTGCAGCTTCGTAAGCCAGCTCTGCCACTGGGGCGGCACCAGATTTTTATCCGAGCCATAACCGGCCGCGGCAATCAGCAGCAGTAAAATGAACGGAACAATGAAAGCACCAAGCAATCGGGTCTTACTTTTAAATTGCGACCCCAGATAAATTCCTGCAATCGCCCAGGCGTAGATTGACAGAAAATGGCGGGATCCGAAATGGTTCCAGCCTGTTGAATGAACGGCTGCCAGAAGAAGGTACAGTGACAGGAAAACGAACGAGGCCGCCAGAATCCAGGTGGACACCCTGGCCAGCCAGACTTTCTTCACCAGCAGGGAAAGTAGATAACCCGTCATGGCCAGCACACAACAGGCAAGAGCCGGCACAAACATGATCATTTCCAGACTAGCCAAGGATCACCTCCTCACCGGTAATATCGCGAACGATGGTATTCACTGTGGCTGCATCCCTCTTGCGGATTGCATCCAGCAAACCCGCCGACATCAGCTGATCAAACCAGGCTTTGCCGACGCCGGCATTTTTTCCCATTTTTGTCCGTAACTGCCCTAAAATACTGACCAGGACGGCGTATTCCTCTCCATAGACAGATGCCAGCTCTTCACGCAGATGCCGGGCTAAAGCGGGTGATTGGCCTCCCGTGCTGCAGGCAATTATGAGATCACCCCGTTCAATCAGCGACGGCAGGATAAAATCACATTTTTGCGGATCGTCCACGATATTCACCGGAACACGCCTTGCCCTTGCGTCCCGGGAAATCGATGCATTGATTTTTTCATCGTCCGTCGCACCAATAACGAGAGCGGCGTCATTCAGGTGTTCTGCCCGGTATTCATCATGGATATGTTCGATAAGCTGATCTTTTTTCAATTCTTCCAGTTCGGGAACAAGACCGGGGCTCACCACGCAGACACTTGCACCGCAATCCAGCAGCCGTGCGATCTTTCGTGCAGCCACATCACCCCCGCCGACCACAACGCATTTTTTGCCCACAATGTCCCAAAAAACCGGATAATATTTCAAGTTTTCCCTTTCTGCTGAAATGATTCATCGAAATCATTAATGTTTAAAAGCTATCACGAAGGGGTGTAAAATTCAAGCTGGGGTTTGGCCCAATGGGATTATTATCTGATTGGAATCAGTGAATAATTATTGACAGCATCGGATACTTTGTCGTATGGTTTTTCCGGTTTCAATACAAAACTGTCTTCATCCTCGGCACATAATACTTAAGAGACAACTGAAAATCCGCGCGGAAACCAGAAAAAAGTCAGACCAATTGGCTAATGCCAAACAAGGAGGTTAGCGATGGGAATTCTAACGTGGATCATGATGGGTATCATCGTCGGTATCCTTGCAGAACTGATCATGACCGATCCGGGCCCCGGAGGAATTGTTATTACAATCCTGCTGGGTAGTGCGGGCGCTTTTATCGGCGGATTCATTGGAACCTTTTTCGGCTTTGGTTCCTTTACGAGATTCAGCGCGGGAAGCCTTGTACTGGCTGTAACGGGTGCATTGGTTCTGGTAACGCTCCCCCGCGTGCTGAAGAAGAAATAAGACATCAAGCTGAATTACAGATGATAATATTTCTGGCATATTTGCACACGCTGATGTACATTATTAGTTAATCATTTGCGATGTAAATCGCAGGTCATTTACACAAAGAAACTTATTATTTCGTAATCTGCGCTACATACTACAACTGGAGAACTCGACAGCATGCAGACAAAGTCCGGATATCTCAAGGCCCAGGACGGAACATCCATCTTCTGGAAATCGTGGCATCCCGACACCCCACCCAAAGCCGTGGTGCATATCATCCATGGCTATGCCGAGCACATCGACCGCTATACAAATATCATCAATGAGCTTGTCCCTGCGGGATATGCCGTTTTCGGCAACGATCATCGCGGGCACGGCAAGAGTGAAGGCAAGCGCGGGCATGTAAAGAGCTTCCAGGAATTCATCGACGATGAAAAACAGTTCCGAAGCGAAGTGATTAATGCTCATTACCCCGGGATCCCTTACTTTGTTCTCGGCCATTCCATGGGAAGCCTGATTGCCTTGAATTACATTGAGCAGAATGCTGAAGAAATCAAGGGTCTCATATTATCAGGCACCGGCTCGCAGCCGGGAACGGACATTCCCAAAATCCTCGTGACGTTAACAAAGATCCTTTCCAAAATACTGCCCTCCGTTCATGTAAAGTCACCTCTTCCTCCGGAATTTATCTCGAGGGACATGGAAGTGGTCAAGGCTTATATCGACGATCCCCTGGTGTACAACGTCATTACGCCAAGGCTCGCATACGAAATGAACAGATTTGTGGTCATCGGCGCACAAAACTCTGTCAAAATTAAAATCCCTGTTCTCATTCAACTGGGTTCGAAGGATACGGCCTTTTCTGGTCAGAAAGAACTCTTCGAAATGATCGGGGCAAAGGATAAAACGTTCAAGCGCTACGAAGGCCTCAAACATGAGGTGTACAATGAACTCCCCGTTGACCGGGTCAGGGTACTTGCCGACCTGAAATCCTGGCTGGATGCACATGTGTAGGATCAATTACCGGCCAGTGAACCGGGCATTCAAAATCCATAGACCTGTATTCTGTTATTCTGCTTCTTTGATCTTCCGGAGAATGTATGGCAGCCGTGGATAAACAAACGAAGCATGATGATTTATTGAAAAAGGCTCGTCGTTTTTCCATTACCCCTAAAGACGATCCCAAGCAGGCCCTTCGTATCCGCCGTTTCTTTACGGCAACTGCCGCATATGTCCTCAACGCCGGTCTGGCTTACGCCGCTTACGTGTGGGGCACGATGGAGTGGCAGGCGATTGCCGGGTTTCTGATCCTTATTCCGGCCATCAATATTACCCTGTATATTATCTTCCGCACGGGTCTTAACCTGAAGTTTCCCGATCCCAGCCTGACGGTCATCCAGATGTGCGCGGCAATTCTTTTGACCATGTATGGCATGTATTTCGCCAACGAATCCCGCGGTGTGCTTTTGCTGGTCTATATTCTCATTCTTATCTTCGGCATTTACAAGCTCAACACCCGCGGTTTTTTATATGTCAGCGCTTTTACGCTTGTGACGTATGGAATCGACATTGCACTTTTAAGCTATTTTCGCTCTGACAGCGTCAATTTGAATATTGAATACCTTCAGTGGCTGGTTCTGTCCCTGGTTCTGGTCGCTTTCTCCATCATCGGGGGGCACATCAGCTCTCTGCGCCGGCACCTGCGGATCAGCCAGTCAGAACTGGAAAAGTCCCTTGCCATCATCAAGGAAATGTCCATCCGCGACGAACTGACCGGTGTTTACAACCGCCGCCACCTCATGGAGCTGCTGGAACATGAATATCACCGCATATCCCGAGGCGGCGCCCGATTCTCCGTTGCCATGCTCGACATTGACCATTTCAAGTCCGTCAATGACACGTATGGCCACCTGACCGGAGATGAAGTCCTGAGGACCGTTTCAGATGTCATCGCCAACAGCCTCCGTAGCGCTGACTTTTGCGGCCGTTACGGAGGGGAGGAGTTTCTGCTTGTCATGACGCAAACCAATATCAACGGGGCTCTGCTGTGTGCGGAGCGCATTAGATCTACTATTGAACAGAGCCGCTTTCCCAACATGGGGGCTGACTTCAGGGTTACCGTTTCTTTAGGTGTGACCGAGTTTGGGGGAAAAGAAGACATCCCGACAATGATTGAACGCGCTGATAAAGCGCTTTACCGGGCCAAGGAAACTGGACGAAACCGCGTGGACTATAACGAAGCATAGTGACAAACCGGCAGGTTCTCTCCCGTTTCTCAGGTGTTCAGGCGCAAGTCATAGTCTGTGGTCCTTTCATGAAAAAAATGCCTGCTTCATTCTGGCGATTCATTCGGCATCGTTTTTTGGTCGGTCAAATTATTTGGGACATTTTCTTTTGACTCATTTTTTGTATCTTCCTGCCGCTCCACTGTATCATGGTGCTCCTCACCGGATTCACTTTCCCCGCCCGCCTGAACTTCAGGGACTTCATTTTGCCCGCGGGGAGAATCAAGGATTTCTTCTTCCTTTATTTCTTCCGTTATCTCCTCTTTTGATTCATCTTTTACGTCTTCATCTTTTTGCCGAACAACTTCATCGTACTCCCGGATAATAATACCCCGGCGCAGCATGATCTGGTAAATTCGCTCTGCACGCCTCGCTGCATATCGTGAACTGCCTTTGGGTTGAAAACGCATTGGATTGGGTAAAGCAGCGGCCAAAACAGAAGCTTCGCGTGCATTCAGATCTCGTGCTCTTTTGCCGTAATATTTGCGGGCAGCGGTTTCTATTCCAAATAATCCGTCGCCCCATTCAGCAACATTCAGATACAATTCAATAATTCTTCTTTTCTTCAGGTTTTGTTCGATACGCCAGGTTAAAATCGCTTCTTTGACTTTACGAATCGGATTTTTTGCCGGCGTCAAATACAAATTTTTCGCCAGTTGCTGAGATATAGTGCTGCCGCCCGCCTTAAACTTTTTATTCTCGATATCTTTCTCCAGTGCTTTCTGCATTGCTTCAAAATCAAAACCCTCGTGGGACCAGAATTTGTCATCTTCCGCAATAATCACAGCTTTCACGACATTGGGAGATACCTGTGAAATGGGCACCCACTCTGAAGTAATCTGTTTCTCGATTCCCTGAGACCGCCAGCTGTCTTCACGATATTCCATAAACGCAGTTTTGCCGGGAGGATTTGTTTTGAGAGCCGCCACATTCGGATAAACGAAATACCTGCCGATATCGATAATAAAGAAAAGAATAATGCCAAGCAAACCCCATAAAATAATTTTTTTCCACAACCGCTTCATCGCTTTTCCCTCTTTTATATAAGTTGAAAACTCCTATACCTCATTAAAAGAGATTGCAAAATAAATTTGACAGGCAATATTTTTTTTAGTATGCAATCAATACGAAGTTTGTAAAAAGCTATGAAAAAGATAGACCTTCGTTTTCTGTGTGCAGTAAATATCATTGATATACCGAAACCTGGCAGCTTCGCGCTGCAATCTGTGCACCGTTAACAAAATGGGTCCCCCCCCGCAAAAAAGGAGGTACTTCATGAGGAAACGGCGGATATTGGTTCTTTCGGGTTTATTTGTTCTCTTTATGTGTTGCTATCAATCAGTCGCTTACGCAACACAGTACACGGTCAAAAAAGGCGACAATCTTTTCGATATTTCACAAAAACTTGGTGTCAGTGTTCAAACCATAAAAAAAGTCAACAATCTGTCCGGACATAAGCTTAAGCCCGGCCAGGTTTTGTCTCTGAAGAAAAAAAGTTCCGCTTCTCCCGTTTCCGTAAAATCCAAATATACGTCGGCATCCCGTTACAAAGTTAAAAAAGGCGATACTCTTTCCACCATTTCAAAAAAGACAGGCATTCCCGAAAAACAAATTGCTGCGCTCAATAACATAAAATCCAAAAAGCTTCGCGCAGGCAGCAGCCTTATTTTATCAAAGACAAAACTCTCTGCAATGTCGCCTGCCACAGCCCCTTCCGCAGTAGCCCCGTCGAATGCGGATGAAAACGATATTATCCTCGATGAGGAAGAAGATGAACTCCTTACAGCCGAATTATCAGACAACTTTGATTACGAAGCAGGATCCAGCAATGTATTTCTGGGCAAGTGGGGCAGCACCGATGAAAGAAAAATGTTAATTAAGGTCGCAACCGGATTTCTGGGAGTACCCTATCGCATGGGCGGTGTGACAGTTCAGGGAATTGACTGCTCCGCGTTTGTCAGGAAAATGTATGAATTCTTCAATATCAAGTTGCCGCGCACAGCGCGTGAACAGGCCATGGTTGGTGTTCGCGTTGACCGGGACAAACTGGAAGCAGGGGACCTGGTTTTTTTCCGCACCAGAAGACCGATCGGTCATGTTGGCATTTACATTGGCAACAATGAATTTGTTCATGCATCCTACAGGGCAAGATCCGTACGCATCGACAGCCTGGAAAAGCCATATTTTCAACAAAGGTTTCAGCGGGCCGTCCGCGTCAAAGATCTGTCTAAAAAAAGCGGCACGTGATCCTGTAACGTGACCAGAGAAAAATGTTATCAAATTTGGGGGCTTCTGGCCCCCTTTTTATTTTGTTTTGCCGGTTGATTATCCCTTGAGTTTATTATATGAAATTCACATTAACGGGAAATAAGCAAATATATCAGACTTCAAGAAAGCGGTAAAAAACACAGCAGCAACACCTGTCTTGCCCTCCTTCAGGAACTGAAGGATAAAATGACGGGATTGTAAAATAATTACTGGCTTAAGCAGGTAAAGATCAATGGGAAAAAATATTGTTGAAAAAATTCTTGCCGGTCATTTGGTTTCGGGAAATCTTGCACCCGGGGATGAAATCGGTATTCGTATTGATCAAACTTTGACGCAAGATGCCACGGGCACCATGGCCTATCTGCAATTTGAAGCTATGAATGTGGCAAAAGTAAAAACGGAACTGTCTGTAAGCTACATTGATCACAACACCATTCAAATTGGTTTCGAAAACGCCGATGATCACTGTTATCTGCAAAGCGTCGCGCAGAAATACGGCGTGGTTCTTTCCCGCGCCGGCAACGGCATCTGCCATCAGGTGCATCTGGAACGATTTGGAAAGCCGGGAAAAACACTGATTGGATCCGACAGCCACACACCCACATGCGGAGCGCTGGGAATGATTGCCATCGGTGCTGGCGGCCTTGACGTGGCGCAGGCAATGGCCGGCGAACCGTTTTATCTCGCCTGCCCCTCCGTCATTAGAATCAACCTGCAGGGCCAACTGAACCCCTGGGTCTCGGCCAAAGATGTGATCCTAAAGGTGCTGGAAATTTTCACAACAAAAGGCAACGTCGGAACCATTTTTGAGTATGGCGGTGAAGGTATTGCGTCGCTCAGTGTTCCCGAACGCGCCACGATCACCAATATGGGCGCGGAGTGCGGCGTGACTACCTCCGTTTTCCCCAGCGATGAACTGACAAGACTGTTTCTCCGATCACAGCAAAGAGAAGCGGATTTTACCGAATTAAAAGCGGATGACGATGCTCTTTACGCTAAAATAGTGAATATCGATTTATCGCAACTGGAACCGCTGACCGCCAAGCCGCACAGCCCGGATAACATCGGCACCGTTCGCGGCATGAACAGCGTCCCCGTGAATCAGGTGTGTCTCGGCAGTTGTACGAATTCCTCTTATAAGGATTTGGTCACGGTTGCTAAAATTCTCAAAGGCCGCATGGCGCATCCCGATATCAGCTTTATTCTGGCGCCCGGCTCAAGACAGGTGCTCGACAATCTCGCCCGCGACGGCTACCTGGCCGACTTGATTGCTTCCGGCGCTCGACTGATGGAAAACGCCTGCGGTTTCTGCATCGGCAACAGCCAGAGCCCTAAATCCGGCGCCGTATCGCTCAGAACATCGAACCGCAATTTTCCGGGACGATCGGGAACCATAGACGCCGATGTTTATCTGGTCAGTCCGGAAACGGCCGCGGCAGCGGTCATCACCGGCCGTTTTACCGATCCACGTGATTTAAAGATGGAGTATCCACAGGTCCAAATGCCCCTGGACCCGGTTATTGACGACAGCATGATCATCCGGCCGGACAACTTGCAAAGCGACATCGCAATCTACCGGGGTCCGAATATCGGAGATCCTCCTTCCAATTCACCACTGCCCGACATCATATCCGGGCAGGTCACGATCAAAGTTGGTGATAAAATCACGACCGATCACATCATCCCGGCGGGAGCGCGAATGAAGTATCGCTCCAACATTCCCAAATATTCGGAATTCGTTTTTGAAAACGTGGATGCATCTTTTGCCAAACGTGCCCTGGCACTGAAAGAAAAAGGAGTGCACAACATCATTGTGGCGGGTCTCTCATACGGACAGGGATCATCCCGCGAACATGCGGCCATCTGCCCCATGTATCTCGGTGTCCGCACGGTTATCGCCAAGTCGCTGGAAAGAATCCACGCCGCCAACCTGATCAACTTCGGCATCCTGCCTCTCAGTTTTCTTAAAGACAGTGATTATGACGCCATCGACCAGGGTGATGATCTGGAAATCCCCGCATTGAAGACAGCCATCACGGAAAGCAGGAACCTGATCGTGCAAAACAAAACAAAGGGAATCTCCTTCCCTGTCACATACACATTATCATCGCGCCAAAAACAGATGATCCTGGCCGGTGGTGCTCTCAATATCCGAAGCGGTCAATAAATAAATATGGAGTAATATTCGTACATGACAAAAAAAATTAAAGTAAAAACAACCCTCGTCGAAATGGACGGCGATGAAATGACCCGTATCATGTGGCAGATGGTCAAAGACAAGCTTCTCCTGCCCTATCTGGACATGGATATTGACTACTACGATCTGCATGTCAAACACCGGGACGACACGGATGACAAGGTCACTTTTGACGCAGCGCGCGCCATTATGAAATACGGCGTCGGGATTAAATGCGCCACCATTACTCCCAATGAAGACCGCGTAAAGGAATACAGCCTGAAAAAAGCATGGAAAAGCCCCAACGGCACCATTCGCGCCATGCTGGATGGGACCGTTTTCAGAACACCCATCCTCGTTAATAATATTAAACCTGGCGTTTCCGCGTGGAAAAAACCGATTACAATCGGCCGTCACGCTTATGGTGACGTTTATAATAATTTTGAATTGAGTATTCCGCAGGCCGGAACACTGGAAGTTGTGTTTACCCCGGACGATGGAGGCAAGCCGCAGACAACGCTTGTACAAGATTTCCCATCAGCCGGTATCGTTCAAATCAACCATAACCTGGACCAATCAATTCTGAGCTTTGCGCAGGCCTGCTTTACTTACGCGCTTGCCGAAAAAATGGATTTATGGTTTTCCACGAAGGACACCATCTCAAAAATATACGACGCCGGATTCCGCGATATCTTTGACCGGGAATTCTCCAAAAACTGGAAAGACAAATTCGCGGCAGCCGGGATTGAATACTTCTTCACATTAATCGACGACGCGGTCGCCCGGATTATGAAAACGGAAGGCGGCCTCCTGTGGGCGTTGAAGAATTATGACGGTGACGTGATGTCGGATATGATTGCTTCCGCCAGCGGATCACTCGCCATGATGACCTCTGTACTGGTATCTCCCAATGGCTGGTTTGAATATGAAGCCGCGCACGGCACGGTGCAAAAACATTACTACAAACATTTAAAAGGGGAGGAAACTTCGTCCAATTCAATGGCGCTGATTTTTGCCTGGACCGGAGGCCTGCGTAAACGCGGTGAACTGGATGGCACGCCGGATGTCGTCGGATTCGCCGGACAGGTGGAAAAGGCGGCCCTCGAAACAGTCGAAGGCGGTATCATGACCGGAGACCTGCTGTTGCTTGCTGAAAAGAAACCCTCCAACAAGAAAGTCAACACGGAAGGTTTCATCGATGCCATCGCTGAAACATTAAAGAAAAAGATCAATGGTTAATTTGTTGCCCAATCTGCTGGACTTCACCCTGGAAGAGATGGAAGCTTTTATCGCTTCCTCCGGCAAGGAAAAGTTCCGCGCCCGTCAGATTATGAAATGCCTGCATCAATCCGGCAGCATGTCATTTGACGACATGACCACACTGTCGCGTGATTTTCGGGAGAAACTCTCCTCGCTCACGCGAATCTATCGGCCGGAAATTATCAAAATCCAGAAATCACAGGACGGCACACAAAAGGCCCTTCTCAAACTGGAGGACGGCCTCTTCATTGAAAGCGTGCTTATTCCCGGAAAAAGCCACTGGACCATCTGCATTTCCACACAGGCCGGCTGCGCCATGGGCTGTAAATTTTGCCTGACCGCGCGCCAGGGCTTCACACGCAACTTAACGCCTGCAGAAATTGTCGGACAACTGATTACCCTGAAGCATGAAACCCCGGAAGGCGCCGACATCAATAACATCGTCATGATGGGCATGGGCGAACCGCTGGCCAACTACGAAAACACGCTCAAGTCGATTCAAATCCTGACCTGCGACTTCGGTCTGGGAATGTCCAATCGCAGAATAACCGTTTCCACTTGCGGGCTTGCGCCGCAAATCATACAACTGGGTAAGGACATCTGCATCAATCTGGCTGTTTCCTTAAACGCCTCCGATGATGAGACCCGCAACCGACTCATGCCGATCAATAAAAAGTATCCCCTGCAAACCCTGCTTGCAGCATGCAAAAAATATCCCATGCCGGGTCGGCGGCTGCTCACTTTTGAATATATCCTTATCGACGGCGTGAATTCATCAAGAGCCGATGCCGCAAAACTGGCTATGCTCCTGAAAGATCAACGCTGCAAATTGAACCTGATTGTTTTTAATGAATTCCCCGGATCAGCCTTTAAGTCTCCATCCGCGAAAGACGTGTCCGCTTTCCAGCAGGTTCTGCTGGACAGACACTTCACCACCATGCTGCGCAAAAGTAAAGGCAGCGATATTCTCGCCGCCTGCGGACAGTTAAGCGGCGCTGCCGGCATGTAATGCCTGGTCTGCTTACCGCAGATGCTTTTGTCCTTCTCCCCATGACATGTGTGTATAAATAGTGGAGACCGGTCGATTGATTTAATCCGCAGTTTTTCGCTTTTTTATCTTTGCATCATATAATGCCGCGTCTGCCCTCCTCATAACATCATCAATGCTGCTCGTGGAATACCCTATCACCTCCAGGCCAAAGCTGAAATCAACCTGCAGATCATTTTTTTTTGCCCAGTCTCTGAAATCATGCTGCAGGCCCTGCACCGCCAACTCCGTACCCCGGAGAGATGTGTTTGTTAAAATCATGACAAATTCATCCCCTCCATATCTTGCAATGACATCTGACTTCCTGAAGCGGGATTCCGCCATTTCGGAAAAACATTTGAGAACCCTGTCACCCATTTCGTGCCCGAACTGATCGTTGATTGCCTTGAAATTATCAAGGTCAGCAAATACAAATACGAGCGGAATATGATACCGCTCGTTGAGGCTGAGCAAATATTCCGCTTTCTTCAAGAATGACCGCCTGTTGTGAATACCTGTCAGAGGGTCTTGTTCGCTTACTGTAATCGCGACTTTTTTCATCAGTTCAAGACGCCTCGCAAGAACGTATGAATAGATCACGCCGACAGCAATAAGAGAAAAATAAAAGTATAGACTGTATGGGGGCCAATGCCCGAGAAATATGTAATGAATGACCAGTGCGGTTATACCGAGGACAATGGCCCCGATCATTGAATCACCAACGGCGTGAAGCCCATGCTGGATTCCATTTCCCAGCACGGCAATCAGAAAAAGGATCATCATGGGCGGAACACTGAAAGGATCAAAGACAGTAGCAATGAACGCTCCCAGAATGTCTATCCATGAACCCAGGCGAATCATGATGAATTTAGCGCCATATTTCTTATAATACCACCACCCAAAGATATGAAAAACATAATAAGAAATAATAATCAGATTGATCTGATATATGGTTAAGGCAAGAAGAGGGATTTGAATATAATTAAAGTATATACACGCCAGGAATCCCAGCAGCAGACGGATAAATA
>JBDKUG010000006.1:0-1914 GCA_039679815.1 Smithella sp.
GAGATGATTTCTCCACGAAGATCCGCGGCAAGCCTTACCGCCAGAGCAGTTTTACCAGACGCGGTCGGCCCCAGGATGACAATCAGGTTCTTCTTCATGTTCTTATTATTAGTAGTGCTAAAAAAAATGCCCCGGGAGACGGGGCATTTTCATTTAAGTTAATAATCAGGTATGATTATAGTGGCTGAACGTTTGCTGCGCTGGGCCCTTTGTTGCCCTGTTCAACATCGAAACGAATTCTCTGACCCTCATAAAGAGTTTTAAATCCCGTTCCGGCGATCGCACTATAATGTACGAATACGTCTCCGCCCTCATCACTTTCAATAAAACCAAACCCCTTCTTCTCGTTAAACCACTTTACCTTTCCTTCTGCCAATGCTAAAAGTCCCCCTTTCAAAATTTTGTCCCGCAGGCGAAATGCCTTCAGAAACTAAAAAAACCGCGCAAATTCTTTTCTTGATTCAAGAATTCTCCGCGGTTAATTCCCTTTTTTACAAAACACTTTAAACACTACAAAGTACCTAAAAAACTAACGTATCTTTTTCGATCAGCCTCAGCAATCGCAATGTGGCTCAAACTTTAACACCATTTTTATTAAAATCAAGCTTTTTTTCATGAATATATTGACTTAAACATTTTGCCAGTTGAGCTTCACGACCGGCATAAAAATGATCCGTTGCCGGGAGAACCTTCATTTGTGCATGAATATATTCAGCATTTTTCTTTAAATCATCCGCATCACAAAACGGGTCACTGTCTCCGCAAACCATGAATCCCACTGCATTTTCCAGTCCGCTCCAGTCAAAATCAAAATATTTCTGTGGAGGAGAAACAAAAATGGTGGAATGGATTAGCGCAGGCCTGTCTTTCAGCAAACGGGAACCCACCCACGCCCCGAAAGAATATCCTGCAAGAATAATTTTTTTCACACCCCGGCTTTTCATATATTCACAGGCGGATAAGATGTCCTGTTTTTCTCCCCTTCCCTCGTCATAACTTCCGGTGCTTGCCCCGACGCCGCGAAAATTAAAACGAAGGGTTGAAAAGCCATGATCTGAGAACACGTCACGGATAATTTCCACAACGTTGTTGTACATGGACCCGCCCATGAGCGGATGAGGATGGCAGATCACAACACCGGACTCCCCCTCCCCTCCCCGCCATAAACCTTCAGCGGTATACAAAGCGTTTTTCCAGGATACTTTTTCTTCCACAGGCATCTTATTTAAATGGCTCCCGCGTGATGACACGCGCACCAACCCCCTTCCCGGTAAGGTTTAAGCAAAGGCTTTGTTGTTTTGCAAAGATCTGTTTTATAGACGCAGCGCTCTTTGAAATTACAGCCCGCATCGTCTGATTCCCATGCCTCACCGCGAACCGTCACATCACGTTTCTTGCCGGGCAAATCACAGGACGGCATGGCCGCCAGCAGCATGCGCGTATAAGGATGAAGCGGCACGCGGTACAGGTCGTTTTTATCCGCCAGTTCGACGATGTGCCCCAGGTACATCACGGCAATCCTGTCGGACACATGGCGGATGACATTGAGGTCATGGGAAATAAACAGGTAGGTCAGTCCGAAATCCTTCTTCAAATCTTTGAGCAGGTTTAAAATCTGCGCCTGGATCGAAGCATCGAGAGCTGAAACCGGTTCATCGGCAATAATCAGCGAAGGTTGAAGGGCCAGCGCTCGCGCGATACCGATGCGCTGCCTTTGACCGCCGCTGAATTCATGCGGGTATCGTCCGGCCTGCTCGCTGCTCAAACCGACTTTGTTCATCAGTCTCAGTGACACCTCGCGGTTTTGTCTGCGGTCGCCCATGCCGTGAATGGTCAAAGGCTCCTCTATAATACTGATCGCTGCCTGCCGGGGATTCAGAGACGAATACGGATCCTGAAATATCATCTGGACGC
>JBDKUG010000377.1:0-2618 GCA_039679815.1 Smithella sp.
GGGTTTCTTTGTGTAAAACGGTTCAAAGATCTTCTCCCTGTTCTCGGCAGGAATACCCGTTCCCGTATCGGATACAGTCAGGACAACATAATCCCCTTCCTTAACCTCATCATAGCCAACAATTGGCTTTTCCAGATACCGGTTTTCTGTACGGATCGTGACGTAACCCTCCCCGGAAATAGACTCCGCTGCGTTTAACACCAGATTCATCAATGTCTTTTCCAGGTGGATAGGAGAGCCCTTGATTTTCAGCAGTGCTTCATGACAGACAACTTCGAAATTCACACGGGGATGATAGACTTGAATATTGTCAAACACAGGTGACTTGAGAAAACCTGAAACAACATCGTTGAGATCGATCACTTCTGAAGTTGTCACTCCACGTCTGGCCAGTGTGAGAAGATCCTGAACAATCGCGGCTCCTTTCTCCGTGGACCGCATAATTTTTTCTACGTGACTTCTGGCCCGCTGTCCTTCAGGAATCTCCATCAGCAGCAGCTCAGAATAACCCGTGAGAACCCCTAAAACATTGTTCAGATCATGGGCAACTCCTCCGGCCAGCTGCCCGAGAGCTTCCATTTTTTCCACCCGGTTCAGGCGCTCTTCCAGTTTTCTTTTTTCTTCCTCCGCACGCTTGCGTTCGGTGATGTCATTATAATAAATCTGATACCGTACAGCGCCATCCCAGAAGATTTCCTTGCGCAAGGCCTGCAGATGACGTATTTCGCCATTTTCCCTGACGATGCTTATTTCATATTCAGGCGGGCCAAACTTGCCCTGCAGTCTCAGTTCTTTTCTCCTCTGCCATGCAGCATAACTTTCCGGAGTATAGCGTTCTTTGATGGTTTTCTTCTTCAGCTCCTCAATACTGTTATAACCGTAGATATCCAGAATCGCCCTGTTGGCATAAATAGTTTCACCTTCTATGGTTGATATTCGCACACCCAGCGGGGAGTCATTAAAAGAATTGCGATAATTACTTTCACTTGCCCGCAGTTCGAGCTCTATCTGTTTGCGGTCGGTGATGTCCTGAAATGCGCCATGCACTTTAATGATTTTACTCCTGTCATCTTTTACCGCTTCTCCGATGGTTCTTACCCAGATTCTTTTCCCTCTGGCTGTGATAATCTCCGTTTCTTCATCATAGGGAATTCCTTTTTGGGCACAATCTGTAAATACCTTTCTCATTCTTGCTCGCCACTCAGGCGCGTTAAAGCTGATACCCTGTTCCACCAGTGGTGAGTATCCGACAGGCATCTCATGAATAACCGCCACTTCATCGGACCAGATAACACGGTTTTCTTCAAGATTGACGCTCCATCCGCCCAATTTTGCTTTTTCTCCCGCAATACGGAGAAGGGCATGGCTTTCCTTTGCCTTTTCTTCGCTCAGTTTGCGTTCAGTGATGTCGATCATAAAGTTTAAAGTAGCGGGCTTTCCTTCCCAGTTTATCCTGACAACATTCAAGTCTACCCAACGGAAGCCGTCGTTCTTATTCAGAAGCCTGAAAGAATATCTGGAGGGAACATTTTCACCATTGAGACGTCTGATGTGATTGTCCAGGACCATTTCACGGTCGTCGGGATGGATGAAATCGACAAAAGGCATTGATGAGATTTCTTCGTTTGAATAATCTGTCATCCCGGCAATTACGGGATTGAGAAATACAGCCTTAAAATCCTGGATAACAATAATAGCCTCACTGGCATTTTCAATGAGGGTACGATATTTTTCTTCGCTTTCATGAAGCGCCTCCAGAGCATGCTTGTTCTCGGCAATGTCGCGGCAGATAGCCAGAATATTTGGTTTTCCCCTGTCCAGAAAGGAAGTTAAACTGATTGACGCATCAAACAATGTCCCGTCATAACGGCAGTGTCTCCATTCAAAATACTGAGGCTGACCCTTGAGCACTGCACGGTTATTTGCCAGGGCCTGTTCTTTTGAGGAATTTCCATCAGGTTGAATCTCGGGTGAGAAGCGTGAAGGAGACTGCCCGATGATCTGCTCCCGGGTGCAGCCAAACATTTCCAGGGCTTTCGGATTACAGTCGATAAAGACGTCATTATCCAGCAGGAAAATGCTGTCCCCGGCAGATTCGAAAAGATGCCGGAATTTGTTTTCATTTTCCTGCTTCGCCTGGTCAGCCTCCCTTAATTTGGTGACGTCGGTAAAAAAGCCTGCATTGCATTTTACACTATCTACGACAACAGAAGCCATACTGATGTTCGCGTAAAAAATCGAACCGTTTTTGCGCATGCAGGGGATATTGAGTGCCCAATTCCTTTTTACCCGTTTCATAGCATCGAATTCAGCAAGTACTTTTTTCAGGGAATCATCAGGATGAATGTCCTTCACATCCAACTGTAAGATCTCTTCTTCCTGGTATCCAAAAATTTTGCAAAGCGCAGGATTGGCGTATTTAAAACGCTTCGTTTTCAACTCGGCTATGAGTATTCCCTCGGAAGCCGAGTTGAACAATGTTTTGAATGCTGATTCCTGAAGGTCATGTCCGGTGCTTTCGCGCTTTGCTCCCGATTTTTCCAGTTTTTGAATTTTCTTCCTGAGGGTTGATATTTCTGCAAGGAGTTCGGATTTTGTCTTGGAAGATTGCTTCATCT
>JBDKUG010000382.1:0-9080 GCA_039679815.1 Smithella sp.
CAAGAAAACCCTGGCGGATCTGCGCCTGGGGAAACTGGATATCGTCGTTGGAACGCATCGCCTGCTGCAAAAGGACGTGGAGGTCAGGAATCTGGGCCTGGTGATTATCGATGAAGAACAGCGCTTCGGTGTGCAGCACAAGGAGAAACTCAAAAAGATGCGGACGCTGGTGGATGTTCTGACGCTTTCGGCCACGCCGATCCCGCGCACGCTGCACCTGTCGCTGGTCGGCATCCGTGATTTGTCCATTATCAATACACCCCCCCGGGATCGTCAGCCGATTAAAACCTATGTTCTCGAATTTGATGAAGATACCATCGGGGCGGCTATCGAAACTGAAATAGCAAGGGGTGGCCAGGTGTTTTTTGTTCACGACCGGGTGCGATCAATTTATTCCATTGCCCATCTGGTGCAGCGGCTTGCCGGACAGGCCAGAGTCGGCGTGGTGCACGGCCAGATGAAACCGGCGGAGATTGAAAAAGCCATGTCACAGTTTATCCGGCATGAATTTGATGTGCTGGTCTGCACGACCATTATCGGGTCGGGTCTGGATATTCCCTCGGCAAATACCATCATTATCAACCGCGCCGACCGATTCGGCCTGGCCCAGCTTTACCAGGTCCGCGGCCGCGTGGGACGGGGTAATCAGGAAGCCTGTGCGTATCTGCTCCTGCCGAAAGGGGCGCTCCTGTCACGTGACGCGATGAAACGCCTTCAATCCATCAAGGAATTTTCCGAACCCGGTTCCGGTTTCCGCATCGCTTATAACGACCTGGAAATCCGTGGAGGCGGCAATCTTCTGGGCCTGTCCCAGGCGGGACACATCTCCGCGGTCGGTTATGAACTTTATACCGAACTGATGGAAAAGACCGTACGGGAAATCCAGGGAAAAACGCCGCCGGTTGAAGATACACTTCCGGAAATTCAAATGGGCATTTCCGCTTTTCTTCCCGAAGATTATGTCGAAGATGTTCATCAGCGGCTGATTTTATACAAAAGAATATCTCTTGCGGAAAACCCCGAAGAGATCGATGAACTTCGCGGCGAACTTGCCGATTGCTACGGACCATTGCCGCAGGAAGCGGATAATCTCTTACGCGTGATCGTTATACGCAACGGGTTGAAGCCTCTGTCCGCCAAAAAAATGGGGTATGACGGCAAATATTTTTATCTGCATTTCCGGGAAACATCACCGATTGACCCGGCCAGGATCATCGCCATGACCCGTAAGAAAATCAAAGGCTTACGCTTTACGCCCGATTTCAAGTTATTTATGCCGGCCCATGCGGCAACCGCGCCGGAAATACTGGATCAGGCCGAAGAGCTTTTAAAGATGCTTGCCCAATAACCATTATCGAGCTATACAATTAAAAGAATACCATGGGACCGTCGATATTGATAAATGTGATGAAAAAACCGTTCATGCTTCTGGTTCTGCTGGGGACTGTGTGCCTGAGCATCTCCTGCAGCAGGAATGATCCATCCGATCGGGAATATATCGCTACGGTAAATGATGAAAAAATTTTTTACGATGAATATCAAAAGCGGCTGAACACCCGGAAAAACATCCTGCCGCCGGGAGCCTTGCCGGATTCATTGAGTAAACGGAGAATGCTCGAAGAAGAAATTCTTGAATCCATGATCACGGAGAAAATTATTCTTCAGAGAGCAAGCCAGTTGAACCTGTCGGTCAGCAACACGGAACTGGAACAAAAAGTCCTCGACATCAGGAAAGATTACGGTGATCATTTTTTTGATTTTCTCATTTCACAAAATGTGCAATACAATGAATGGCGTGAAGAGATTCAAAAAGAAATGCTGATGGACAAAGTGGTGGCCGCGGATGTAAACGCGTCCGTCCGCGTTACGGAGGATGAAGCGAAAGATTACTTTCATAAACAACCCGATCTATGCAAAACCGAAGCGCAGGTGCGAGTGGCGCAAATTGTTGTAAGGAACCCGGAAAAGGCCCATGCAATAAAAGTCCGGCTGGAAAACGGCGAGGATTTTGCCAGTGTGGCAGTCCAGGAATCCATCGGACCGGAGGCTTCCCGCGGAGGCGATCTGGGTTTGGTCATCCATCAGACCATGCCGGAACCGCTTGATGAAACTATTTTTCATTTATCTGTGGGCATCGTCAGCCCGGTTGTGAAAAGCGCTTATGGATACCATATATTCAAAGTCAGTGAAAAACGTCCGGCGCAGACCCGGTCTTTTGACGAATGTAAGGGCGATATCCTGGCCGCCATCCGGATTCATAAGGAAGATTTGGCATTTACCGCATGGCTGGATGCATTGAAACGCAAAGCCGTGATTAAAAAAGATACAAAAATATTCAAAGAGATGTTGCAGAATAATTAAATTTTCAGGGAGGAATCTGTGAAAGGACTTAGAATATATCTTATGATAATGCTGGCTATACTGCTGGCATGCGGAAGTGTTGCCGCCGAATTGGAGGATAGAATCGTGGCCGTGGTGAATAACGAGATCATCACGATGCGCGAACTGAATCGGTCGTTTGAGCCCTACGCGAAAAGCATCCAGACAACATACAAAGGCAACGATCTGGAAGGTGTTCTGGAACAGAACAAGAAAGTTTTTCTGCAGCGCATGATCGATCAGATGCTGATTGAACATGAAGCAAAAAAAGGGAGCAAAAACTTTACCACCATCAAAGATGAGGAAGTGATGGCCGTGATCATGGACATGCTGACCAAAAACAACATCTCCATGGATGACTATTTAAAAAAACTGGCCTCAGAGGGAAAGACGCTTCGGGCTGTAAAAAAAGACATCTCGGAACAAATGCTGCGTATGAAGGTGCTCAGAAACGAAGTACAATCCAAAATCGTGGTTACGGATGAAGAAATCGGTGATTACTATGACAAACACCGCAGCGAATACGAAGGGAAGGAAGCAGTCCACATCCGGCAGATTTTCCTCCCGGCGCCGGCCGGTCAGGGCAAAAAATCCCGTGAAACCGTCAGGGAGCAGGCAAGACAACTGCATGAGCGCATTCTGAAAGGCGAATCCTTTGAAATGCTGGCTTCTCAATATTCCAAAGAACCGGCTGCGGCACAGGGCGGAGATATCGGATTTGTGGAAAGAGGCGCCATGATGCCGAATGTGGAAAAAGCAGCTTTTGAAATGCCTGTCGGACAGGTCAGCGATGTCATTGAAACAGAATCGGGTTTTCACATTGTGATGGTTGTCGACAAGCGCGGAGAGGGGTTGAAATCAATGTCCGCAGTGCGCAATGAAATCAGAACAAAAATTGAAAATGAAAAGGCCACCAAAAAATACGATGAATGGATCGACGGCGTTCGCAAACAATCCTTCATTGATATCAGGTATTAGCAGACAGCAAATCATTATATGGATTTTATAAGAATTAAGGGTGCATCCCAGCACAACCTTAAAAATATTCATCTGGACATCCCCCGGGACAAGCTGGTGGTCATCACGGGCGTGTCCGGTTCCGGTAAATCTTCTCTGGCGTTTGACACCATTTATGCCGAAGGCCAGCGTCGATATGTAGAGTCGCTTTCCACTTACGCGCGCCAGTTCATCGGCCAGATGGACAAGCCGGATGTAGAATCCATCGAAGGCCTTTCGCCCGCGATAGCCATAGAACAGCGCGCGGCCAGCCACAATCCGCGTTCCACCGTCGGCACCGTGACTGAAATTTACGACTATTTCCGCCTTCTCTATGCAGGAATAGGAATCTGCCATTGTTACAGCTGCGGTCGCACCATTCAGTCACAAACCATCGACAGCATTGTGCAAAACGTTCTGGCGTTGCCTGAAAATACGCGATTCAGCGTTCTGGCGCCGCTGGTGAGGGGGAAAAAAGGCGAGTTTGCCAAGGAATTGAAGAAGCTGCAGAAGGAGGGGTTTGCCCGCGTCCGCATCGACAAAGAAATTTACGATCTGGCGGAAGATGTTGTTCTTGCCAAAACAAAGCGTCACGACATCGATCTGATCGTCGACCGCCTGGTGCTGAAAGAAGGGATCCGCAAAAGACTTAGGGACTCCGTGGAAATAGCCGCGGGCAAAGGCGATGGACTCGTCAGGATTGTAACAGCCGACGGCAGTGAAACATTATACTCCGAAAAATATGCGTGCCCGGATTGCGGCATCAGCATGGCGGCACCCGTGCCCCGCATTTTTTCATTCAACAATCCCTACGGGGCCTGTCCTGAGTGCAACGGACTGGGAACTCGCATGCACTTCGCGGTTGACCTGGTCGTCCCCGACGCCGGCCTTTCGCTCCGCGAAGGCGCCATTGCGCCATGGGCCGGCCGGAGCTCCCTGCACTATTATAACATGCTGGATACGCTGTCTTCACATTACAAATTCAACATCAACATGCCGTTTAACAAACTGCCCGATGCCATCAAGAATATTCTCCTTTACGGATCGGGTACCGAAGCCATCAAGTTCTATCACGACCGGCCCGGCAAGCGTTTCTTCGCTCATCGCCCCTTTGAAGGAGCGATCAAACAATTGGAGCGCCGCTGGAGAGAAACATCGTCCAATGCCGTACGCAATGATCTGGCACGCTATATTGATTTGAGAGCCTGTGAATCCTGCGGCGGCGCGCGGCTGAAAAAAGAAAGCCTGGCCGTAACGGTGGGCGGCAAAAATATTTACGACCTCTGCCTGATGTCCATTCGTGATTGTTTCCATTTTTTTGAAACACTGCATCTGTCTGAACAGGAAACGCAGATTGCCGAACGTATTCTCAAGGAAGTCAAAAGCAGGCTTTCCTTTCTGCTGAATGTCGGAATGGATTACTTGAATCTGGCCCGCTCAACGTCCACCCTGTCGGGCGGAGAAAGTCAGCGTATTCGTCTGGCCACGCAAATCGGCTCCGGCCTGATGGGGGTTTTGTACGTGCTGGACGAACCGACCGTCGGGCTTCATCAAAAAGATAACCTGCGGCTGATCGACACGCTCAAAAGACTGCGAGACATGGGAAACACCATCCTGGTGGTGGAACATGACGCTGACATGATGATGTCCTGCGATCATATTATCGACATGGGGCCGGGCGCCGGCACCCAGGGCGGTGAAATCATTTTTCAGGGAACTCCCGCCGAAATGCTGCAAAGCGAAACATCGCTGACCGGCAAGTTCTTATCCGGAAAAGAATTTATCGCCGGTCCCGCCAAAAGGCGATCCGGCAAAGGACGCCAGATCATCCTGGAAGGCGCATCGCAAAACAACCTTCAGGACATCGACATCAATATCCCCTGCGGCTTGCTGACCGCGGTAACCGGTGTGTCCGGTTCCGGAAAAAGCACGATGGTGATTGAAACACTATACAAAGTAATGGCGCGAAGATTAAACCAGCACAGCGGCTCGATGGGAAAGATCAAGCGGGTCAGGGACATGGGGGACATCGAACGGGTCATCATGATTAACCAGCAGCCGATCGGCAGGACGCCACGCTCCAATCCCGTCACATACACCGGAATCTTTTCTTTTATCCGCGATCTTTTTACAGGGCTTCCGGAAGCCCGTATGCGCGGCTACAAACCGGGACGCTTCAGTTTCAATGTTAAAGGGGGACGATGCGAAGCCTGCGAAGGCAACGGATTGATTAAAATCGAAATGCATTTTCTGCCGGACGTCTACGTCACCTGTGAAGCCTGCCACGGCAAACGCTTTAATACGGACACGCTGGATATCAGGTACAAAGACCGCAATATTGCTGAAGTCCTCGACATGACCGTCGATCAGGCCCTGGACTTTTTTTCCAACATTCCTTCGCTGAAATCGCATCTGCAGCTCCTCATGGACGTGGGGCTTGGGTATATCCGGCTGGGACAGTCGGCCACAACCCTTTCCGGCGGTGAAGCGCAGCGCATCAAACTGGCACGTGAGCTGGGCAAGCGGGTTAACAGCAACACGCTTTATATTCTGGATGAGCCGACCATCGGCCTGCACTTCGCGGATATCCGAAAACTGCTTGATGTGCTGATGCGCCTCGTGGATATGGGCAATACCATGGTCGTCATCGAGCATAATCTGGATATCATCAAATCCGCGGACCATATCATTGATCTGGGCCCTGAAGGCGGTCCCGGCGGAGGGCGGATCATCGCATCAGGCAACGTGGAAGAAGTTGCCGGAAATGAGGAATCGGCAACCGGTCAGTTTTTAAGAAAAATCCTGGCCGATCAAAAAACCCCGGCGTTGCCTGATTTGATGACTGAATAATCGTGTTTTTCTGCTTTTTTTCTTTTGTTTATTCTGTTATTCTTCAAGCATGGTCTGATGAATGAAACCAGACGGCTGAGACCCATAACCCTATTATCCGATATGTGACCTTACGTGTATGAATTCGTTGCCATTGACTCCATTAAACTACAAGCATTCGATCCTCGTCATCGATGATGAGGAAGCCATTCTTGACATCATGAGGATGACTCTGGCGGATCAGGGGTACGATCTGCACACGGCAGAGTCCGCCGAAGAGGGCCTTAAAATTCTGAAAGAATCGCCGAATTTTTCCCTGATCATCTCCGATCAGATCATGCCGGGCATGCTTGGAGTTCAGTTTTTCGCACAAGCCCGGAAAATCTGTCCTAATGCCATGCGTGTCCTTTTAACCGGTTATACTGACATGGATGCGATTATCGAGGCGGTAAACAGCGGAGGAATTCACCTTTATATCACTAAACCATGGCGCAGGGACGAGTTGCTTTATTCAATCAACCAGATCCTGTCCAGGGCGGAACTGTTGATCGAAAACCAGCAGCTGAATGAACTGGTCAAAAAACAAAATGCGGCCCTGCTGGAGCTCAACAAAAATCTGGAAGAAAAAGTCAGGCTGAAAACCCTTAATCTGGAACGGAGCGCCCGCGAGCTTAAAACCAGTTACGAAAGAATCCAGTTGATTCTGGAAGGCGCGGAGCTGGCCATGTCCAAAATCGTGGAAAGCCGCGATCCCTATACGGCGGGGCACGAGCAGCAGGTCGCCAAAATCGCCTGCACCATCGCAAGACGCATGTCTCTGCCAAACGTACAGATAGAAGCGATTCGGATTGCCGGATCACTTCATGATATCGGTAAAATTGCCGTTCCGTCTGAAATCCTGACCAAACCGGGGCGTCTGAACAAGCTGGAAATGGAAATGGTGAAAACTCACGCGCAAAATGCTTATGACATTCTCAAGACCATCGAGTTTCCTTTTCCGATCGCAAAGATCATCCTTCAGCATCATGAAAGAATAGATGGTTCCGGTTATCCGCAGGGCCTGAAAGGAGAGGAAATCCTGCTGGAAGCCCGGATCATTGGCGTTGCCGATGTGATTGAAGCCATGTCCTCACACCGGCCGTACCGCCCCACTCTCGGAATAGAATCCGCCATGGCGGAAATTACCCAAAACCGCGGCATTCTTTACGATGCGGATGTGGTTGACGTGTGCAGTCGCATTTATCAGGAACAAGGCCAGAAGGGATTGCTGCAGTTGTAACTCCCGCACACCATCGCTCCCCCGTCAGCGGTACAGTCTTTTTTCATTTATGAAGCGGATAACCTGGTCCGGGACCAGGTATTGAACGGACAACACTTGTTGAATGCTTTGCCGGATCGCCGATGAAGAGATGTCCAGAAATGTTGTTTTGCGAAAATAAATCCTGCTTTCCTGCGGCCCTAGAAAACAATCGTTTAAATCATTGTAAACATAGCTCGCGGCAATATCCTCAGGCAGAATATGCGCCAGGCCCCTGTTTTCATAACCCGGCCGGGTCATCACCACGAAATGACAAAGCGACAGAAGTTCGTCCCATTGATGCCAGGTGGTGATTGCGTCAAATGCGTCCTGCCCCGTAATAAAATATAATTCTAAATTTTCATCATGGGAATTTAAAAAATACCGGACGGTATCAATGGAATAGGATTTCCCAGGCCGCTGATTCTCCACATCCGAAAAAGCAAATCGCTCATTGTCTGAGACAGCCAGTCTGACCATCTGCAAACGATGTTCAAAAGAACTGATCACGCGGTCTGTCTTATGCGGGGGCAGAAACGCGGGAATAAAAACGACGCGGTCCAGGTTGACCAGTTCAATCAGCTCCTGTGCGGCACGCAGATGGCCGAAGTGGATCGGATCAAATGTGCCACCGAATAGCCCCCATTTCATTTGCGGACCTGGCCGTCGCCGTAAATGATAAACTTGGACGTGGTAAGTTCTTCCAGTCCCATTGGCCCGAACGCATGCAGCTTGGTGGTTGAAATGCCTATTTCCGCTCCCAGGCCCAGTTCAAACCCGTCACTAAAGCGTGTGGAAGCGTTGACCAGAACCGTCGATGAATTGACTTCGTTCAGAAAACGCTGTGAGCTGGCATAATCTTTGGTAATGATGGATTCCGTGTGCATGGATCCGTATTTTTCGATATGCTCCATCGCCACGTCGATGGACGGAACAACGCGCACGGATAGAATCAGGTCCAGGTATTCCGAGAACCAGTCTTCTTCGGTTGCCGAATCAATATTTTTCAGAACCTTTCTGGTCTTTTCGCAGCCCTTGATCAAAACGCCTGCTTTCTGCAGCTTTTCCGCAATTTTCGGTAAAAACGCGGGGGCAATGTCCGCATGCACCAGCAGGGTTTCCATTGCGTTGCAGACGCCGGGCCGCTGAACTTTTGCATTGGTGCAGATGTTCACGGCCATGTTGATATCAGCCGTGGCATCCACAAAGATATGGCATACCCCTTTGTAATGTTTGATCACGGGAATCTTGGACTGCGCGACCACTGCGCGGATGAGTTCTTCGCCGCCCCGCGGAATAATCAAATCAATTTGCTCATCCATCTGCAGCAGCGTTGTGACAGCCTCGCGATCGGTAAAGGGAATCACCTGAATGGCCTTGTCGGGGAGAGGACTTTCCCTGAGAACGTCCTGTAAAATAGAAGCGATGGCCAGGTTGGAATGAATGGATTCCGAACCGCCCCGTAAAATGACCGCATTGCCTGACTTGACACACAGGGCTGAGGCATCCACGGTAACATTGGGGCGCGATTCGTAGATGATGCCGATCACTCCGAGAGGAATGCGCATACGCCCTACTA
>JBDKUG010000326.1:0-7954 GCA_039679815.1 Smithella sp.
CTCTTTCAGTTGGGCCTGGGTCATATGCCAACGGTGCAGCCAATCCACCAGGGTAGTTTGCAGGCCCAATTCGGCGGCTCGTTTCAAGTGATGAGCGGCGAGGGTGTCATCTCCCCTTTGACGGTAGATCATGGACAAGCCTAAATGATGATGGGCAGTGATGTGTTCGGCCTCCGGACCGTGTTGGGCGGCCAGTTGCAAGGCTTCCTGATAGGTCCGCTCGGCCTCTCTCAAGCGCCCCAGTCCCACCAGCAGGTCAGCTACAGCAAATGCGCTGACAACCACGAAGACGTGATTGCCCAGATGGGTCATGCTCTCCATCCAATCACCAATCGCCCGGACGGCAGACTCCAGGTTGCCGTTGGCCCAGTGGGTGACCTCCAATGTAATGATGGCCTGGGCGCGCAGGACAAAGTCATCTTCGGGGATGATTTGGCGAGCCAGTTCGGCGTACTTCACCGTTGTTGCGAGATCACCCTGCATCTGGGCATTGGAGGCGCGGACCAAGGCGATAATCGCTGGCAATGGCTTAAGCTGCGCTTCGTTCGCTACGTCCGAACCATCCAGGCATCGTTCAGCGTCCTGCAGGCGCAACTCACTGGCCTCCGGTTCGCCCGCATCTGCGAATGCCCGACCAAGCTGGGTGCAAAGCACCGGATGGACGCGGATCACATCTTCTGGCAGTTTTTTAACCCAGCCTAGCCAGGCAACTGACTGAAAACTGCCATTCATGCCCTGCCAGGCTGTTTCAGCTAACCCCGTCGCCCGGACAAAATCCCCGGCTGAGATGGCGTGATGAAACGCCGAGCCAAGGTCGCTGTTCTCTTCATGCCACTGGCTGGCGCGCAGGTGGAATTCGGCAAATTCTTTGGTTTTTTCCAGGCGCTGGCGCAGCAAATCTGCAAACAGATGGTGATATCTGAACCATCGCCGTTCAGTGTCCAAAGGGACAATGAATAGGTTGGAGCGTTCGAGATACTCCAGGGTTTCCTGCCCCGAAGCTGGTGGAGAAACCATAACCGCGTCACACAGCGGGCCGCACAGGCGGTCAAGGATTGACGTGCGCAGCAGAAATGTCTGAATGCTTTCAGATTGATGCTGCAGGACTTCTTCAATCAGATAGTCCAGTACGAAATGGTGGCTGCCGGTGAAAGATTTGATGAATCCTGCGGTATCAGTTTGACCCTGCATGGAAAGGGCGGCCAACTGCAAACCAGCAATCCAGCCTTCGGTGCGGGCTTCGAGTGCGGCGATGTCATCTGCTGAGATGTTCAGTCCCATCACCTGGTTGAGAAACTCGGCGGCTTCGGAGGTGGTAAAACGCAAGTCAGCGGCGCGCAACTCGGTCAATTGATCACGTGCCCGAAACCGAGCCAAAGGCAGATGTGGATCCTCTCGGGTGGCAATGACCAGGTGCATCGGTGGTGGCAGGTGCTCAAGCAGAAAGGTGATGGCATCGTCAACTGGTTTGGTGTCAATCAAGTGGTAGTCATCAAGGACGAGGATGAAAGGGTTCGGGATGGTGGCGATTTCATTGAGCAGAGCCGTCAGAATTGACTCAGATGACGGTGGCTGAGGGGAAATGAGTAAACCCAACGCACCCGCTCCGATATTCTCCATAATCGTCTGTAAAGCAGCGACGAGGTAAGTCAGAAAGCGTATGGGATCGTTGTCTCCTTCATCCAGCGACAGCCAGGCAACCGGTCGTTCACAAACAGTGACCCATTCGCTGACTTGCGTGGTTTTACCAAAGCCGGCGGGAGCAGACACAAGGGTCAGTTTACGGCTCGCAGAGAGGCCCTCGTTCAGCCGATCGATCAGGCGGGGGCGGAGGACAGTTTTAGACCGAGGCTGGGGGATATACAATTTTGTGGCTAAAATTGTCGTATTCACAGATCATTACCAACCTTTTTAAAACAACTTATATATTGACCTTGTCTTAACACAAGTCCACCGGTGTTGAATTTACTAAGATAATCATGATTTCAGGCAACGATCATGACAACGATTTTAGGTTAGACGGGCACCCTCCGAGCACGAATGCGGCCTGATTTGATTGTAGTATCTAACCCATCGTTGCGTCAACATAACATTGAAGATGTAAGTCGCCTTGCTCCGTCTCCGCGGGTCGCAGGTGCTAAAATGACAACAAAATACTTGTGCCTGTAGCTCAGCTGGATAGAGCGTTGGACTCCGACTCCAAAGGCCAGAGGTTCGAATCCTCCCAGGCACGCCAAAAACCCCCTAATTAGGCGACTTTTTAGGGGGTTCAATTTTAGCCCATTTTTGAATTTGTGCGACAATGCGACAAATTCAAAAAAAGCGTTATTCAGGATAGATAGAGAAAGGCCTGCGAGAGGGTGAGCTCGCAGGCCAAATTTGGTTTTTGTCGCATTTTTGACGCACAAGGGCATCATTTTTATTGAAAGCTGATTTGAAGCGTAGCTAGTGTGTTTCAAACAGAGTTTTTTCGGAGTTCGATTCTGGGTGTCGCGTCTGGCTAAACCCTCACGAAGTGATACAATCGCGCGAAACGTGGGGGGTGGGTGCAAATGAGATCAAGTGGGTGCAAATCGACAAAATACAGAATATCGAAACAATAATCAACAGATGCTTCTTTACTAATTGAAATAGATAATGTCTCCCGACTCTCGACCACCTTTGTACGGCTGATTGATGACGTTGCCTTGGAAAATCATTACGGCGGTTGCGCCGCCGTCAAAATTGTAGGCTTGCTTGCAGCCGAGGCTTTCGAACAAGGCGGATAGTTCGGTTAGGTTCATGCCAATGGAGTAGTCCTTCTGCCGCCCGTCCACAACGACAAAACAGTAATGCCCAGGCGCATAGTAGCCGATTGCGCTTCTTGGATGGCGATCCGTCAACGTTGAGTTGAATTCCGACAGCTTACCACCGTTATCGTCCAGTAAAGGCGGCCCAAACGACCAGGACTGCCATATACCACGTGCAGTTGCATCGGTTAAATTGAAATTTGCTGAATCATATGTTTTTATTTCACCGTCGTTATATAGAACACAGATATCCGTATTGGGTACATCGCGATAAAGAGTACCGTTGCGAACCACGATGCCTTGGCTTCTCGCACTGTAATAATCACCGGTAACGGCAAATACTGCTTGATTTTCATTGGCGGTTGTAAGAGGGAAATCGTAGATGTTCTTGCCATATTTTCCCTTTGCAAACGCGGTTTTCAATGCTTGTATGTTCTTACCATAGACATCGGCAACAAAGTAAGTGACGCTGTTCTCCTGAACGCGATTGATCGCAATTCGCACGGTATCCGTCTGATAACTGTAAAGCGCGTTTGTGCCCGTGTCCATTGTGGGAAATGAAGCGGAGAAATCACCTGGAACAGGCGTTGCTGTCAATGTGGGTGTTGCGGCTGAAAGTTCCGTCGCCGCATTAGACGAATTTTGCGTTGCCGGAACAGGTGTTGAGTTCGTGTAACGTGATACATCGACCGGCTGCAATTTTCGCGGCAAAACATGATGGAATAATGCAAATACATTTAAGGCAATGCCAAATAAGATGATATCGCGTAGAAACACTTTGAGCGCGCTGTTCTTTATAGTCTTTTTTCCACGCGATTGCTTGTATGAGTAACCCATGTCAACCTCCAAAGATTCCTTTTGCAGGATACCACCGAAAAATGAGAATCATTCGGGAGAAACATGAGAAGTAGATGAGAATTCTTTTGAAAAGCAAACAAGGCTCTCTGATCGGAGTGCCTTGTTTTGTGTTTGCGGTTATCTAGGTAAAAAAACAGATACGGTTGTTCCTGCGCCTGGATTGCTGATAGCGGAAACATAACCGCTGTGTGCCTGCGCAATGACGGACACGATGGATAGACCTAGTCCCATGCCGCCAGTTGCACGCGTACGCGCCGGATCGACGCGATAAAACCGCTCGAAGATATGCTCGCAATGCTCGGCATCCATCCCGATTCCATTATCTGAAACGGTTAGTATGGCTTGTGGATCATCAGATTTAAAGCTAAGTTGGATTAGCCCACCCTTTGGCGTATATTTGACGCTATTGTCAATCAAAGAACGCAAAAGTTGTTTGATCATCGTCCTGTCCGCAGTAAGGTTGTCACTTGAGGAAGCGAGAGTTACCTCGTAATTATGTTCTGGATCGATCAACGCCTGCTCTTCTAAAAGTTCTCCAAACAGTTCCCCAACTGAAAAACTAGCAACGCTAAGTTGGGCCTGCATATTGTCAAATCTGGCAAGAAACAACAGGTTTTCAACAAGCTGATTCATATAAGCGGTCTGCTTTTGCAGAGCGCGAATGCTGTCCTGCATGACAGTCGGATCCGCGCTTCCCCAGCGGGAGAGTAAATCCACATTCCCTTGCATGACTGCCAATGGAGTGCGAAGTTCATGGGAAACATCCGCAACAAACCGCCCTTGCTGCCGATAGGCCGTCGAAACACGCTCCAACATACGGTTGATGGTAAGGGCGAGATTCTTCAATTCGTCGTCCGGTTCGGGCACGTCAAGGCGAGCCTCCAAATTACTTCCACCAATATGATTCGTTGCCTCGATTATCTGATTGATTGGCGAAAGCATTTTCCGGCTCGTGTAGTTCCCCGCCCAAAGTGCCGCTAACGCACCAATCACATTCGCACAAATTAGAAGGATTCCAAGAAGTCGCAGAAATGCGGTTTCACTCTGAAGTTTTTGCACTATATAAAGAGTTCCATATACCGATTCATGTTCTTGGATTGGTCGGGATACACAAAGCATCATATGCCCCGATTGAAAAATCAAGGTGGGTTCAGGGGCTGATATTGGGAGCGCCTTCTCGTTCAAAGGAAAATTCAGCAATCTGTTAACCGTTTCTCCTTCGGAATCAAAGATGAAAATAGAGAGATACTGGTCATTATTCTGCTCTTCAAGGATTTCAGGGCTGGAGAGAGGCTCGTTCTCTTCAATCTCTTCAATTAAATGATCGCTCATTAATTCTGTTGTGATAGAGAGATTGCTCGATTGTTTTTGAATCATAAACTGAAAAGCGATAAAGAACACGCCAACCGAGAGAATAAATAAAATCACGGCGAACAATATTGTGTAGACGCCAGTCAGTCGATCTGAAAGTTTACTCTTTGCGCGTTTTATCCCGTAAAACATATCCAATCCCCCGTATCGTTTCTATGATTTTGATCTCATCCGAGTCATGAATTCTATTGCGTAAATATCGCACATACACGTCTACCACATTGCTGTTGCCCGCATATTCATATCCCCAAACGTGACTGAGAATCTGATCCCGCGAGAGCACGATATCCCGATTCCGAAGCAAGTATTCGAGCAGATCGTACTGAGTCTTTGTCAGCTCTATGATTTCGCCTGCGCGTGTGACTTGTCGGGATGACGCAGTCAAAATGAGGTCGCCAATGGATAATGTTCCTTCCGGTGAGGAAGGCGAAGACGGTTCAGCAGTTCTGAGTACCATGCGGATACGCGCGAGCAACTCTTCAATATGAAAAGGTTTTGTAATATAGTCGTTTGCGCCCATATCGAGGCCGTTTACTTTTTCCATAACAGTATCTCGCGCGGTAACTAGGATGACAGGTACCGAGTTTTCCTTTCTCAGTCGACGTAAGATCTCGATCCCATTTAGTTCGGGTAACATTACGTCTAAGAGTATCAGATCAAATTCACCGGTCAGTGCTTTCTCTAAACCTGCCCTACCGTTTGTGCAACTACTCGCCGAATACCCTTCGTGTTGGAGTTCGAGCATGAGAAAACGCACAATATCTGCTTCGTCCTCAATGATCAGAATATTCATTGGGAAATCCTCCCTTGCACGGAGTGGGTACGATTGCGAAAGCAGTCATATCCTCAAATTGATTATACGCGCTATTTGACGAGCTAGCATTACGATTGGATGAGAATTCCTTAAGAATTTGCGAAAGGATAATTTTCATCGAATTCTAATGCTGGCTTCGTCGGATTCTCATAACTAATGTTTATGATGTTTCAGCGAGGTGTTGACATGGATAACTCACAATCTGACAAAAAAAATGTGCTTTGGTCGGGGCCTCTCCTAATTGCGAGGGATACACTGATTTTTCTTGCGTGCGTTTTGACAGTAACTTTGATTTATTTCGTCTCACCGAAGACATTTAACTCTGCAGCCACGGATCAGATGACCGATTCATCAGATTTGAATATGCAGGCGCAGAAAAACGATGATTCTTATATGCCACAAACAAGCGCAGTCTTGACAGCGAGTGTATCTCTCGCCACGGAAACACCGTCTCCTACACCCGACCCGACACCAACACCTACGCTGGACACCCCAATCTCGCATGGGGACTTTTCGGCGACATTCCCATCGTCTGATACGGGCATAAATGCGCTCTATAGTTATCAAGGCGACACAACGAAAATCGCAATCAATAAAGTCCAAGCAAACGGGGTAACTTATTTTGTAGCGGACGTTTGGATTAAGAATATTGACGCATTTCACACGGCGCTGGCAAAAGGTACTTACGGACGCGGTATTCATGAAATGCCGTTAAAAATTGCCAATGCCAATAATGCAGTTTTTGCTGTATCGGGAGATTACTATGGCGCACGCGAACTAGGAGTCGTCGTCCGGGACGGAGCTATATACCGTGATGTGATGGGTGAAGATGTTTGCATACTCGGCAAAGATGGGTCACTGAACATATATCAGAAGAGCGAGTTCAATTCACTACACATGCTCAATGACACGGTTTGGCAAGCTTGGGCGTTTGGTCCAGCGCTGGTTGAAAACGGAATGGTTTGTGATACATCGGACAGTAAGATCAAAGTAAAGAATCCGCGTTCTGCGATTGGTTACTTCGAACCAGGACATTACTGCTTCATAGTGGTCGACGGAAGGCAGAGTGGGTATTCCGACGGCATGACGCTTAACGAACTTGCCAACACATTTGTCTCGCTCGGGTGCGTAACCGCCTATAACCTCGATGGTGGAGCAACCGCTATGATGGTGTACCAAGGCGCGGTTATCAGCCAGCCAACTAGTGGAGGCCGCTCTTCAAGCGATATCATTTATTTTTGATTGACTCATTTTAGGGGGATTTGAATTATATGCAGGACAAACAGCGTATCTGGGGTTTTTTTGCACACACAAGCATCATCATTGGAATGATGTTTGTTGTCTTCTTTGTCATCGACCAGCTCAATCCGGCGATGGAGTTTCTTACGAGCAGTTTAAGCAAATGGCTGATATTAGTACTTGCGATATGCGCGATATTTACTGGCCTTTATTCGGCTACTTTTTTGTTTCAAAGGCAAAAGAAACGAGACGAAAAACGCAGTCATCCGCAGGTAAGGTCGATATATCAGAGAGAAAACATTCCGCAAGATCGGTTTGTGCAACCCTACATCGATCCGCGCCCTTATCCACAGGGGCAGTTACCAAATGCAGCATTTTCTCATCAAGCGAACCAACCCAATCAAATGCGCCAGATGAATGGATACTCGCAGGAATTTCCGAGATACTTTGGGACGCAACCCAAGTCGGACTACGAACCCAGAGACACGAATAATAGGTAAGTATTGATTCATCATCGTTAGGAGTTAAGATGCAAGACTGGCTGATCAATGTCATCAATCACTACGGATATTTGGGGATTGCGTTTCTAATTCTACTAGAGAACGTATTTCCGCCGATTCCATCCGAGATCATATTAACATTCAGCGGATTTCTGACGACTATAAGCAACACGAATATTTGGTTATCCTCGCTCTCGGCAACCCTGGGGTCCATGGCGGGAGCGATACTACTGTATATGCTCGGAAGGGTCTTGCCACAGCGAAAAATCGCGCAGTTTGTGAAGAAACATCAAAAGATTTTTCGACTAAAAGAATCTGATTTAAAACGCTCCTCAGACTGGATGACGAAGCGAGGAGGCTCAGCTGTTTTTGTATGCAGGTTT
>JBDKUG010000154.1:0-2356 GCA_039679815.1 Smithella sp.
TATACTCCCTATAAAACGGTCAATCGTGACGAACTCAAAGAGATGCGACAGCTGGAAATAGTTGTCGAGCCTGTCGACTATCCGATGATTCTTGAGGAAGTCAGGAAAACCAATATGATCACCGAAGCGGTCTGTTTTGCCCGTGATCTGGTTTCGGCGCCATCCAACGATATGACTCCGGCGATCATGGCCGACCATGCCCGAAAAATTGCAAAAAGAAAAAATGTATCCTGCCATGTGCTGGAGAAAGGAAAGATGAAAGCGCTGGGCATGAACGCGCTGCTGGGGGTTGCTTCCGGAAGCCACCAGCCTCCGAAACTCATCATTCTTGAATATAACGGAGGGAATAAAGGTGACGCTCCAATCGCCCTGGTGGGTAAAGGCCTGACCTTTGACAGCGGCGGGATCTCCTTAAAACCCGCCGAAAAAATGGATGAAATGAAAACGGACATGTCCGGTGGAGCGGCGGTGATGGCCGTTGTCATGGCGGCGGCAGACCTGAAACTGCCGTTGAATATCATCGGCCTGGTTCCGGCCACGGAAAATATGTCCGGAGGCGGAGCTTTGAAACCGGGTGATATTTTAAAATCCTATTCCGGTAAAACTATTGAAGTGCTGAACACGGACGCCGAAGGAAGACTTATTCTTGCCGATGCATTGTCCTACGCGTCACGGTATAAGCCGGAGGCCGTCATTGATGTTGCCACTCTTACCGGTGCCTGCATCATATCGCTGGGTGAAGATGTGATCGGCATGCTGGGGAATGACGATCAGCTCAAGAAAGGAATCAGCCGGGCGGCCCAGGCTACGGGTGAGCTGGTCTGGGAGCTTCCGTTATGGGACAGCTATTCCGAGATGATTAAAAGCGACATTGCCGATTATAAGAACACCGGTGGAAGAGTGGCGGGCACGATTACGGCTGCGGCATTCCTCAGTAAGTTTGTCGGTGATTGTCCCTGGGTTCATCTGGATATCGCGGGACCTGCCTGGACAGCGAAAGACAAACCTTACATTCCAAAGGGCGCGTCAGGCGTGACGGTCCGTCTGCTTGTAGAATATCTGCAAAGCCGCGCAAAAAGATAATATGCAGCCATTGCTATCAATTGAAAATCTGAAAACGGTTTTTTCAACAACCAGAGGCGATATTCGGGCAGTTGATGGTGTTTCCCTGTCGCTTGATGCCGGTGAAACGTTGGGTGTTGTGGGAGAATCCGGCTGTGGCAAAACCATGCTGGCGCTTTCCATCCTGAGGCTGATTCCAGCCAACGGGAGGATTGCAGAAGGGCGCGTCCTGTTTGACGGCAGGGATTTATTGTCTTTGCCGGAAGAAGACATGCGGAAAAAACGGGGCAGCGACATTGCCATGATTTTTCAGGAGCCGATGACATCGCTCAATCCCGTCTTGCGCATAGGTGATCAGATTGCCGAGGCAATCCGCCTGCATCAGAATGTATCGGCAAAAGAAGCACTGGCAAGAAGTGTGGGGCTTTTAGACGAAGTCGGTATTCCCCAGCCTCAGAGAAGAGTAAGAGATTATCCCCATCAGTTGAGTGGGGGGATGAGGCAACGTGTCATGATCGCAATGGCCATGTCTTGCCATCCCCGGCTGCTGCTGGCCGATGAACCGACCACGGCGCTGGATGTGACGATACAGGCACAAATATTGAACCTGATTTCTAATCTGAAAGAAAAAAACAATATGGCGGTCATCCTGATCACGCACGATCTGGGAGTGGTTGCCGAGGCGGCGCAAAAGGTGGCGGTCATGTACGCGGGTAAAATTGTGGAGACATCGGATGTGGAAAACCTATTTGCCAATCCGTTGCATCCCTATACGTGCGGACTGATTGAATCCCGGCCTTCCGGCTGCTCCGGTATGGCAACGGATGGTGATGCCCGTTTAAAAACGATTCGCGGGACGGTTCCCAGCCTCTACGAACTTCCCTCCGGATGCCGTTTTTCCGAGCGTTGTGATCTTGCCGAAAACATGTGTCGCGAAGCCGAACCGGAATTGGTGGAAATTGAAAAGGGACATTTTGCAGCCTGCTTTGTTGCTGAAAGAGCGGTAAAAAGTTAATATGGCATCCGTTTTAATTGATATCCAGAAACTGGAAAAGAAATACACCTTAGGCGGCGGATTTCTGCAAAGCCGTCCCAGGATTGTGCGTGCTGTGGATGGAATTGATCTGCAGATTTTTGAGGGGGAGACCCTGGGGCTGGTCGGGGAATCCGGATGCGGCAAATCAACGCTGGCAAAGCTGTTGATGAGGCTGGAGGAGCCGGATGGGGGCAGCGTAATTTACAGGGATCAGAATATTTTCGGCCTTTCACCGGATGACTTGAAAGCTTACCGCCG
>JBDKUG010000200.1:0-11390 GCA_039679815.1 Smithella sp.
CCTGGCTGCAGCGCAATCCCACCTATAAAGAAATGCAGGCGGAACTGACATCCAAAGACCTGTCCACTTTCGGTTTCCTGGGTTATCCCGTCCTGCAGGCAGCCGACATTATCATGTACAAAGCCTATGGCGTACCGGTTGGTGTGGACCAGTTGCCGCACGTCGAACTGACCCGCGAAATCGCCCGCCGTTTCAATTTTCTTTATAAAGAAGTGTTCCCCGTACCGGAGCCGCTCCTGACCGGTGTACCGAAGCTGCTGGGCATCGACGGCCGGAAAATGAGCAAGTCCTATGACAATGCCATCTATCTGTCCGATCGCGGGAAGGAACTTCATCAGAAAGTCGCGGCCATGTTCACCGATCCGCAGCGAATGAGGAAAAAAGATCCAGGGAATCCCGAAATCTGCAATGTCTTTGCATTTCACGGATTATATTCACCCGGAGAGACCGTGACCGAAATCAACCAGTCCTGCCGGGCCGCCGCTATCGGTTGCATCGACTGCAAAAAAATGCTGGCGGCCCGCATTGAGGAAGCCTTGGCGCCTGTTCATGAGCGCATGGATTATTATCTGAGCCATTTGCAGGAGATTCATGATATCATTTCCGATGGCAACGGCAAAGCGACAAAAATTGCCCGCCAGACCATGGAAGAAGTTCGTGAAGCCATAAAAGTATAAAGATTTCTATGAATGAAGAACTTTCGACAGATTATGCGATCAAACTGGACATTTTTGAAGGTCCGCTGGATCTGCTGTTATATCTGATCAAAAAAAATGAAATTGACATTTACAATATTCCCGTTGCTCTCATCACCCAGCAGTATCTCGACTACCTCAATATCATTAAATCGCTGAATCTGGACCTGGCCGGTGAATACCTGATCATGGCATCCACCCTGATTCATATCAAGTCCCGAATGCTGCTGCCCGTGCCGGAGGAGCCCTCCGAAGAAGATCAGGAAGAGGATCCGCGCTCGGAACTGGTCCGACAGTTGCTGGAATACCAGGCTTTCAAGGAGGCGGCCGCCAAACTTGCGCAAAGACCGCTTTTGGAAAGGGACGTGTTTATTCGATCCGCAGCATTGCCGGAAGAAATGAAACAATCCCTCACGGATGACGATGAACTGATAGAAGCAAGTATTTTTGAACTGATTGAAGCCTTTCACAATATCGTTTCACGGATGGACAATAAAGACCTCCTGGAGATTGACCTGGAAAAGTTGTCGCTGACGGACATCATCAATGACGTTATGGAGCGCCTGACGCGCGAAAAAAATCTCACCTTTGAAGAATTGCTGGGAGAACGAAAAGACCGCCGCCGCATTGTCTATACATTTCTGGCCCTGTTGGAGCTTATCAAGCTGAAGATGGTCAAAGCTTATCAGACGGCGGCATTTGGCGTCATTCGAATATTCCCGGCCGTGGAGTTTTAAATGGAAAATATTTCAGCCGTTATTGAAGCATTGATTCTTGCGTCCGAATCTCCCCTGCCGCTGGAAAAAATCTGCGCCGTAATGGACGGTGTGGATAAAACGGAAGTCAAAAACGCTCTGGATAACCTGATTGCCGGATATGAGGAACGCCAGAGCGGCATCAGCGTACAGGAGGTCGCGGGCGGTTTTCAGTTTCGCACAAGGCCCCAGCTGGCTGTCTGGGTGAAAAAGCTCAAAGGCACCAGGCCCGGATCCCTGTCTCCGGCGGCGCTCGAAACGCTGGCGATCGTTGCCTACCGGCAGCCGATTGTGAAAGCGGAAATCGAAAGCGTTCGGGGTGTTGACGTAAGTGCGCCGCTCAAGGGCCTTCTGGAAAAGAAACTGATCCGCATCGTGGGGCGCAAGGACGTACCGGGGAAACCGATCATCTATGGCACCACAAAGAAATTTCTGGAAGTCTTCAATCTCAAGGAACTAGCGGACCTGCCAACCATGAGGGAACTGACCGAAATTACCGAACAGCAGGGAATGCTTGACCTGGAAACTCTTGAGGATAACACCGGCGGGCAGGCAACAATTCTTCAGGAATCCGCCGGGGAGGAGATTTCCGAAGTAATTCCCGATGTAATTGCTGAGGATGACATCGATTCATGAAAGAACGTCTTCAGAAGATTATAGCCTCAGCGGGCATTGATTCTCGACGTCATGCCGAGGTGCTGATTACATCAGGGCGTGTTAGCGTCAATGGAGAAATTGTAACCGAACTGGGCGTCAAAGCTGATCCCCGAAAAGACGTTATCAGGGTTGACGGCAACACCATTTCCCTGGAAACAACCCGCTGCTACATCGCGCTGCACAAACCGGCGGAATATGTCACAACCATGTCCGATCCGCAGAAAAGACCAACCGTTGCGGATCTGGTCAAAGACGTCCCGGAAAGGGTTTACCCGATCGGCCGGCTTGACTATGATTCTTCAGGACTTTTACTTTTAACCAATGACGGAGACTTTGCACAAAAGATTCAACATCCCCGTTTTCAGGTTCCCAAAACCTACCGTGTTAAGATTTCCGGCCGTTTAAGCAAAGAAGAATTAAAACAGATCATAAACGGCGTCAAATTGCCCGACACGGTATTCAAACCGGAAAATTTGAATATCGAAAAGATCAATGACAAAAGCACCTGGCTCAGCCTCACGCTGCGTGAGGGAAAAAACAGAATTATTCGGAGGGGATTTGAGGCCGCCGGCCGTCAGGTTACCCGTCTGGTGCGGGAATCCATAGGCAAAATCACGTTGACGGGCCTTAAAGAAGGCCAATGGCGAAATTTGACGGGCCGCGAAATCAGTCAGTTGCTAAATGATTCCAATGGTCAAAAAAGGTAAAAATATTCTTGACAATCGTTAAAAAATAAATAATAGTCGCCCACGTGCAAGATGATCAGCATCACAATATCAGGCGATTCATCCTGTTAATAGTATTAAGGAGGCTCTATGAACAAGTCCGGTCTTATTGAAGCTTTGAGTAAGAAGCTTAATTTAACGGAAAAAAAAGCAATTGACGTTGTAAATCTTGTTTTTAAAGGTTTTACCGATGAGCTGAAAAACGGCGGCCGTATCGAAATCCGGGGATTCGGAAGCTTTGTCGTTAAAGAATATGGTTCCTACACGGGAAGAAACCCGAAAACCGGCACAAAAATTAAAGTTGAGCCTAAAAAACTGCCCTTCTTCAAAGTAGGCAAAGAACTCAAAGACAGAGTCGATAAGAAGATTTAGTAATCCTGCAAATGTTTCTTATAAAAAGACGGGAACTTGTGAATAAGTTCCCGTCTTTTTTATGGTTTCTTCAATTCCAAAACCGAAAGGATATCATCCTAAATTGGAGTTGACAAAATCCCAGTTAATCAGGTTTTGGATCACTGCCGTAAGATAATCCGGCCGGCGATTCTGATAATCCAGATAATAAGCATGCTCCCAGACATCAATCGTGAGAAGAGCTTTCTGTCCATGGGCCAACGGAGTGTCGGCATTCGGTGTTTTGGTTATTTTTAAATCGTTTCCATCCTGAACCAGCCATGCCCAGCCACTTCCAAACTGCGTTACACCGGCATTCTTCAGTTCTTCCGTAAACTTATCATAACTGCCAAAGGCGGTATCAATTCTGGCGGCAATAGCCCCCGTGGGAACTCCTCCCCCCTGCGGCTTCAGGCATTTCCAATAAAAAGAATGATTCCAGACCTGTGCGGCATTGTTAAAGATACCAGCCTTGGCAGGATCCTTTACGGAATTGGCGATGATTTCTTCCAGTGTCTTTCCCTCCAGATCCGTTCCGGCAACCAGTTTGTTTAAATTATCTACATACGTTTTGTGATGTTTCCCATAGTGAAATTCCAGGGTATTCGCACTGATATAAGGGGCCAGTGCGTCTTTCGCGTAAGGCAACTCGGGTAAATTTACAGCCATATCTTGATCTCCTTTCTGTAGTTATTAAGGATTAGTATAGGCAGCATGTGCGTTTTGTCAAATTTTAGATACCTGGAGGCAGCGATTCTGTTTCCTGATCCGGCGAGTCATTTCGCACAATGAACTTCATCAAGATAACTTGAACAAACATGAAAACAGAAAAGATCAAAGCAGGCAAAGCCGCTTCATGATTGAAAACATACAGGGCAACGCCACCGGCCAGTCCATAATTTTTCATGGTTCCTAAAAGCATGAGCGATGTGATTTTTGGAGGGGATATTTTATAAAACCAGCCGATGAGCACCAGTGCGACACTGATCAAAAAGATGACGCTAAACGCAAGAACCGAAATCTGTATGATTTCCAGCGGCCATTTTCTGATCAGACTTGAATTTCTGGCTGCCAGAGCATAAAAAACAATAAAGAAACATACGTTGGAAATGGTACTGTGATGCCGCATGAACCGGGAATCCCAGTTTCGATCAACTGCTATGCGGGACAGAATGAGCGGCAGCACAATCAAGGTGAAGAATAATATAATCAGTTTATCGTAATGAACCGGGATAAACTTGAGAAAAGCGATGCCAATCAGCGGCATCAGAATGATTGCACCAGCATAAGCTCCGGCAAAGCCGGCCAGGGTTAACATTTTATCGGCTCTCAACTTCATTCCCAGAGGCAGGACTGCCACCGCAGGAGGAACGGCGGCAACCAGGACCAGGCCGATCCATAATTTTTCATCCCCTATAAGGAAAATGCTTCCCAGGATAATCAGATTTCCCAAAATCAGATAGTTCATCAGGTTGCCCCAGAGGGCCCCGGGAACAAGTTTTCTTGGCTCATTAAAAAAACCGCCGGGGAAACGAAGCAGGGTCAATGTTTGTGCAATCATCAATGCAGGCAAAATCAAAAAGGAAACCCCAGGCGCGGCCTGCGGCAGATAGATTCCCGGCACAACGGCCAAAATAAAAAGGAGATTGGGAAATGATGTAAAAATTTTAACCACCGTCACCGTGCTTTACCTCCTCGGTACGGAGAGTTTTTTAGCCACGAAAACCACGAAAAGAAAAAAGATATTTAAAAGGACAATCATCGCACCGGCCGGCAGATTCATCATGAAAGCCATAACAATTCCGCAAAGAACAGCGCCGACAGCAAAACCAACCGCGGCAGCCATCGTTTTCCGGAAACTCATGGACAGCTGCAGAGCGGTAAGTGCGGGCAGGATCAGCAGTGCGGAAACCAGCATGATGCCGGCAACCTTCATGGCCAGAACGGCGGCAACGGCTGTCAGCAGGAAAAGAATGATATTGAGCCGCCTGGTTTTGACTCCCATGCTGTATGCCAGATCCTGATCAAAGGTGAGCGCGAAAAGATCATCATAGAGATAAACGACCACGGCCGTAACAACTACAAATACAATAAAGGCAAGAATCAGTTCGGTGTTGTTGACCGTCAAAATATTTCCAAAAAGATAGCTGAATAAATCAACGTTGAACCCTCCGGATAAACTGGCCAGAATAATGCCAGCCGCAATCCCCAGCGAAGAAACGATTCCGATGGCCGCATCCGCATTGATCTTACTGGACGATGTTAATTTATAGATAGCCAGGGAGGAGATGATCACCAGCGGAAGTGCCGCCACAGTAACATAAAGGGGGCTTACACCGATTAAAAGAACAACCGCCACGCTGCCGAATGTCGTGTGGGCCAGTCCATCACCGATCAGGGAAAACCTCCGTAGAACAAGGAACATCCCCAGAAGCGCTGAAACGGCGGCAATCAAGACACCCGCGATCATTGCCCGCTGGACAAATCCGTAGCTCATGACCTCAATCAAATCCATCAGATGCCCCCGTGGTCCGGTCGTGTTGATGGCAGATGATATGCTGACTTGACGGGCCAAAAATTCCGGCCATGTCCCGGGAAGAACAGAAGTCCTTGAATGTACCCGAGAAAATGACTTTCTTGTCCAGATAAAGAAGATTATGGGCGTACTCACCAATGACACCGATATCATGGGTCACGAGAATCACCGTGGTTCCTTCCTGCCGGCTCATCTCACCGGTGAGTGAATAAAACATTCCCCGTGTTTCCGGATCCAATGCCGTGGTCGGTTCGTCAAAGATCAGCAATTCCGGCCGCCGGATGAGCGACCTGGCCAGCATGGCCCGCTGCTGCTCGCCATAAGACAGTTCCCCGATCAAACGCGAAGACAGGTGGCCGATCGCCATCATCTCCAGTGTGCGTTTTAGAGCGTCCGCATCTTTTTGGGTCAAACCCATTTGAACAATTTCTTCAACTGTCCCGGGGAAATGCGTGTTCAAGGCGTTGAGACGCTGCGGCAGATAACCGATTTTCTCCCACTGCCGGAAACTGCCGAGAGGCGTGCCGAATAGATCCACCCTGCCCTGCTCCGGCCGTAAAATGCCCAGGATGTTTTTAATCAGCGTGCTTTTGCCGGAACCGTTGGGCCCCACAATGCCCAGATAGGTCCCCTTTTCCACGGCAAAAGAAATGTTGCTGATCACATCGATGCCGTTGTACCGGAAGGTCAAACCATCAACACGAATTACTGGCATTGCATTCCCTTTTTTAAATTTTGCAGATTTCTTTCCATCAGAGAGACGAAGGATACACCGCTTTGAAGGTCTTTTTTGCTGATGTCATGTCCATTGCTGAGTTTGAGCAGCCCCGCCCCTGTTTCGGAAGCAATGGTCCCGGCCAGCCTTGGCGCGGCAAGATCTTCATGGTAAATATACTGCAGCTTTTGTCCTTTGACCTTTTCAATCAGCACAAGAATCTGCTGCGGTGAGGGTTCCGCGTCTGCTGACATATTATAGGCGGCCATGTATTGCAAACGGTAGCGGCTGGCTGGATAAGCAAATGCCCAGTGACCGGCATGCAGAATGGTTCTTGTTCTGCAGTTGGATAACTGCTCACGATATTTTTTATCCAGATCGATCAGCCTGAGTTTATAGTCCCGCGCGTTCTTTTCATAAAATGCACTGTTTTTTGGATCTTTGCGGATGAATGCATTTGTGATGCTGTCAATCATTTTTTGCGCATTATCGAAGTCCAGCCAGATATGCGGATCTAACTTTGCCCTGTGACTGGCGACATTTTCCTTCAGGCCGGACCGATTCCCTGAATGATGCTCATGATGCTCCGGCAAAGGCAGGAAAGAAGCGCCCTGACCCGTTTCGACTGCCAGCATGTTCGTTTTGTCAGCGACGGCATCAATCACTTTGCGAGCCCAGTTCTCCATTTCAAAACTGGTAAAAAGAAAAACATCTGTTTTACCGATCCGCATGATGTCATCCGGCTTCAGCTCATAATGATGAGCGTCGGCTGCGGGCGGAAGCAGCATGGTAACATTGATTTTATTGCCGCCGACATTACGGGCAAAATCATAGAGAGGAAAAATCGTAGCAATGACTTCCAGTCTTTCATCTTCCCCGGTGGGGCTTTCCGCTTGTTGACAGCTCGCCGTGAATAAAAGCCCGATCATGAGCGGCAGCAACAATATTATTTTTGTATTCACCACTGACGATCCTTTTTTCGCAATCGTTTCCATGATGTCCATGTACCACGGCATCCTGACAATGCCTGCCCGGCGCGAAGCGCACGCATGGAATTAACCCTGACCGTTTCTTTCTGTACCGGTTGCGGGTGTACCAAAATTGCAACCAAGTTGCAACAGCTATCCATGCCTCTCAAAAGAAATCGTTGCCCTTCTGAACCAGAAACACTTTCAAAATAAATAATAAAATGGAGGATGAAGCGATGAAACCGATTGAACCTTTAATGCAGGAGCGTCGCCTGATTGGACTACAGCCGTTTGTAAAACATTCACTGTACGTCATGCACTGTCGACAAAGACAGTGCACGACGCACTATCATTTTAATATCTCCAGCCCCGGAATCCGAAAGCAAGGACGTTCATCACAATGGGCACGGCGTAAATGATACCGAGGGTCGTCAACTTGGCCTTCATCGACTTGAGGCTGATGACTAAAATAGCAAAGCAGAAGAAGTGGAAATAGCCGATCAGGAAAATCAGCCAGACACCTTTGAAGGACAGGTACCAGAAAGGATACTCCCAGACAAGGTGTCCGCCGATATTCAGCAGGCATTCCACAAAGACGCAAAATACGCTGTATCCGATTGCCCAGAACCATTTTTCGGGAAGCCCCAGAATTTTTTCTTTTTTGCTTTCAGAAAGCGTATTGTAATAAATAATCCCCACCAGCAAAAACATGAACATGATTTCAATATTCCATCCGACCATCGTGCGCAGCGCGGTGTCACCGGGGGTTGTCCAGAATGCGGAACGCTGAGTAAAATGAAGAACCCATCCATTCCAGGTCTCGTTGAAGAAATCCACACCAAAAATGGTCAACCCGGCCAGAACCGCATTCCAGTCGCCGGTCTTTCTCGCATCCTTGATTTCACGCGAATAAATATAAAAGACAATGGCCAGAAGAGGAACAATGTACCATTTGATCATGGAAAGATCGCGCAGTCCGCTCAACGCCTGTTCGGTTGCTGCTGTCATGTTAACCTCCTTGGAATGGTCAAAGTTTTATTTCCGGGTGCACCGTTTCCAACATACCGGCTCTATTCAGGCAATTTAATTTTCTGCCCCAGCAATAAAGAATCGGCATCCGACATTTTATTGATGCGCCGCAGCTCTTCGACGGTAATGGAACAGCCTTTGGCTAGAGAAAACATCGTATCGCCTTTTTTTACCGTATATCTTTTCAGGGACTGTCCGGCAGCCGGTTCAGGCGCGCCAGCCGGAACAAGAATTTTACGTCCGACGTAGAGGGGATCGTCGATTTTCAAACGATTCAGCTTTAAAAGCCCCGCCAGGGTTGTTTCATGCTTCCTGGCAATGGCATTCAGGTTATCACCGGGTTTCACGCGATAGGTGATCGTTTTTGCCGCTGGATGTTTTACTTCTGAGGTCTTTTTTAACCCGGGCTCGGATGGTGTGTCCTGCGTTTTGTCCACATCCCCAGTCAGCACAGCAGGAGACGAACTCGAAAAATATTCAGCTACGGACAACGCAACTGCTGAAGCAATGGTTTTCCTGAACCTGCTTGTTTTCAGCAGACGCTCTTCCTCATCATGGGAGAGGAATGCGGTTTCCAGGAGTACGGCCGGTATATCCAGCAGCTTTAAAACACGAAAAGGCGCCTCATGGAATTGGGGATATTTCAGACAGTGAACGCGGCCCAGTTGATCAAGCAAATGAGAAGCGTACGTTTTCGAAAGATTGATGGTATTTGTTTGAAACATATTCAGGATAATTTCGCCGGATTGATTGTTTCCTTCACCGTCGGGCACACCGCCGATGATATCGGACAGGTTCTCGTTATTCGCCAGCAGTTTGGCGGCTTCATTACTGGCAGCGCCTGTAGACAAACAATACACGGAACTGCCCCTGGCCTGGCGGTTTCTGGCCGCATCAGCGTGCACACTGATAAAAAGATGCGCATTCGTCTTTCGGGCCATATTCAGGCGCCTGCTGAAAGACACATAATAATCCCCGTCACGGGTCAATACCGCGCGATATCCTGGCATTCTGTCAATCGCTTTTTTGATGTCACGGCCGATTGCCAGCACGACATGCTTTTCATAAGTTCCGTTGGCGCCAATGGCGCCGGGATCTTCACCGCCGTGACCGGGGTCAATGACAATCACCCTTCTTTTCACAGAAGGGACTCTGACAGGTTCCTGCGGGATTTCCTCCTTAATCGCCGCCTGCCCAACGATAATATCCACGACGACACGGTCAGGCTTATCCATAAATCTTTTCAGTTTGAAGACTTCCGTCGTGATATGCGGCCCCAGAACAATTGTAATGACACACTTATCGCGGCCTGCGGATTGAAACAGGATCTTATTGATTCCGGGCTTACCGATCACCTTTTCTGCCGGCAGCGATGGATGAAGAGATGCCCCGGAAAATTCGAGTGTGAGTGTATTCTCGGTGATTTTGAACTGGTAGTCCGCATCGGCACTGAGATCAAAAACAACACGCGTGTGATCCGGTGCCGCCCAGTGGCGGACGTTGGTGATTTCGGTCGCGGCAAATCCCTGAGCAGACAAGAATACAGACAAAAGAATGACCGCACAAGATAGCAGTCTTCTCATTTTTTTTGTCATTACCGAATGCATGATTTAAATTATCAAATTTCCACAACAACTGCAACCTTTAAGAAGAAGGGACAAGGTGCAAGGTGCAAGGTGCAAGGTGCAAGGAGCAAGGAGCAAGTCATTAATGGTCTCATAATAGTATCAACACGGTCATTCCCGCTTGTGCCCTTTAGGGTGCGAAAGCGGGAATCCAGACTTATTGAACTGACCCCGGCACTCGTGCTCTCGCGTGACCTTCAGGTTATTAGGGTATTCGCCGGGGTGACGATGGTACTGCCTTGCACCTTGTGCCTTGTGCCTTGTGCCTTGATCCTTGAGCTTTTTATAAAAATGGTTGACAAGCTCTTTTGTACATGCGATTTTCTCCGAACAAATAAAAAAACCAAAATGAAGGGCAACGATGCAGGAAAATCGATTCAAGGAAGCTTTATTGAACCCCTCCTTATTCCCCGTTACCTGGGAGCTTGTTCCGGGAAGGGGCGCCAGGGAAACCGCACAGGATAAGGCGCTGGCCCTGGCCGGTCAGGCTGCTTCCAATAGTAATATTTACGCCCTGACCCTCACCGACAATCCGGGAGGAACCCCGGCCATGTCCGCCGATTTCATGGGAAGTGAAATCGTCAAGCTGGGCATCGAAACCCTCGTTCATTTTACCTGCAAAGACAAGAACCGCAATGCCATGGAAAGCAGCCTGTACGCTCTGGATCGCGCAGGCGTCCGAAACCTGCTGGTCATGAGCGGTGATTACCCGGTTTCGGGTTACAGCGGAAGGCCCGCGCCTGTTTTTGATCTGGATCCGATCCATGTCCTGCAGTTGATATCGGACATGAACGGCGGGCTTGAATATCCGGGAATGAAAGACACCATCCGTCACCGACCCGCCGATTTTTTTGCCGGGGCGGTTGTCTCTCCCTTCAAGGCAACAGAAGCGGAGCAGCTCGTCCAGTACATCAAACTGAAAAAAAAGATCGAAGCCGGCGCGCAATTTATCGTTACACAGCTGGGATATGACGCAAGAAAATTTCATGAAGTATTGCTTTACATGAAACAAAACGGCTTGGACATTCCACTGATCGGAAACATCTACATCCTGCCGTTCGGAGCGGCCAAAATGATGAACCGCAACGATCTGCCCGGATCGGTCGTTACCGATAAACTGCTGGCAGACCTGGATCGCGAACGGAACGATCCCGACAAGGGCCAAGGTGCCAGAATCCTGCGCGCCGCCCGTATGTACGCCATTCTCAAAGGAATGGGCTTCAGCGGCGTGCACATCGGAGGACACAACATCAAATATGAACAGGTCGATGCAATCATCGATATGGGAGAATCTC
>JBDKUG010000347.1:0-13850 GCA_039679815.1 Smithella sp.
ACCAGGGCAGGATCAAAACCGCCGATTTTCCTGCGCTCGTACCGGACCTTGTATATCAGGTAGGGACGGCCGGAAATGTCGATATTGACATGACACAAGCACTCATCCATCGGCAGGGAGGCCGAACCGTATCGATTGATGCCGATCTTTTTACCCAGCGCCTGGCCTACCGCCTGTCCAAGACAGATGCCCAGATCTTCCACGAGATGATGATCGTCAATTTCTGTATCACCTTTGCTTTTGATCCCGATTTTGAATCGCCCATGGCGTGCAAAAAGATCCAGCATGTGATTCAAAAAAGGAATCGTCGTGTCGATTTTGCCGCCTTCGGATTTATCCAGATCAATATCCAGCGTGATATCCGTTTCCGTTGTTTTGCGGACAATTTTCGCTTTTCTGGCCATCACGGCCCCCCCCCCGGATCATATGACTTTGTTTAATGGGTACTCTATAATGCCTTCCGCTCCGGCTTCGAGCAACCGCGGAATCAAATCCCGAACAACACCCGTGTCGATCACAGACTCAATGGCAAACCATTCGTCGGAGTAAAGGGTGGAAATCGTCGGGGCTTTGAGCGACGGCAGAAGTTTCATCACGCCCTCCAGATTCTCCTTGGACACGTTCAGTTTCATGCCGACTTTGCCCATCGCCAAAAGGGATCCGTTTAGCAAAGTCCTGATCTGCTCTATTTTTTTACGCTTCCAGGGATCGTTCCAGGCCTCACGATTGGCAATCAGCTGCGTGTTGGTCCTCATCAGCTCGTGAACAATCCTTAATTTGTTCGCCCGGATGGTTGATCCCGTCTCTGTCACTTCCACGACCGCGTCGACCAGTCCATCCACAACTTTCGCTTCCGTGGCGCCCCAGGAAAACTCCACGCTGACATTAATCTTTTTATCGGCAAAATATCGCTTGGTAAAATTAACCAGTTCGGTGGATATGTGCTTCCCTTCCATATCTTCAAGCGAACGGATGGGTGAATCCTCCCGCACCACCAGCACCCATCTTGCCTGACGCGTGGAGACCTTGGAATAGACCAGATCCTGCACGGCCACGACATCCGAATTATTTTCCAGAATCCAGTCGATACCGGTCAGCCCCAAATCCAGGTGACCGTCTTCAATATAGCGCGACATTTCCTGCGCCCGCACCAGGGTACAGGAAATTTCCTCATCATCGATATCGGGGAAATAACTGCGGGAATCATAGGTAATCCGCCAACCGGCCTTTTTAAATAAATCGACCGTGTTATTTTCCAGACTGCCCTTGGGGATACCCAATTTTAATATATTCATTTATACACATCCTTCGGATCAAAAACTTTTTCTCCTACGACAATAACCTCACCACCTTCAAGTTTCCGGTAAAAGCAGGATCGATGCCCCGTATGGCAGGCAGCCCCCCCCAATTGTTCCACCTGCAGCAAAATGGTGTCGTCATCGCAATCGATATAAATATTTTTAATGATCTGCACATGGCCGGAGCTTTCACCTTTCAGCCATAATTTTTGCCTGGAGCGGCTCCAGAAAGTCGCTTTACCGGATTTCAGGGTAGCGGCCCACGATTCCCGGTTCATATAAGCCAGCATTAATACATCTTTTGTTTCAGCATCTTGAACGATGGCCGGAATCAGCCCGTCGCTTTTATTGAAATTCAGCTCCATTCATTTCACCCTTAATTGATTGTCGTGTAATATGCACTGCTTTAATAAACTGTATTATCTAGATGATGCCCCCTATTAAATCAAGTAATATTTTATCTTCACAATCATCTATTTACGGCTTGCCCAACCATTATATTCATGATAAATATTGCATAATTATAATTGAACCGATTTGTAGATCAATTATCCGGAGGTTGGATTATGTCTTTGCTGACAGCAGGAGTCGGCACCGCTATTTTTGGATTGATCAGTTTGATTTTCTGGTGGACTGATTTTTTAGCCATCATCAGAGGCGCCCTGCCGATCTTTCTTCTTTTGGGTGGTGCACTGGCTATCTATGTGGGTTTTGATGAAATGCAGGATAAAATCCGGGAAGAAAGACAGAGACAGGATGAAGAGCTGGAAAGAGCCAGGGAAGAAATTGAATCGGCCAGAGTCCAGGCTGAGCGTTACCGCGAAGAGCTGGATAAATTGAAGGGAGGAAAACAGTAAACACAGCGCCCTGGCAGCATGAAACATAAATTCAACTTGACACAACCGGTCAAATCAAATATTACCCACAGTTACTACATCTCTATGGACGTTATGGACGCCGGTATGTATAATTTTCCCATAAGCAAATCCTCACCTTATTGCATCTATATGTATTGATGCCTGCTTGCCCCCGCTAAATTTGAGGTAAGCAGGCTCGTCCAAAATCAGCAACAGAATTTTGCATATTTTATCATCAAGAGCGACGGGATTTCTTGTATCAAAAAAAACAAAAAAGGGGGATAAATAGAACGCATGAAAAAAGGGTCTTTTTTTGTGAAAGTATCATCATTTACAGCATTGTTTGTCATGTTTCTGTTCGGTTCCAGTGTGATGGCACAGACCACTTTGACTTACAGCATCTTTTTCCCGGCCACACATGCCCAGGCCAAAGCCGGTGAAAGCTGGGCCAAAGAAATCGAGAAAAGAACCGGCGGCAAAGTCAAAATCAACATCTTTGCCGGCGGTTCATTGACACCGGCCGATCAGTGCTTTGATGGTGTTGTGCAAGGTATTTCTGATCTCGGCATGTCCTGCTTCGCATACACACGGGGCCGTTTGCCGCTCCTGGAAGCCCTGGATCTGCCGATGGGATACCCAAACGGCATGGTTGCCACCCTGGTCGCCAACGACTTTGTAAAAAAAATGAAGCCAAAAGAACTTGACGGGGTCAAGGTCCTCTACCTGCACGCTCACGGTCCCGGCCTTTTACATACCCAGAAACCCGTTTATACACTGGCCGACATCAAAGGGATGAAGATACGATCCACAGGCCTTTCCGCCAAAATTGTGGAAAACCTGGGCGGTGTTTCTGTCGCTATGCCGCAGGGCGGAACCTATGAAGCGCTGCAAAAGGGCGTCGTGCAGGGCACGCTGGCCCCGATGGAAACCCTGAAGGGCTGGAAGCAGGCGCAGGTGATCAAATACACGACCGACTGCACCAACATCGGTTACACCACCGCCATGTTTGTCGTCATGAACAAGAAAAAATGGGACTCTCTGCCCAAAGACGTGCAGAAAGTATTTAACGATGTCAGCCAGGAATGGATTGCCGTTGCCGGCAAAGCCTGGGACGATGCCGACGCGGAAGGATATAAGTTTTCCGCTGGGCTGGGCAATAAAATGATCAAATTGTCCGCGGAAGAAGAAGCCAAATGGGAAGCTGCCGTCAAACCGGTGACAGAAAACTATATCAAGAATGCGGAAAGCAAGGGCTTGCCCGGCAAGCAAGCTGTCGCTGAAGTGAAGGCTTTGATTAAAAAACACTCCAAGACCAAAAAGTAACGGACTTCCTGATTAATGCTTAGTCCTGTAAAACATCTCTCACGCGCAGGCAAGGCTTTCAACGTCCTTGCCTGCGCTGCTGTTATCGCCATGATGCTGCTGTCCGTAACAGATGTTGTTCTGCGAATATTTGGCAAACCTGTCCCCGGCACCTATGAACTGGTGGGTTTTCTGGGCACCATTGTCGTATCATTTGCCCTGGCATTCACGTCCATGGAAAAAGGGCACATCGCCGTTGAGCTCCTGGTCGAAAGGCTGCCACAGAGGGCGCAGCTTGCCATTGAATCGTTCGCCAATTTCATCGGCGCACTGCTCTTCGGCGTCATTGCCTATCAGGCCGTCCTTTACGCGCTGGATCTGAAGAAAAGCGGCGAAGTTTCATCAACTCTGCAAATGCCGGCTTATCCCTTCATCTATGGCATTGCCGCAGGCTGTGCCCTGCTGTGCCTGCTTCTCATAACCGACTGCATTAAATCTTTCCGAAGGACCATTGACAGATGACCCCCACAATGGCCGGCTTGATCGGCTTTGCCGTACTGATTATTCTGATGTTTTTGCGCATGCCGGTGGGATTTGTCATGGCGCTTGTCGGATATCTTGGATTTGGCTATGTTGTTTCCTGGAGTGCCGCATCCAACCTGCTGATTCGAGACTTTTATTCCACCTTCAGCTCCTATAATCTGACCGTAATCCCGCTTTTTGTATTGATGGGTCAGGTGGCTTTCCATTCGGGCATCAGTAGCCGCCTGTTCAATGCAGCACATAAATTTTTTGGGCATCTGCCCGGCGGCCTGGCAATAGCAACCATCGGCGCCTGCGCCGGATTCTCGGCGGTCTGCGGGTCCACCAGCGCCACTGCCGCCACAATGGCTTCCGTCGCCCTGCCGGAAATGAAAAAGTTCAAATACGATCCTGCCCTGGCAACCGGAGTTGTCGCGGCCGGAGGCAGCCTGGGCATTCTCATCCCGCCCAGCACCATTTTTATTATTTACGGTATCATGACTGAGCAATCCATCGGTGAGCTTTTCATGGCGGGCGTGATACCGGGTATATTGCTTTCCTGTTTTTTTATTGTATCTATTTTACTTTGGGCATACTTCCGCCCGGAAGTGGGACCACGCGGCCCGAAAAGCACCTGGAAGGAAAAATTCAAATCTTTATCCGGACTCATTGAAACCCTGCTTTTATTTGTTCTGGTTATGGGTGGTCTTTTTGCGGGATTTTTCACGCCGACGGAAGCGGCGGGTGTGGGAGCTTTTGGCACCATTGTGATCGCGCTGATTGGACGCCACTTAACCTGGAAAGGATTTAAAAACGCGCTTTATGATACTACCCGCATTTCGTGCATGATTTTTGTCGTGGTCGCCGGCGCCACGGTTTTTGGACACTTTTTAGCCGTGACGCGTATCCCCGCCGACATCGGATCCTTTGTTGCCGGACTGCAGCTGCATCCTATGATCATTATGGGCTTTATTCTTTTAATCTATTTATTGCTGGGCTGCCTGATGGATTCGCTGGCCATGATCATGCTCACCATTCCCATTATCTACCCTGTTGTTCTCAGCATGAATTTTAATCCAATCTGGTTTGGAGTCATAATTGTCATTGTTGCCGAAATGGGCGTGATCACACCTCCGGTTGGAATCAATGCCTATGTTGTTGCAGGCGTTGCCCGTGATGTGCCTTTGCACGTAATTTTCAAAGGATCGCTGCACATGCTTTATGCCATGATCGCGCTGGCTGCTCTTTTGATCATCTTCCCGAATATTGCCTTGTTCCTGCCGCAATTACTCAAGTAGCACTTTTGGATTTTTTCATAATTACAGAGGCCCCTTGTCCGATGATCAGCCCTTTCCGACGGATGATAATGACAGCGGGATTTATTGACGTCGCTTCGTTACTGGATTATGCGGGTTTGCTAACGGGCGCGTCAACAGCATATTTCGTTCGTAAGTATTTTTCCATTGTTTGGGGGAATAATATCCATCCCAGGAGATCTTCATCGGTACGTGCAAGATCGCCGATTGTCTTTTTTGCGTCTTCAATTTCCGGCTGAAGGTGATCAGCCGGTCTGCCTGATATTGGCTCCTGTCCACGCTTGTAATTCTTCAGCAGTTTCCTGGTTAATTCAGCGTCAATAGGCACGGGTGTTTTACCATATAAGCCTAAAACCAAATCTTTCAGCTGGTTGGAAACTCTAACATAGCGGCCAAAAAGCACATTTAAAACAGCCTGGGCTCCAATGATTTGCGATACCGGAGTCACCAGGGGAGGATAACCCATATCTTTGCGCGTTCGAACCACTTCATCGCATATTTCTCCCAATCGATGCAGCGCCTTCATCTCTTTGAGCTGACCGGCCAAATTTGAAATCATGCCGCCCGGAATTTGATGGGCAAGAACGGCGTTATCAATGATGGATAGTTTGTGATTCGCCAGATAATGATTATATTTGGGAGCAATATCCTCCAGATGTTCACTTAATATTAAAAGTTTGTGTAAATCGAGATTGCTGGCACGCGCAGTTCCGGTAAGGGTGGCAACCAGCGGTTCAACGGCCGGCATGGAGGTTCGGAGCGCAAAAGGTGCAAGGCATGTGTCGACCACATCGACGCCTGCTTCAATAGCTTTTAAATAGGACATGGAAGCCATACCGCTGGTGTAATGTGTATGTAAATGTATCGGCAGCCTGGTTTCCTTTTTTAATGCGGACACCAGATCATACGCGTCATAAGGGGAAAGAAGCCCCGCCATGTCTTTAATGCAGATGGAGTCTGCCCCAATTTTCTCCAGTTCTTTAGCTTTTGCCACATAATAATTAAGATTATACACCTCTCCGCCAAGGCGGATATCAGTCAATGAATAACAGAGAACACCTTGAAAGTGCTTGCCGTTGTCCTTAATTCTCCGCACACAGGTTTCGATGTTGCGATAATCGTTTAACGCATCAAAACAGCGGAAAATATCAATGCCGATTTCACTGGCCCTATCGACAAATGCATTGACAACATCATCAGCGTAATGGCGGTAACCAACCAGATTTTGTCCACGAATGAGCATGGCAAATGGCGTTTTGGTAATATATTTTTTCAAAACTTTCGGCCGCATCCAAGGATCTTCATCCAGAAAACGGTGCATGGTATCAAAGGTTGCACCTCCCCAGACTTCCATTGCATAAAATCCGCAATTGTCCATTTCTTCGGCAATGGGAAGCATGTCTTCCGTTCTCATTCTCGTTGCATATATGGATTGATGCCCATCGCGGAATGTATTATCCTGAATCTTAATGGGATTGGTTGGGATTATTTTTGTCTCTTTCATTAATAACTCCTTAATACGAGCCTTTGTACGACGTGTTAAATGCTGATAAATTCACCAGGCGGAATGACAGATTTACCCGATTTTTCTTTTGCTGCATTCAGCCGAGTTCTTAACATCTCCATGATGGCGTGAAATTCCGAAGGGATATTTTCCTCTTCGGTATACGCTTTTTCCACACGGACCAGTTTTTCCAGGAATTTGTCCACCCGAATGGAAAACAGCTTATCATAAGCTTCCCGCGTAAATTTCTTTCCAAAAATCTGGACGAATAGTTTTGCGATATCCTCATATTCAGGAATATAACCGATCGGCGTTTCAATCGCGGTGTATTCACCATGGACCCGGCCTTCCATCCACATGAGCCAGACTTTCTTATCCACCTTATCGTTTATAAACTTTCCGTCTTCCTTCAGGAAGTAATTGGTGGAAAAGACCAACGGTTTGACAATCAATCGATTGCCGAACTTCAGATGGTTAGTCAGATACGTCCCCAGCGGAACGACCAGAAAGTCCAGGTTGGCCATGGGGGAAAGCTCACGCACACCAACTGCGCCAATCGTTGCGGCGGTGGTTTCCGATTCCAGTGAGGCGCCGATAAACATGCCGTGCGCCCAGTCAAAGCTCTGATAAACCGGCACTGACGTATCGGAATCGCGCCCGCCATAAATAATACCACTGATGGGAACTCCTTCGGGATCATAGAGTTTGGGATCAACGTTTTTCAGTTCGCTCAGGCGAATCGTGTAGCGGGCATTTTTATGCGACGGCAGGATTTCATTGCCTTTGTCATCTTTCTTGCCCTTTTTCCACTCGCCGGAAAAGTTGCGGCCTTCATCGGGAAGAATCTGTCCCATCCCCATCCAGTATGGTTTATCATCCTTCACCAGCACATTGGAAAAGATCAGTTCACGCGGCGTGGTGAGTGCTTCATAAATAACCGGATCATCAACGGGATTGACATCCTCGATAATGCCGAAAATACCCTGTTCGATATTAACTGCATATGCCCTGCCGTCATCGCTATGCCGGATGTAAGCGATATCGTCACCGACGATCTGCTGGCCCGGAACCATGGCGGTGGAAGTTTTTCCGCAGGCGCTGGGAAACGCGCCGGTAAAATACGTCACGCGATTCTTGCCTTCCGGCTTCACACCCATGATGAACATGTGCTCTGTCAGCCAGTCCTCCTTATTGGCTTTATAGATGGCCAGCCTGAGCGCCAGTTTTTTCAGGCCCACGCTGTTGCCCGCATACTGGTTATTAACCGTCAGAACTTTCTTGCCGAGGACGTCAATAAAAATCCTTCGATCTTTGATGTTCTTCGTGTTGTTATGCTCATCCAGTTCACCCGCGGAATGAACCAGGTAAAAGAAATCATCCGAACCTTTCAGCGTTTTAAAGTGTTCGTATCCCACCCGGTAGAGCAGGTCCTCACTGTGTGAAACATAAGCGGAATCGGTAATCTGCAGCGCGGCAATGGAGAACCGTGAATTGAGCGGCCCCAGGCAGAAGAAACGGACAAAGCATTCTTTGCCCTTCATGATCCCGTCCATGATGCCGTAAATTTCTTTGAGGCCTTCCTCCCGGTCTTTGACATCGATTATTTTTGATACTTTCATGTCAGGCGTCACCAGAAGGCAGGTGTTTTTCTTATCACGGCCCTGATCGTGAAAACTGTCGAAATGAACCGTGTGGCCCGGCATCGCCAGCTTTTTTTCTTCACCCAGTTCCAGCGACTGCTGTCGAATGTAACCGATATCGGGGAAACTGTCCGTAATGACGGATACTTTGGCCGGCTTGCATAAAGTCACATATTCCTCAATGATTCTCTCCACATGTGGATTATTGAGTTGTTTGATTTTCTGAAGATTTTCTTCGCTCAGTATTTTGCTGTCAATATTCAATTGGCATTCCTCCTGTCTGTCTTTATTGATGTCTACTTCTCTGCATATAATGCCTGCTAGATCGGCATTTGTTTACCATACGCAGCGACAATAGGATTGGAGTTTGAACCGCCGGCATCCTGAAAATAACGGTAACCGGATGGACACATCCACTTACGCAGGTAATTCTAAAGGACAATGATATAAAAATCAATAAATATTTACATAAGCGGCAGTCGTCTGCAATGTGGCCGAACTACCGCTTTTGAGGAATAATTTCAAGCCAGTAATCATCCGGATCATTGATAAAATAGATGCCCATCGACTTGTTTTCGAAGCAGATGCAACCCATTTTTTCATGAAGCGCATGGGCAGCTGCAAAATCATCCACTTTAAATGCCAGATGAAATTCGTTGTCACCCAAATTATAGGGTTCCTTACGGTCTTTCATCCAGGTCAGCTCAAGCTGATGGGGTGTTTTCTCATCGCCTAAAAATACTAAAATGAAACTACCGTCCGGCGGTTCATAGCGCCGCATTTCTCTCAGCTGCAGTGCTTCCTTATAAAAGGCAAGGCTTTTCTCCAGATTCAAAACATTGAAATTATTGTGTGCAAACGTAAATTGCATAGCACCCCCTATCCTTCCTGTGTTATTTCTTCACAAGTTTGTTCAGGCCAAACGTTTTGCTCATCAAGTGGTCGAACTGGTCCGCCGGCAGAGCGGCCACAAGCGGCAGCTGGATCGATTGCCTGCCCAGACGAATGACTTTTGGAATTGTTTTGAGAAAAAGGGCATCAACAAGCTTTTGGGAAAATTCTTCCGCCGTCGTCGGATTCTTCTGGGATGATATTGCCCGATCCTTAACGTATCCCGCCACCGATGCATAGACCGAATTTTCCCGAAGTTTTATGCTGCTGGCGGCAACCTCTCCAAATTTGGATTTAATCGCCCCCGGCTGCACGGTGACAACGGAAATGCCGAAAGGCGCGAGCTCAATGCGCAGGGAAACGGAAAGCAGGTTGACCGCTGCTTTTGTCGCACAATAGGCTCCTGCGAACGGTGTGGCGCAGATACCGGAAACACTCGCGATATTGACGATCAGGCCGGATTGCTGTTTGATCATTTGAGGGGCGACTGCCTTGGTCAGCGCAACAAGACCGATAACATTGGTTTCAAACTCATGCCTCAGGTCGTCGATGGACAAATCAATCATCGGTCCGATCAGCGCGTAGCCGGCGTTATTGACCAGCACATCAATCCTGCCCGCCCTGTTAAGAACTTCCGCCACGCAGGCATCAATGGATTTCTGATCTGTCACATCAAGCGCTGCAGTGTCTATCTTTTCTTTTTTCAGATGCTCGATGGCCTCCGGTTTTCGTGCCGTGGCAAACACCCTGCATCCGCGCGACGTAAATTCGTGAGCCAGTGAAAGGCCGATGCCTGAAGAACAGCCCGAAATCAGCACAACAGAATTTCTATCCATAATTCAGTCCCCGCAGTTTGATGTTGTGGGTCAGTTACAAACATTTTTTCAGGATGGATTCAACCAGTTCCGGCGTGACATCCATTTTCTCACCCAACAGGACCATATTGTGTGCTTTAAGCTGCTCGATCACGTCCGGTATGATATCCGCGGTAATATTGTAATCACATAGACGGGTCGGCACCTGCATGCTTTCAAAAAATTCACGTGTTTTACGGATGGCCGCGTCGATGCGCTCATCATCATCCCCTGTGTTGATACCCCAAACGCGTTGGGCATACTGCAGGAGTTTTTCTTTCTTTTCCTTCCTGCGAATATCCAGCATTACCGGTAAAACCACTGCCAGGGTTTTTGCATGATCCAATCCTTTGAGCGCCGTTAGTTCATGTCCGACCATATGCGTTGCCCAGTCCTGAGGAACCCCGATCCCGATGAGCCCGTTGAGCCCCAGCGTGGCACACCACATCAGATTGGCGCGAACATTATAATTTTTCGGCTCCGCAAGAGCTTTCGGTCCTTCTTCAATCAGCGTCAGCAGCAGACCTTCGGCAAAGCGGTCCTGCACTTTTCCGTTGGCAGGATAAGTAAGATATTGTTCGGTGACATGGACAAACGTATCGACCACCCCGTTGCCGATTTGCCCGGGCGGCAGGGTGTAAGTCTTCGTGGGGTCCAGAATGGAAAACCTGGGATACAGTAACGGGTGCACAAACGGCAGTTTTGTTCTGAAGGCTTTATGGGTGATCACGGCGCCGTTGTTCATCTCCGAACCTGTCGCCGGAAGGGTAAGCACTGTCCCGAACGGCAAAGCCCTCTTGATAAGTTTACCGTAGGTTTTGACGATGTCCCAGGGTTTCCCCTCATACGGCACGGCGGCGGCGATGAATTTTGTGCCGTCGATTACGGAACCCCCGCCTACAGCCAGCAAAAAGTCAATTTTGTTTTTGCGCACAACCTCCACACACTGCATCAATGTCTCATAAGTCGGGTTGGGCTCTATGCCGCCAAATTCCAACATCTCATACCCCTTCAGGGCTTCCTTAACCTCGTCAAAAACGCCGTTGCGCTTTACGCTTCCCCCGCCGTAGGTCACAAGAATTTTTAATCCTTTTGGAATTTCCCCGGCGATATCTTTAATTGTTCCCTTGCCAAAAAGAATTTTTGTCGGGTTATAAAATGAAAAATTCTTCATGTTGTTCCCTCCCGTATTTTTCCCGTTTATTGCGGATAGCCCACCGCCTGTACCAGTATGATTTTCTGCGTGTCCCCGAGTCTCATTTCCTTAGTCAGAGAATCCCTGTCGAAATAAGCTCGAATGATTGTGGCCAGTCCTTCGGACGCACAATACAGATAGACGTTCTGGCCTATGAACGCAGTATCCGTAGCGGAATAAAATTTCGAATCCTCGTCGCTGATGCCGGTGCGCATCTTTGCATAGTCTGCCACATAGATCAGCTGCAGGGGAGATCCGACAATGGAACTGCGCGACGGCTGAGGCAACCGCGCTGTGTGTTTGCGCAAATCACTTTTTACCACGGGGTCGAGAGTATGTGTTTTGGTATTGTACAGATAAAGCCCTTCTTCCATGGCAACGTAAATATCGATCTCCTGCCGGTTGAGAGCCGAGGGAGCGGTGCGCTTGCCGCTGTGCGGACGATTGATGCCGCAGGCTGCCCAGAGCAGATTGGATAGAATTTGCACGGGCAGTTTCTTTGTACTGAATGAACGGTCCGACTTGCGGTCGTTCAGGCACTGCATCAACGGCTTCCCGCCTTTCATATCCGGCGCAGGCAATTTAACCGGTGCCAGGTCAGCGGCAATGGACACGGAGACAACACAAAATAATACGGCAATGATGAACAATGTATTTTTCGGCATGGTAACCTCCAATCATCATTATTATTTCTTTTTCCTGTGAACAGCATCATTGCAAACTGTACATATTGTTGATTTCACTTAATTTTTTCCAGAAGATTGCTGAAGACCTCCATCGGCTGGGCGCCGACGATTTTATATTGGTTGTTGATACCTGAATCTTGCACGCATTTATAAAAAAAATGAATAAACCATCCGGGTTTCCTGTTATATAAGGGATGCGCCAACACCCAATAAACAACAGGAGGTACCCAGATGGTAAAAAAGCAAAAGAAGAATAGCAGGAAAAGCCATGACAGTAAACGATTTAATGCAGCCTGCGTGAGGGCCAGAAAAATCAATGCTTCGACGGAAGTTGAGACCTGTAGCGAGCAGTTAAGCGCATTTGGCGGGCTTTTGGGGCTGGTCAAGTTTTTGGACCTTATGGATTTTAAGAAGCATTTTGAAGAGGTTTATGTTGCGCCATCTCGTGAACCCAAGCTGGGTCACTATGCCATGGTCTTGGGCATTTTGGGGCTAATGTTTATCGGGTTTAACCGGATTTGGCATTTTGTTTACATTGGTTTGGAGCCCATGCTTTGCGGCATCTTCAACGTAAAACGTTTGCCGGTTGCCAGCACCTATTGGCGTTACCTGAACAGCCTGAGCATTAATCAGGGGGAGGCCATGCTGAAAATCATGAAGCGATTGAGAGAACAGGCGTGGAGGCAATGTGGAATCAACTATCGCCGCATCGCCATTGATATCGATACCACGGTCGAAACCATTTACGGTGACCAGCAGGGCGGGCGAAAAGGGCATAATACAAAACACCGCGGAAAGAAAGGATACCGTCCGGTTTTGTGTTTTATTGAACAGACCCGGGAATACCTTTATGGGAAATTGCGCAAAGGGGAGACCATGAGTGGCGAGGATACGGCCAAAGTGATTATCGCCCTGAAGGGACATTTGCCGTCCTGTGTCCAGGAGGTTCTGCTCCGTGCTGATGGGGAATTTATGAGTTGGTCGAGCGTTGAAGCCGCATTGGATGAAGGTTATGATTTTATCTTTGCCAATAAAAAATGCGAACCGTTGTTTGATCCAGCCCGATGGTACCGTCCCACGCCAAAGGACGAAGTGGAGTTCAACAGCTGTTTCTATCAGCCGATTGGCTGGCAGCAATCCTGCCGGTTTGTGGTCATGCGGATTCTCAGGAAACCGGATGAAGACGAAAAACAGGTTCAGCACGAACTGTTTGAAGAAGACCAATACCTATACAGAATATTTTGCACAAACCTCAGAGGAAAACCCCATGAGGTCATTGAGACATATGATAAGCGGGCGGATGTGGAGAACTTGGTGGGTGAAGCGAAGCGTGAAGGACTGGATGCGATTCCCTCGGGCAAGTTCAAAAACAACTATGCCTTCTTTCAGATTGTGATGCTGGCCTACAACCTTTGGCGGTACTTTAAAATCCTGGCACAGCTCTGCGACAGCAAGGTCAAGACTTTCGCCGGCATGAAAGACCATACGATTCGTATCGCACGGCTAAAACTTTTGATGATTGCAGCCAAACTGGTCAGGTCCGGCAATCGCGACAAGGTCAAATACCCGATTCATGACACTAGAACACCAGGCCTGCTCAAATTTTACCAGTTTCTGGACCGTCTGCGATTTGAAAAATTACAGGAGTGCAACGCGTGAATATTTTAGACGTTTTGATGCAAGAAATTTCTTGCACGAAAACATTTTTAAAAAGTCACAGGAGAAAAATCATGTGAAAAATTTTTCTCCGATCACTAAAATGTCAAATGCGTGCAAGATTCAGGT
>JBDKUG010000171.1:0-5502 GCA_039679815.1 Smithella sp.
GAGTCTTGAAAATAAACCGAAGTTTCATCCCAATCCGAAGCTGAAATTAATGGATCAGGTCCGCGAGGTTCTCCGGTATCATCATTATTCCTATCGCACGGAGCAGACCTATTGTCAATGGATACTTCGTTATATCCACTACTTCGGCGGCAAAACCCATCCGAAACTTCTCGGGGCAAAGAATGTTGAGGCGTTCCTCTCCCATCTGGCTACCGGGGGCGGGGTGACCGCTTCCACGCAGAGGCAGGCGCTCAATGCCCTTGTTTTCCTCTACAAGAAAGTTCTGGATAAGCAGTTGCAGGACGGGATCACCCCGGCGCGATGCAAACGTTCAGCAAGTCCGCCCACTGTTATGACTCAAGAAGAGGTTCATCGTCTTCTTTCCGCCATAGAAGGAAAACCGGCCCTAATGGCAAAGCTGATATACGGCAGCGGGATGAGATTGATGGAATGCCTCCGCCTGCGGGTTCAGGATATTGATTTCGGACAGAACCTCATTTTTGTCAGAGGCGGCAAGGGAGGCAAGGACCGGACAACGATCCTGCCGAAAAATCTGCGCGATGAAATGCTCCGGCAGGTAGCGGCGGTGAAGGCACTGCACCACAACGATCTGGAGGAGGGTTTCGGCGAGGTCTATATTCCGGAGGCGCTGGCCAGAAAATACCCCAAAGCATCAAGGGAGACCGGCTGGCAGTGGGTTTTCCCCGCGAAGCTGCGATCCACTGACCCGCGTTCCGGTAAAGAAATGCGTCATCACGTTCTCGAATCCGCACTGCAGAAAGCCGTGAAGCGCGCCGCTGAGAAAGCAGGGATTGACAAAAAAGTCGGCTGTCACACGCTACGCCACAGCTTTGCAACGCATATGCTGGAAAACGGGGTCAACATCCGTATTCTTCAGGAACTGCTCGGCCACGCGGATGTCAAGACCACGGAGATTTACACGCATGTCATGGCGCGTGATATCCGCCGCCTGCAAAGTCCGCTTGACCGCCTCTGACTGGAAAGACACCCGGAAAGTGAGTTATAAGCGGTTCAATAATAGGGACGACATTTGATTCTTATGCAGCATAATCGTCACCCCGGTCTTGTGACCTTTAGGTTACGAAAGCCAGCATCCAGACGTCGTCTCCGCGAAGGCGGGGAACCATTCCTTATAATCCTGGATTCCGGATCGCGCTTCGCTTGTCCGGAACGCGTGACCTGAAAGGTTATGACAAAATTGGAATTACGACACAGCTTGTTCGCTGGAATGGTAAATGTAGGAAATGATGAAAAAATTATTTTATAAAATTACTCTTTATCTGTCGCACAAACTGGGGTTATGGTTTTTGCAGACATTGTCCTGGTTTATTGCCACCGGTTATTTTTTCCTGTTTGGGCTGCGCGTGAAAGAAAGCGTCAAATTTTATCGGGCTCTTTTCCCGAAAAGGAGTTTTGCGTACGCTTTGTATTGTGCCTGGAAGCAGTTTCATAATTTTACCGATGTCTATACCCACCGTTTTATTCCATGGGCGGGTGACGATGCCGAATTTATCCGTGAGGGCTGGGAGCATCTGGACGAGGCCGTGGCCGGCAAAACCGGGGCGATCATTGTGATGTCGCACATCGGAAACTGGGAACTGGCTGCCGAGCGGCTCAACCAAAAAGGGCTGCCGATCATGCTTTACCTGGGCGCCAAACACAAGGAACAGGTTGAGGGTATTCAAAAAGAAAAACTGGCGCAAAAGGGCATCCGGATTGTGGCAACGGATGAAAAGGAGAAGTCGCCGTTTGCTCTGCTGGAAGGCATCAACTTTCTTCGTGAAGGCGGTATTGTGTCGATGACAGGCGACCGTCTCTGGGGCGATCAGAGCTGTGTCACAGTGGATTTCCTCGGATATGAAGTGCGGCTGCCCGATACGCCGCACTTGTTCGCCCTGATGACGGGCGCTCCGCTCATGACGTTCTTTGTGTATCAAAAAGCTGCGGGAATTTATCACATCAAGGTTTCCAAAGGCAGAAAGGTTGTTGCTGTAACCAGGGCAGACCGGAAAAAGGCGGTCCTGAAATCCGTGCAGATATATGCCGACGATCTGGCGCGTTTCGCTTCGGAGCATCCTTTCGAATGGCATCACTTTGAGCCGTTTCTTGGCAATAAAATCAATAAAATAAAATAAATGAAAACCGGAAAGAATTTGCTTTGCTGTGTATCGGTTTTATTGTATGAAGCGGAGGTAATTGCCGGAATCAGGGGCCTGATATGAAAGTAAATGTGTCCGGTTGTGATTGAAAAAATAAACTTTTCTTCAGCTGAAAAATCTCCATTTGCCTGAAGCCCGGGTGCAGGAAAAGTAAAAAATGTCAGTGCAATGAGAAGGAACGGTCAATGGATTTTGAAGACGAGATTTTCAATGACGGGTTGCCAAAGGCATACTACAAACATGACGATCAGGGTCGGTATGTCCTTGAGACAGACGCTCCCTGGGCGGAAAAAGTATCCTGTGCCCTGATTATTGCCGGTAATCGCGCCAATCTCGAGGAAATCAGAAATGAGGTCATCGCCGGCCGGAAAAGCCCGCTTTGTTATTATATGGAAATGCGGCAGTTGGAGCCGGGGATGCTAGCCAAAGCGGCAGGGATAGCGACATTCCGGGTGAAGAGACATCTGCGCCCGGAGATATTCGCAAAACTGAAACCATCTGTTTTAGATCGTTACTCAAAAGCATTGAGAATTCCGCTGGAAGAATTAAAAACCGTGCCGAATATCTAAGATTAAGGAAGGATGCTATTTTTTTCATGACTACAGAACTTGCAGCCAACGGCAAACCATTTGTCCATCATCATGGCGCGCATTGTGAAACAGCGGTGACATCCGCCCTGTTTCGCCATCATGGTGTGGATGTTTCCGAGCCGATGGTTTTCGGTATCGGCAGCGGTATTTTCTTTGGTTATCTGCCTTTTTTGAAACTAACCCATTTGCCGATCAGTGCTTTCCGGGGCAAACCGGGGTCGGTCTTTCGCAAGGCGGCCAAAAGGCTGGGAGCGGATTTTGTGGCCAAAAAATTCCACGATCCCAAGAAAGGAACAGATGAACTGAGGCGGGTCCTTAAAACCGGCCAGATTGTCGGTCTGGCTACCAATCTTTACTGGCTGCCCTACATGTCCGAGCGTCACCGCTGGAATTTCAGCGGACACAACATCATCGTTGTTCGTGAGATCGAAAACGGTTTTCGCGTCAGTGATCCGACCATCGGAGATATGATGGACTGCACAGTTGAAGGATTGGAACAGGCACGGTTTGTGCCGGGTCCTTTGAACCCGCGTGGTTATATGTATTATACCAAAACCATCAACCATCATCCTGATCTGCGGCAGGCCTGCATCAAGGGAATGAAGGATACCTGCAACCTGATGCTGAGGATACCTCTGCCGATTTTTGGTGTTCGGGGGGTTCGTTTCCTGGCAAAAAAAGTTATTCAAAGTCCCGATAAACTTGGTTTTCAGGAAGCCTGTCGCCATCTGGCCGGAACCGTCCGCTGGGTGGAAGAGACCGGCACGGGGGGTGCAGGATTTCGGTACATGTATGCCGCTTTTATGCAGGAAGTATCCGAACTGTTCGGCTCAGAAGATCTTGCCCGGTTATCGCGTGATATGACAACTATAGGTGATACCTGGCGAGAATTTTCCGTGATGTCTGCGCGGATCATCAAGCAACGAAACAGGCCTGATGCAACCTTTGCCAATGCGGGCGGCTTGATGCTGAAATGTGCGGACCTCGAAGAAGCCTTTTTCAGAAGTCTTCAGAAAACTGTCAAAAAACTCAAAGCGTGACAATGCTTTGTATTTTCCCCTATTCTTTTTTTTCGTTTCTTGCTGAAAACAATAAAATAAACAGGTTTTATTAGTGAAAAATTTCTTTGCACCGTGCGGAAATTAGGATAAAAAGACAAAATCGTCAATCGGGTGAAAAGGAACCGGCTATGGAATTAGAAAAAGAAATCTTTAATGACGGGATGCCGAAAGGGTATTACAAGCAAGACGATAACGGGAAATATGTCCTCGAGACCAACCACTGCTGGTCGGAAGAAGTGTGCGTGGCCGCGATTGTTTTTGAAGTACGGGCCAATATCGAGAAAGCCAGAAAAGAGGTCCTTACCGGTTTGAAAAGCCCGCTTTGTTATCACATGGAAGTACGGCAGATGGACCCGAAATTTCTGGGCAAGGCAGCGGGCATAGCGGTATTTCGGGTCAAGAGGCATTTGCGCCCCGAGATATTTGCCAAACTTAAATCCTCGGTTTTAGATCGCTATGCAGCCGCTCTGGCGGTTACCCCGGACGAATTAAAAACCGTGCCGAACAGCTAAAGCAGGGAAGGATAATATTCTTTCATGACTACAGAACGCAAAGCCAATGGCAAGCCCTTTGTCCATCATCATGCGGCGCATTGTGAAAGCGGTGTCGCGTCGGCGTTGCTTCGCGACAAAGGCATGGATATTTCCGAACCAATGGTTTTTGGCATCGGCAGCGGCATTTTTTTCGGCTATCTACCGTTTATGAAAATGACAGGTCTGCCGATCACTACCTTCCGGGCGGCGCCGGGGTCCATATTTCGCAAAACGGCCAAAAGGCTGGGCGCGGATTTTGTTACAAAAAAATTTCGTAATCCGCAAAAAGGCATGGATGAGCTGAAGCAGGTGCTTAAAACCGGGCAGATTGTCGGTATGACAACGAACATGTACTGGCTTCCCTACATGTCTGAACGTTTCCGCTGGAATTTTCTGGGACACAACATCATCGCTTTACGTGAAACCGAAGGTGGTTTTCGCATCAGCGACCCGACGTATGACCATCCAATGGATTGCCCGGCCGCTGACCTGGAACGGGCGCGTTTTGCACCCGGTCCCGCAAACCCGCATGGTTATATGTACTATCTCAAATCTGTCAATCCTCGTCCTGATCTGCGGAAAGCGTGCATCCAGGGAATGAAGACTTCCTGTTTCATGATGCTGAACATCCCCATGCCGATTTTCGGTGTCTGCGGTATGCGTTTTCTTGCTAAAAAAGTCATCAAAAGTCCGGACAAACTTGGCTTTGATGAAGCCTGCCGGCAGCTTGTCGGTCTTATCCGCTGGGTGGAAGAGGTTGGCACAGGCGGCGGTGGATTTCGTTACATGTATGCTGCTTTTCTGCAGGAAGCTGCCCAACTGTTCGGTTCGGGTGAGCTTGCCGATCTGTCAAAAGAAATGAATGCTTTTGGCGATAGCTGGCGTGCATTTTCCGTGACGGCTGCACGTATTGTCAAACAAAGAAACAAAGAGGAAGAGACCTTTGCCAAAGCGGGTGGATTGATGCTGATCTGCGCGGGACGTGAAGAGAATTTTTTTAAGAATCTCAATAAAGTTGTCAGGAAGCTTAAGGCATGAACGCTCTGGACATTTCCTCGATCACATTCAGCTACGAGGGTGCGACTGTCCGCGCCTTGCAGAACGTGTCTCTGACTGTCACCGACGGCAGGATTCAGGC
>JBDKUG010000247.1:0-10147 GCA_039679815.1 Smithella sp.
CTGCATCCAATGGCTCAGAAGCGCTTCAAATTTTAAAATCCGGCCCGATTGCCGCCGTCATTACAGATTTGAAAATGCCGCAAATCGACGGTATGGAACTGCTGGGCCGCGTCAGCCGGAAGTATCCGGATATTCCGGTCATCATCATCACGGCCCACGGAACCGTCGCCACGGCCGTTGAAGCGCTTAAAAAAGGGGCTCTGGATTACATCACAAAACCCTTCGAACTCGAGGAATTGAAAAACGTTGTGTCCAAAGCAATTAAAACAAGGGATTTAAAGGAAAATGAACTTTTCCTGCCCCCGGAAGAAATTGAACGCGGCGGCATCATCGGATCCAGTCAATCGACCATGGACGTATTTGACGCGATTAAACGGGTGGCTCCCACGGCAACAACGGTCCTCATCAACGGCGAAACCGGCACGGGCAAGGAACTGGTGGCCGAGGCGATTCACAGGAATTCACCGCGGAAAAATAATCCGCTGATCAAGATCAACTGCGCGGCTATTGCTGAAACACTGATGGAAAGCGAACTGTTCGGCTATGAAAAAGGCGCTTTCACGGGCGCAGTGATTACCAAGCCCGGCAGGTTCGAACTGGCACACAAAGGCACTCTTTTCCTGGACGAGGTGAGTGAAATTCCCAGGGACATGCAGGTCAAACTGCTGCGTGTCCTGCAGGAACAGGAATTTGAAAGGGTCGGCGGCCTCAAAACCATTAAGGTGGATGTCCGCATCATTGCCGCCACCAATCAAAATCTCCTGCAAAGCGTTCAGAGGGGAGACTTCCGTGAAGATCTTTACTACCGGATCAATGTTTTTCCCATCAACGTGCCCCCTTTGCGTGAAAGAATGAATGATCTTTTGCCTCTGGTGGAATTTTTTATTGATAAGCTAAACAGAAAACTGGAGCTGGCCGTCCGCGGCATGGACGATGCCGTAATGGAATTGCTTCTGCGGCATTCCTGGCCCGGCAATATCCGGGAGCTGGAAAACCTGATGGAAAGAATGATGCTGCTGGCAAAAAACGCCGTGATTACGGCCAGGGAAGTACCGCCTGAATTTCAGGCCAATCTGCAGGAAAATGTCGTTGCCCCACCGCCTGAAGATAAGGCATCTTTTAAAGACTTTATGCGCACGCACATGGAAAACGTGGAAAAACAGATGATCATCAAATGCCTGGAAGAGTCCGGAGATAATGTCACCAGGGCCGCGAAACAATTGGGCATCAGCCGGAAAGGCCTGCAATTGAAGATGATTAAATACAACCTCCGCAAATAGCCGCCGTCCAACACACGCCGCTCATTCACCCGCTTAAACAGCAGAGGAAGAAAGATAATTATCCGTTTCGAGGTATGAAAAGATCTCACTGAAAGCCTTGACAACCTGAGGATCGAAATGGGTGCCGGAATTGGCCAGAATCTCCTGTTTGGCCTGAAGCGAGGTGAACGCTTTTCGGTAGGGACGATCGGTGGTCAGGGCGTCATATACGTCGGCCACCGCGATAATTCTGGCGCCCATCGGAATATCCTCCTGCGCAGCCTTGTAGTAGCCGCTGCCGTCATATTTCTCATGATGATGAAGGATGATGGGCAGGATATCTCCAACGGTTTCCCCCAGCGGTTCGAGCATATTGACGGCCAGCAACGTATGCCTGCGAATGTGGCTTCTTTCCTGAATTGTCAACGTCGTGACTTTCTGCAGGACAGCCTCACTCACGCCGACCTTACCCAGATCATGCAGAAGTGCGGCTATCCGGATATTTTCTATATCCAACTCATTGAGCTTCATCTGCTTGGCGATCATTTTGGCAATGATGGAAACGCGGTGGGAATGGCTCTGCGTGTAATTGTCCGCCGATTCAATCACCAGCGACAGCATTTCAATAATGCCACTGTATGTCCTTTGCAGTTCTTTTTGGGATTGTTCTTTTTTCTCATAAAGCAACCCCATGCAATAGCCTGTGAAAATCAGAAAAATTCCCCAGGTAATCAGATCGAGCCACTTGTAAAACTCCGCATTTTCTCCTGAACCGGCGGCAAAACTGCGGGGGAACATGTAGGCCATCAGACAGACGGCCACAACGGAAAAAACGGCCGACACAACGGCATAACGTTTGCCGAAAAAGTACGCACCCAGCAAAACCGGCAGATAGAAAACATTTAAAAACGCCCGCTGGTTGATCACAAAAAAATAGATAAACAAGACAATGGCCACCAGCAGCAGAATGATGATCAGTTCCTTGTCGAAATTGAACCTGCTTCTAATAATGCTTTTATCCATGAAGAATCTCCGTGTTCATCATTGTGTTAAAAATTTAAACCGGCGGGACAACCGGCATAAAAACGACAAACCTTACCCCTGATTTAAATTCAGGGTGGTTTCAATGCGCTTGACCAGTTCTTCCGTGCTGACCGGTTTGGCCATAAATTCCCGTCCACCTACCGTACCTGAGTCTTTTTTTACTTCATCTTTTTTTACCAGCGCTGTAATGAAAATGATAGGGATGTTTTTCGTGCGATTGTCCAGAAGCAGTTCCTCGGCAACCTCTGCCCCGGACATATCGGGCATCATGACATCCATTAAGATCAGGTCGGGCTTGTAAAGTTTGGCCAGTTTCAATCCTTCTTTGCCTCTGGTGGCGGTCATGATTTTAAAATCATGCATGGTGTTGGATTCAAGATTTAGCTTTACGAAAAAGGTAAACGATTCTTCATCATCAACGGCCAGAATACGGATAGGCTTTTCCACAGCAGCACCCCCTTGATCATTTGGCTACAGGCAGATTGACGACAATGTTCGTGCCTTTCTCATTTTCGCTTTCAGCGTATATGATTCCGCCGTGCATGTCAATGATTCCTTTGGATATTGATAGCCCCAGGCCGGTGTTGCCGACTGCCCTGGTTGTATAAAACGGATCGAAGATATGATCTATTTCACCTGCCGGAATGCCGTGCCCCGTATCCCTGAAAGAAAGCTCCAATTCCTCTTTACCGTCTGCATTTTTTACCTGCCTGGCCCTGATGATGAATTTTCCTTTTTGCGGCATGGCTTCAATACCGTTGATAATCAGATTGACGAAAACCTGCATCATCTGGTTGCTGTCAACAGCAATATTTGGCAGGTCCGCCTGGTAATCTTTAATCAATTCAATTTTTTTCATGCGGAATTCATGTTCTGTCAATGCCAGCGATTCATCCAGCAATTCCCGTATGTCCTGTTCGACAAGCGCAACCGGTGTCTGGCGGGCGAAACTGAGCAGTCCCTTGACAATGGAGTCGGTCTGAAGCACTGCCTGATTCAGCCTTTCGATGACCTCGAGAATCAGTGAATTCTGCTGGCAAGTCGTCTGCAGATAGTTAATTCCCTGAAGAATAATGGCCAGGGGATTCTTGATTTCGTGGGCAACGCCGGCGGCCAGCATTCCGATGGATGCCATCTTCTCCTGCTGAAGGATGATGGCCTGTTTCTGCCGCAGGTCTTCATAAGCCCTGGTCAGCTCCAGATTCTTCGTGCTCAGCTCCGATTGCACTTTCTTCAGCTGTGTGACATCAAAAATCGTTGACCGGCTCTGGATAAAACGGCCTTCATAATCCTTAATGGCTGTTGCGTTCAGCAGGACGGAGAAAACCGATCCGTCTTTACGAATGACATCAAATTCCACGTCACTGGCCCAGCCCTGCTTCTGGAAAACGGGGAAAATTTTATAAAACTTCGTCCGGCTTTCGGGCGTGAGCAGGTCCGGCCATTTTATCCGGTCCATGATTTCTTCGCGCTTGTACCCCAGCCATTTGAGCTCGGTGTCATTGATACGGACAAATGCTCCGTCAGGACCTATTGAATGATATCCGCAGGGAGCGTTATTGTAAAGATCACTGATTTCCTCCGCATAGCTTTGAATCTTCATTTCCACCTGCTTGCGGTCTGTCACGTCAATAAACGCAAGCTGCATTCCACAGGGAAGGCCGTTTTTATACAGAATCGTTGTTTTCAGATTGATCCAGATGCGGGAACCGTCCTTGCAGGTAACGGGAACCTCTGTGGTGCGTGGCGCTTCGCCGTGCAAGCGTGCGACCAGCCTTTCCAGCAGGATCTTCTTTGTCTCCTCGTCAAAGAAACCTGCCGTCAGGCCGTCCCGTAACAGAAGCTCCTCCCGTGTCCAGCCTGTTGCTTCCTCGATCTTGCGGTTAACGAATTGAACCCGGCCCGATAAATCGGCAACGCAAATACCGATAGGGGCATTTTCCATGAAATCGTCAAATTTCTCTTTACTTTCGGCCAGAGCCTGTTCCATCTGCATCCGCTTTTCAATCTCGGCATCCAGCTGGGCGGTTTGTTCCAGCAGACGGCGTTCCAGGTCCTCAACCAGTCGCCTGCTGTGGGCTGATATAATGACATCCCACGGCTCTTCCCGGAGTTTGCCGCGCACATCCTCTGTCGTTTCCGCCTGCACATATTCCGGCTCGTAGCCACTGTTTTTCAAGGCATTGATGATCCGTTGAATATCATCTTTTGAATCGTCAATCATCAATACGCGCAAAGGCTTTCCCATATCGCGTTCCTTTCAGTAAACCGGGACGGCAACCTTATATGGACAACAGGAAAAATACGATCATTATAGCTATTGTTTCTTGGGTTTTCTGTTTCTCGACCTCGGTCTTTCATTTTGGGGTTTGGACCTGGGTTTTGGCCGGACCGGGCTTGCCTCTTCCAGAACATCAGCCGTGGGTTGAACAGGCGGCGCGTGCAGGGACTGCTGATAATAATCGTCGAACAACATGGCGACAATCGCCAGCTCATCTTCGGATTGCGCCAGATTGCGCACCAGCGGCACAAACCGTTTCAAACGCTCAATTTGAATGTTATCACGACTGCGCAGGCGCGCCTCTAGAAGGGCCGTGATGCGTTCGGCAACCACTCTTTCGAGTTCTTCATCATCGGGCAGCGGACGTTCTTCCATATGAATATTGTAAAAACGGGCAATACTCTGCATCTTGAACTTTTCCATTTCTGCGACCACGGAAATGACCACGCCGCTTGATCCCATCCTTCCAGTGCGTCCCGCACGGTGAATGTAAGCTTCCGGATCTTCCGGCGGTTCATATTGAAACACATGCGAAAGATCGGGAATGTCGATGCCGCGCGCCGCCACATCAGTGGCGACCAGAAAACGCAGTGCGCCCCGGCGCACCCGCGCCATCACCTTTTCCCTCGCGTTCTGGGCCAGGTCCGAACTCAGTTCGTCTGCGTCATAACCGAAACGCTTCAGCACAACTGAAAGGTAATGAACAGTATCTTTGGTATTACAGAAAATAATGGCCGAGGCGGGATTTTCAATTTCGATAATCCTAACCAACGAGCGTTCCTTGCGCATACCCGGCACAACATAATAAATATGCTCGCTTTCAGCGATATGCACCTCGTTGCCGCTTAAACTCAACAACCGGGGTTCGTGTAAAAATTGACCGGCAAGACGAATGACCTGCGGGGGAAAAGTGGCGGAAAACATACTGCTCGCAATTTTGCCGGTCGGAATATATTTGCGGATTTTGACCATGTCGGGATAAAATCCCATCGACAGCATCCGGTCCGCCTCATCAAAAATCAACATTTTCAGATGGTCCAGCGAAAGGGTGTTTTTCAGCAGATGATCAAGAATGCGTCCCGGTGTGCCGACCACCAGTTGAGCACCGCCCCGGAAAGCTTCCAACTGGGTATTATACCCGACACCGCCGTAAACAACAGCCGTCCGCAGTTGAGTCCCCGCGGTCAATGTCTCCGCTTCCCGGAACACCTGCAGGGCCAGTTCACGGGTGGGCACTAAAACCATTGCCTGGGCGACATTTTTTTGTAGATCGATTTTTTGCATGATCGGCAGCAGATAAGCACCCGTTTTGCCGCTGCCGGTTCTCGACTGTATCATCACGTCACGGTCTGCAAGCAGATAAGGAATGGATTTGGCCTGCACGGGAACAAGGCTCGTCCAGCCGGCGCGTTCACAGGCCGTTCTCAATTCCGGAGTCAATTCTTCAAGAGATATTTCACGGGGATCATCCGGCAAAGAAGCATTGATCCCTTCCGGGGGGTTCACATGGCTCATAAAGACATAAACCTTTCATCAATAAAATATTTATTAATATCATTTAGTTTAGTGCGCTTCAGGAATCAAGGAAAAACTTTTGGATAGTTTTATTTTTTATGCTTTTTCCATTAAGAAAATATCTTGACAGTTACCGATGATTCATATAGCCTGATACGCAATTCGTCAGGGGTTACTTCAGCCCTGCCTTTTGGAGCGATTCAAGTATTCAAATAAACAAGCCGATATTAAATCCGTAACTGCTTAGAAAATCGGGAATATTCTCGTCGAGCTTCTTAAAAAATATTGCAGTCATTACAATTATACACGTCACCTCAATATCGAGCCTGTTGCCAATCTAAATTAAGGAAATATTTATGAACATTGAAGACATTAAGAGACTGCCCATCAGCGAACTCAACAACCTGGCCAAGGAGCTGGAAGTTCCGGGAGCCAGCGGCATGCGCCGTCAGGATCTGATCTTTGCCATTTTGCAAACCCAGGCGGAACAAAACGGCGTGATCTCCGGCTCCGGCGTTCTGGAAATCCTGCCGGACGGTTTTGGCTTTCTGCGTGCAGTTGACTATAACTATCTGCCAAGCCCCGATGATATTTACATATCGCCATCGCAGATCCGCCGCTTTAACTTGAGAACCGGCGACACCATAGCCGGCGAAGTCCGGCCCCCCAAAGAAGGAGAAAAATATTTCGCCCTGCTTAAAGTCGATGAAGTTAATTTTGAAAGCCCCGAGTCAGCCCGCGACAAAATTCTCTTTGACAACCTGACCCCGCTTTATCCAGAAGAAAAATTGAATCTGGAATTTGACCCGGAAAATTTTTCTACCCGAACACTGGACCTGTTCGCACCTATCGGAAAAGGACAGCGCGCCCTGATCGTCTCGCCGCCGCGCGCCGGTAAAACTGTTTTATTGCAGGATATCGCCCACAGCATCACAGCCAATCATAAAGAAGTTGTTTTAATGGTGCTCCTGATTGACGAACGTCCCGAAGAAGTCACGGATATGCAGCGCAGCGTCAAAGGCGAGGTTATCTCGTCAACTTTTGACGAACCGGCTTCACGCCATGTCCAGGTTGCCGAAATGGTTATTGAAAAGGCAAAACGCCTTGTCGAGCACAAAAAAGACGTCGTGATTCTGCTCGACTCGATTACCCGTCTGGCGCGCGCCTACAATACAGTCGTACCGCCTTCCGGAAAAGTCCTTTCCGGCGGTGTTGATTCCAACGCTCTGCATAAGCCCAAGCGCTTCTTCGGCGCGGCACGCAATATTGAAAACGGCGGCAGCCTGACCATTATCTCTACAGCCCTGATTGACACCGGCAGCCGCATGGACGAAGTTATTTTTGAAGAATTCAAGGGCACCGGCAATATGGAACTGCATCTGGATCGCCGCATCGCCGACCGCCGTATATTCCCTGCCTTTGATCTGATCCGGTCGGGCACAAGAAAAGAAGAGCTGCTGATCCCCAAGGCCAATCTCAACCGCGTCTGGATTCTGCGCCGTCTGCTGCAGGAAATGAATCCGGTCGATGCAATGGAATTCATCATTGGCAAGATCAGAAAGACGGAAACCAACAAGGAATTTCTTGATTCCATGAATTCGTAGTTGTATGAAAGCGGATGAATCCCGCCAATAAATGTCTTGAATTTTTGACATTTATAGGATAATGCACCGCATCTGATTAAATTATAGAGATATTTGTCAAAAAGGTTCAGGAGGAAGAAGGAAAAATGAAAGAAGGTATTCACCCGGATTATAAAGAAACAACAATCACTTGCGTTTGCGGTAATGTGATTGAAACAAAATCAACCCGGAAAGACATCAAAATAGAAATTTGCTCCAACTGCCATCCGTTTATGACCGGTAAACAAAAACTCATGGACACGGCCGGACGCGTGGAAAAATTCAAGAAGAAATACGCAACCAAACCAGAAGCCGCCCCGAAGACAAAGAAAACAACAAAAAAAGCGTAGTCTTAACTTGTCGGCAACAGGCAGGCTTTTGGATTTTGTCCCCATGATAAACATGTTAAAGCATTCCCCGCATTTATAGCAATCCTCTCATCATGAGGTAAGCTATAAATGCGTTTTACTCCCTCAATCAACATCTCCTGAAAATATACCGGGCCACAGAATTATGGATATTTTACTCAACAAACTTCGCGATATCGAGCTCCGCTACCAGGAACTTGAAGGTCTGCTCAGCGACGCCCAGGTGGCTTCCAAACAGGGATTATATCAAAAATATGCCAAAGAACACTCGGATTTAACAGAGCTTGTGGAAACCATCCGCCGGTATGAAAAGCTCCGGTTGCGAATCGCAGAAAACAGGGAACTGCTGTCCGAAAATGACGAAGAGATCAGGGCAATGGCCAGGGAAGAAATACCGGTTCTGCAGAGAGAACAGGCTGATCTGGAAGAAGAAATAAAAATTTTACTTCTGCCCAAAGATCCTAATGATGACAAAAACGTCTTTTTGGAAATCCGGGCGGGTACCGGCGGCGATGAAGCCGGTTTATTTGTGGGCGATTTATTCCGCATGTACGCCCGCTATGCCGAATCCCAGGGGTGGCGGGTGGAAATCGTCAGCTCATCGCCAGCCGGTGGTATGGGCGGATTCAAGGAAATCATCGCCCAGATCGAAGGCCGGGGCGCGTACAGCCGCATGAAATACGAAAGCGGGACCCATCGCGTCCAGCGCGTTCCCGTGACCGAAGCACAGGGTCGGATTCATACCTCGGCGGTTACCGTCGCCATCATGCCGGAAGTGGAAGACGTGGAATTGACCATCGACCAAAACGACCTGCGCATTGATGTTTACCGGTCAACCGGCCACGGAGGACAGAGCGTCAATACAACCGATTCCGCCGTGCGCATCACCCATTTGCCGACCGGCCTGGTTGTCACCTGCCAGGATGAAAAATCACAGCTCAAAAACAAGGTCAAGGCCATGAAAGTTCTGCGCGCACGGCTGCTCGACGCCATGATCCAGAAGCAGAATGCCGAACAGGCACAGACGCGAAAAAACCAGGTAGGTTCAGGCGATCGCTCCGAACGCATCCGTACTTACAATTTCCCGCAGGGGCGAATCACCGATCATCGGATCAATCTGACCCGCTATGATCTTGACAATTTCATAAACGGCAACATCGGCGCCATGATCGATGCGCTCGCCTCGCATTATCAGGCCCAATTGCTCAACAAACAGGGACAATAGGGCACGGCTTTCTGTTGTTTGACTCCTGTTATTCGAATTCTCACCAAAAGTCCTATAGAATATTCATGGGCCAACAAGACGCTGAACCCCATCATAACTTGATGGAGAATCATAGGAGGAGAAAAGTGAAAACAGGGAAGATTTGTCTGATGTTGGCATTGCTCGTGCTCTTCTCATTCGAAAGCATCGGCCCTACTCTGTCGAACGCTGACTCCCCTATCCGGCAGCATCAGGTTGGTGGGAACAGTGTGCAGCAACATACCAGGCTTGATCAACAGAATTTCGGTCCTATTGATTCTCCTGCAGCTTTGTCGCCCAAGTGGCGAAGTGGGAGGATAGACACGACTGGCGGAGCCGAGTACCTAACAGACACAGAAGCCGCCATTATTATCGAAATAAACATGGTCAGGACGGATCCTGCCGCCTACGCCGCCAACTTCCTCGAACCCCTCAGGGCTTACTACCGGGGCCGATTGCTGCAGTATCCCGGAGAAATCGCCATTCAAACCAATGAAGGCATTCGAGCGCTCGATGAATGTATAAGAGCATTAGAGAAGTCCAGCCCGTTGAGCCCGCTTGCACCGAATAAAGGCCTAACCATGGCAGCTAGAGATCATGTAAGGGACCAGGCGAGAACTGGACAGACAGGACATACGGGAAGCGATGGATCCAGCCCCTTCATCAGAATGAATCGATACGGAAAATGGAATACGTTCGCAGGGGAGAACATTGGTTATGGAAACAGCCAAGCGCGAAGAATCGTTACATCCCTGCTTATTGATGATGGCGTTACTTCGAGAGGGCACAGGAAAAATCTATTAGATAGATCATTC
>JBDKUG010000363.1:0-2817 GCA_039679815.1 Smithella sp.
TCCTTCTGAAGAGCTGCGCTGTCCAGAACATCCGCCTGGAATGGACTCGATGTCATGACGGATGCGTATAAAGGTTCATGACCGAAGGCCATGAAAGGAATCTTACCGAAAACATCGTCTGTTCCCAGAGACATGAGATTCACATCTCCCTTGATACCCTTGCCAATGATATCGGCTGTTCCCTCCCTGATAATATAGAACTCCGTATTATTGTGAAACTGGCTTTCAACAACCTTATCCTGTGGTATTTCTCTTGAGTATTCACCGGCATAGGCCTGAATGGCATTGATGTTGATCATCCTGAACCTGTTGTCAAGGCTCAGAAGAATCTTTCTGAAGTCCTCCGACAGGGACGAGTACTCCTGGTTGAGGGCTTCCGCATCGAGCAGACACAGCTGAACGTTATCTTCGGCAATCACCGTGGCGTTTCTCTCGTATGCACCATAGAGGAAAGACCGGATGGTCCCGATAAAACATCCTTCTCCAAGCCTGGCCAGGGTTATGGCGCCTTTGGGTGTTTCCTTGATGATCTTTACGGTACCGTCAGCGATGACCCACAGCCATTTGCCGTGGTTGCCCTCTTTCACGATCGTCGCGCCGGCGGAATAATTTTCTTCGATTCGCACATACCGGTAATCGACGTTTGGCCCTTTAACAGGCTGCAGAAAATCTGCTTTTACACCGCCGGCTCCGCCTTCCTCTCCTTCTTCCGGACTGACGGGCCCGGAACCAACCAGGGCTATCCCTCCGTCATCCACCAGCCGCAAAGCATCCAGCACAATCTCCATCATGCTCTTTTTAATGACACGCTCAACGCCGGTTAAATCACCTTCTGCAAAATCATACGTTCCGTCAGTCCACCCGAAAAGTGCGTATACCGCGTCCAATCCTTTCAGTTTGCCCAAAACGGCATTAATCGGATGGCCGTCGATAAAATGTACAACACCCTTATCGGCTGAATATTGACTCCTCAAGGTCAATGTTCCCGTGCAATTATTTCCACCCAGCAGCTGAAATACATCAGCAAGCGTTAAGAATATCAAGCTCCCGGAAAACACGATGTTGTTGGACATAGTTTTTTATTTCCTTTTTTTTGCGTTGAGGAAGGCCGTCTGCATTCCTGATCTATCATACGCCGGTTGACCGTTTATTCCGGAGGGTCGCAGACCTGTCACAAACCGTGATGATCGGCAAACACTCCTTAAATCATTGTTAATATAGAAAACGCGGTTTTGGATGTCAAGAAAATCTTCATGCCGTCAGGATAAAGCGTATATTCGACGTTTTCCGCCGGGTGTAAATCGTGTTTATTGGCTATTGAAGTCCCGTTTTTCAATAACCGGTATGGTCTTCTTCCCGGAAACCAAACCTATACGATGAGCTTTTTGAATCCATTATAAAATAACCGGCGGTTCGCAATATTTTGAATCGATGGTTCCCGCCCGGTCGTCTTTCAATGCCTGCGGCAGATGTTCCAGAATATCCGTTGCAGTGATGCCGTCCAGGCCTTTTTGCCCGGCAGCCAGATCTCCCGCATAACCGTGGAGAAAGACACCTTTGCGCGTTGCCATCTCCGAACTCAAACCAAATCCCTGCAGAGCTGCGATGCATCCGGTCAACACGTCACCGCTTCCGGCTGTCGCCATTCCCGGATTGCCGCTCAAATTGACATAGACCCGGCCATCCAACAGCCCGATCAGCGAATGAGCGCCTTTGAAAACAACGGTTGCGTTGAATTTCGCGGCCGCCGCCCGCAAAATATCAATCTTATCGGCATTCACCTCAGCCACGGTCCTGCGCATCAAACGAGCCATCTCTCCCGCGTGAGGGGTGAGAATCGTTGCTGCTTTTCTTTTGAGCAGTATTTCCGGCCGCTCGGCAATCGCCGTCAAACCGTCGCCGTCAATCAGAAGAGGTTTAGAAATGACGGCAGCCATCTCCCTTACGAGCTTCGTCGTTTCCTCCTGCAAAGACAGGCCCGGCCCGATCACCACCATGTCGGCTTTCTCCGCAAAAGACAGGAGCTCCGGTTTGGCTTTCAGAGACAGGCTGAACGCCGTTGTTTCTCTCTGCGGCAGATAAACAATTTCGCGTCCCGACTGTGCAATGAACGGGATAATCGAAGCGGGCGCCGCAAGCCTTGCATAGCCTCCACCCGCTTTCAAAAACGACATGGCGGAAAAATACGGCGCGCCAAAGTAGTTGGCCCCGCCGGCAATAAACAGCACGTCACCCATCGACCCCTTATAGGCCTCGGCAGATCGTGGAGGCAGCAACACCCGCTCATTGGTCTGTGTCAGAAGGCTATCCCGGTCATAAAGTGACGGAGGAAAGGAAATATGCGTCACAAATAGCTCTCCGCAATGGTCATAACCTGGATAAAGCAGGTTGCCGATTTTCGGCAAACCAAACGTTACGGTGTAGGCGGCCCTGACCGCGGCCCCCATGACCCTTCCTGTATCGCCTGAAATCCCTGAAGGAATATCCAGACTCAATACCGGGCGTCCGCTGGAATTAATCAGACTGATCACATCCGCGGCCAGTCCCTTGACATCTCGATCCAGTCCCGTACCGAAAACAGCATCCACGACGGCATCGCAGTGCAGCGCGTCAACCCGGGCTTCATCGGCCCGGCTCAATAGTTGAACGTCGCCGAACAGGTTGCACAAAACATCATAATTCGTCCTTGCCGCCCCGCTATATTTCTTCGGCGAAGACACCAGGAACACTTTTGCCTGCCCGCCCGCCGAGTAAATCAAACGCGCCACGGCCAGTCCGTCACCTCCGTTGTTGCCGGCTCCGCAAAAAATCACAACC
>JBDKUG010000283.1:0-18619 GCA_039679815.1 Smithella sp.
ACAAACGTAAAGACACTGACATATAAAAAACCGCGGGTATCCAGGCGAAAAATGCCGAAAAGAAAGGCAACAACATAGATCAGCAAAAGGACACCACGGGATTCACGGGCAAAATACATTGCATACATGGTCACAAGGACCGCCGCGCATATCTGGATGGCCGTCAGACTGGGATCAGCCATCCGGAGGTTGAGACCTGTGCGAAAGATGATGTACAGGACAATATTGATGACGGGAAAGAGGATCAGACCACCTGCGACGCCACGCCACTCCATGATGCCGGCCAGGTATGATACATAAGCCAGAATGATGCAGAGGGTATATCCTGCTGCTGCCATCAGGAAACGGCGTATGCGAAGAGCCTGTTTTTCATCATCTTTAGGAATAATCAAAAAATGAAGCATTTTCTGCAGGAAAGTTTGCTGCCCTGATTGTTCAATGACAATAGCCATATTCTATCCCACAGATTAAAATTGCAAAACCAACAGCAACTCAAAGAAACCCGATGCTCTTCATGCTGCATATACAGAAATGATTCATCAAGTAACCGCCCCGCTTTCTGACGGTACCTGCAATGAACACGATTGCGGCTTTAATTTACCATAAAATTAGATAAATAGGAAACAACACTTATATAATTTATCATTTATCTTTGCTGTTTCTGGAATGCCCCTGGGGAAAAAATCTGGCGAAACACTCCTGGTGAAACACTCCTTGACATAAACGACAGGCAGCATTAAACTATAATCGATAGAGATGCTGCAATGCCCGAATGATGTGAACAGAATTAGCACCATTAAATTGGAGGTAATGAAAGAAACATCGTTGGGTGTTCGTGGTAACGTTACAATGCCAAACTGCCAAAGCAGTTATTAATGAGCTGACTACAGCTTATGTATAAAAAAAGGCATTGCAGCTCTCTTTTCCACTCGAAGTGATGAATCGAGATACCGGTCTGTTCGTGTGGAGTTTATTTTGCTGGATTAACGTAAATCGAACACAGGGTCTTCGTGGCTTTAATCGTCCTAAAGGCCAATGTTCAATGATGTGACTCCATTTATAATGCAGCGCGACAAAGCCGGATCTCGTTACCCCCCGCAGGAAGTCATCTTCCTCGAGGGGTTTTGTATTTTCCGGCCTTACATGGGTGAAGAAGTCTCATCGCAACACGAATCGGCAAACCCAAGAAAATTTTCCAGCGTTTCTTCCCATGCCTTTTTTTTGGCATCGTTGTAGCGCGCCATCATTTCATTGTCATGCACTTCCAGAAACTCCTGAAGCTTACCCGACGTTTCCAGCTCTGAATAAGTCAGGGGAGCCTTATCCTTTAAAGCCTGTTTTATCATTTCCAGACGGTTTTGTTTGGGGCTGTCTTCAGGTAGATATGTCATTGGCTGTACCCTCCGCTTCGTTTGATTGCATTATATGATTATTAAAAAATTTGTCAAACAGCATGCAGATCATCCCGCCAGGATTAATTTTTTTCATCCGGCCAGGAATACACAGGTGGACGGTTTTGAAAAAGGGTCCCATCGGGCATGACTTCCACATCTTTGCCGTCAATCTGAACAATCTTTGTCAGGGTGGCAGGAACATGACGCTCCCGGGCAGACACAATGACCTCCTCAACCGTTTTAAAACGGGAGAGTTCTTCCAGCGTAATGATCTGAGGGAGAACCATTCCAAGCTTACCTGCTTCGTAGTCCGCCAGTGCCACAGCAGGCCGCATCCAGGCATGATCCGTCAGTTCCACGCCATCATGAACAACGGATTGTTCGGCCGGAGCCTCCGTCACAAAAAAACGCACATCGTAGCGCAGGGGCAAATATTCCGGTGTGATCCAGTGAGAAAAGTAATGAAGGCGATCCCCGGAAAGCAGTATATTTTCTTCCTCCAGCATCTGTAAAAATTTCATTGCCCCTTTGTTGAGCAGCTGCCTGTAACGATCATAACGCTGACGCTCCTCCCGCGTCCCGATGGTAACCGCCGTGCCATCTTTTTTCCGGGCAATCAGGATCCCCACTTCTTCAAACGTTTCACGGATTCCCGCCACCCAGGTTCCCAGTGCTTTTTCCGGACTCGACATGTCCGGAAGAAATTGAGCAGCCTGCTGCATATCGATGCCCCGCACAAAGCGTTCCACGCCAGGCTGATAATCTTCCGGGTCAAGACAGCCACCGGGAAACACGTAGTAACCGGGAACAAAACTGCTTTGCCGGTTTCTCAGGACCAGGAGCACCTCGATATCCTGTATGGATTTTTCACTACAGGGCCTCAGCAGCAGCACCGTTGATGCATCAGCCGGCACGGTATTCATTTTCGGATGTCCTCTTTCCCAAATGCTCACCCAACTGAATCCCCTCTGCCTGTGCCCCCAAACAGACCGGCTCCGAAAATACCAGATATTATAGATGGATGCTCCCTGTCCGGGTTCGCGGCTTTCTTTAATCCCGCGTGAGCGGGATTAAAAAACGAATCCTTCATCCGCGAAGCTAAAGTAGCTGCCGTCGCCTATGATGATGTGGTCCAAAACCCTGACGGCCATCAGCTTTCCCGCAGCGGAAAGCTCCTGTGTAAACTTTTTATCCTCCGGGCTGGGAGTTATGCTGGCACTGGGGTGATTGTGAGCACAGATAATTGACGATGAAAAGAGTTGCAGGGCCCTATGAATGATTTCCCGTACAATCGGCATGGCCTGATTAACCGTACCCTTCGCGGCATCACCGATTTCAATAATTCGGTTATTGCTGTTGAGATAGACTACCTTGAAGACTTCTGTTTTCAGATCGCGCATCTGCGGCATAAGAAGATCTGCCACATCTGAGGCGGAAGCGACCTTACGCTGTGCTAATCGGACCTCATCTTCACGGAAACGCCGTCCGATTTCCAGTGCCGCGTTGATTTGCGCGATTTTTGCCGGACCAAGGCCTCTGAATTCTTTCCACTCGCGCGTATCCGTATGGCTCATGTTTCGAAATGTGCCGAATTTCTCCATAATGCCGCGTGCCAGATCGATCGCACTATTGCCCGCTGAGCCCGTGCGTAAAAGGATAGCCAGAAGCTCGGAATTGCTGAGCGCTCCCGCACCTTTCTTGATCAGCTTTTCCCTCGGCCGGTCATCGGGCGGCCAGTTTTTAATTCCCGCTGTTTGGTTCCTTTGAGCCACACCCCGGCCCCTTTCAGTTTTTTAACGCGTGCATTCTCAACGAACCAGCACACTCTGCCGCATGAACCGGGACACACCCTGAAAGATGCACCCCGTCTTGATTTATCCGTTCATCCCCGTGATGCTTGCCTTCGCTTCGTCAGAAAGATATTGCCACAGTCCGATTTGTTTGAGAGTGTCAACTTTCGGAATACCGGTATCTGTCCATCCCCTCTGATGATAATAGACACCGATTAATTTCCGCAGCTCTTCTTTTCGATGCTTCATCAGGATTGCGCGTTTTTCACCCGTCTCCATCACCTGAACTTCGGAAACGGGCTTATTTAAGACAGTACTCAACGCACGGTCGTTATAATCCGCCTCCCGTTCATAAAGCGCATCATCCGTGGGACCGATGGCCCGGTCGGGAATCCAGTCGCGTTCACCGGTTGCCGCGCCGAAAGACAGAACATTCATCACCCGCTGCAGATTGATATCGCGGTCTGTCTGTTCAAATATCTTTTCCCAGGTCAGTGTGGTCCCGAGCATGCCGTTGTAAAAATCCGCGTAGAGTTCCTGTGACGCCGGATTGATATAAATATCCGTATCCCCTCGCTTGAGAGAATCAGGATTGAAAACATCCACCCAGGGCAGCTTGCACAATCCCAGATTATCATTGCCCAGACGCACGCGCGGATAGGTGATTAACGCCTGCGCATTGGCCTCAAAGGTTGGAAACGCTCCCAGCAGATCCACTTTGACCAGCCAGGCAGCTGCGTGATGCGCTCCGATATCGCTGGCCGCCGCGTAGGAGGCCTGCATGGACAACGACCGGTGCGTCCGGTAAAGAGAAAAAGGCAGCCCTTTGGTCTGCATGGCAAACTGCTGCAGATCCTTCGCCGGATTGGGCCGGCCGGTTCTTGCCGCGTATTGTCCCGCCACCCAGGCCGTAAGCTCCATCATGCCCCGACCGGCAATTCGGGCCAATTCAGTCTCACTGCAGGCAAGGTCATGGATAAATTGGAGCGCGGCCTGCTCATCACCCCAGGTCAGCGCAAAGCCATCCGTATCTTCTTTGACCAGATAGCCGCGCTGGTAGCATTCCATCAAAAAAGCCATGATGACGGCAGTCGTAATGGTGTCAATGCCGTAATTGTCGCAGTGCCAGTTGGCCTCCATGATAAATTCGGGACGCCACATGCCCAGGTTGGACCCGAAACCGGCGGCTGTTTCATACTCCGGACCATCCACCCAGACCCTGCGACCGACATGCATGCCTGTTGTCAGCGTCACCCAGCCGCCTTTCGTGCAACGCAGATTGCATCCCGGAAAGCACCCATCCATGCCCCGATGATCAAAAAGCCGCTCGGCATATGTTTTACCGCAGATTTGCCCGGCTTGCGGATGTGAGCCAAACTGATAGTTGTTTACCGGCAGGGATTTGTATTCGTCTTTATTCATAAAAGAAATTAACCCGGCCGATCCTTTCAAGTGCATTTGAAGGGCCTGCGGATCTACGTCTCTGACAATGTTGTGGAGTCTTCCTCCCGCTTCTTTCACTTTGCCCCAGTCCGCCGCGCCGTAAGGATTATCACCATGGGGAAAAGCAGCAAGGACAACAATGGCGGTAATATTCTTATGGCTCATTACGGAACCGAGGCCCGTGCGGCCGGCCTGTTTTGTCCGGAAACGGCCTTTTGTCCCGTCAACCGGTTTGGTAGCATCATAGTAATGGCTGTTGATGCAGCCGAACGCTGTATTGGCTGCGCCGATGCCGGTGGTCAAAAAGGCCATATCCTTTTTTTCGCGACCTTCGCGTAGAAACTTATCCACAATGTCTTTCTCCAGGCCAAAGACCTGATCGGCCCTTTGCGCACTGGTGGTGGTGATTTCCCGCCTGAAACCGTCGATGACAATCATCACGCTGTCTTTGGCAATTCCCGTAATGGTTACGGCGTCAAACCCGGCATATTTCAGATAGGCTCCGAAATGGCCGCCAAAATTGGAAACTCCCGGGATACGGGTCAAGGGTGACAATGAAACTGCCATGCATTTGCTTGTGCCCGGAAATTGCGGAATGCCGCCCAGCGGCCCCGGCGAAAAAATCAGAGGATTTTCCGGATCGTACGCCCTTGTCCGGGCGTTGATTTTTTCATGCAGCAGATAAAGTCCCAATCCCCTGCCTCCGATAAAGAAATCGCGAACTTGCGGATCAAGCGGACAGGCGGCAATGGTGCCTGCTGACAGATCGATGTGCAGGATTTGATTGGCATACCCGTGTTGAAGCGTATTGCGAGTATAATTCATGTTCAGAGTTCCTTAAAAAATAATGCCGACCGTTGTTTAAACTCCTATGTCACCGGTTTCATGCTGGCCATCTCCTCACCCATGACGATCGTGTGGTGGACCGGCGTTTTCGGAGCGCTCATGGCCTCACAGGCACCTGCGCAGACGGATATTTCCGCCTTCCTCTCCTGCCTCTCCATTTTACTGGGCTGCTTCCTGTGGGTGTTTTTTCTGGCCGGCGCCCTCAACTGGGGAAAGAAATTCATCACTGAAAGAATGACCAGAGCGGTATCCCTGGTTGCAGGAATATTTTTAGTCGGATTCGGAATTTATTTTCTGTTCCGGACTTACTGGATCATTAAAATGTAAAAAGTGTAAACGGCGAATAAAGTTCGGAACGTCCGGTGCCCCACTCATCCTTGTTTATAAAACCGTTCCTGTTTTTATCGAATTGCTTAAATCTTTTTGCGGCAGCCTGTTCAAATTCTTTTTTGTTAATGATCCCGTCGCCGTCCGTATCGGTTTCTTTGGTGAATGCCTCCAGGGCTTTTTTGTCCATGTGCCCAAGCTCATCACGGTTAATCGACCCGTCACGGTTCTTATCCAGTTTATCAAAACTTCCGGATATGGCGTCCAGGTATTCCTGTTTACTGATTTTGCCGTCTTTATTTTTATCCAGCTTCGGTAAGATTTCTTCCGCGGCAAAGGCCACGGAGACGGTAAAAAACATCATGACAAGAGCCATTAATATTTTTTTCATAAGTCACCTTTCTGATCAAGTACCTCGCAGCAAGCTGTCGAAGTATGAAATGAACGTTATTATATCGCATTAAGCTGCGGAGAATTGACGCACGTCCCGCGTGAGCGGGATTAAAAGTCGCGTGGCAGTTCTTCCAGTTCAGCCAGCGAAAAGACCGGGCCGTCCGAACACACGTATTTATAACCGACATTGCAGCGGCCGCATTTGCCGATGCCGCATTTCATCCGCATTTCCAGAGACGTCAGAATGTTCTCTTTCGAAAACCCCAGGTCAAAAAACACCGGCAGGGTGAACTTTATCATAACGGGAGGGCCGCAGATCACGGCCACGGTATTCACAGGCGACGGCGCGACGTCCTTGCAGACTGCAGGAACAAATCCTTCCCTCCCCTTCCAGGTCTCATTGCCTTTGTCCACAGTGATGATGGTCTTGATGTCGTCTCGCTGCTCCCACGCAGCCAGCTCGTCCTTATAAAGGAGCAGACCGGGAGTCCTTGCTCCGTAAATAACGGTAATTTCGCCAAATCGCGAACGATTGTCGGGATGAAGCATGTAGTTAATCAGAGAGCGAAGCGTCGTGAATGCGAATCCGCCACCTACGACAACGATATTCTTTTTCTCCAAAAACTCAATAGGCCAGGAATTGCCCAAAGGCCCGCGCAGACCGATTTTCCCACCCTCGTCCATATCGTGCAGCGCCGCCGTGACCAGACCCGGAACGATGGCACCTGCCCGCTGAACGGTGAACTCCACATAGCCGGCCCGGGTCGGTGACGAGGCGATGCCGATGGGCGACTCGCCTTTCCCGTAAATGGACAGTTCGGCAAACTGGCCGGGCATATATTTAAATTTTTCTTCGTCTGCTTTGTTCAGGAAGGTGAAGCGGAATGTCTTGATGTCGTGAGTATCCACTTCGTCGATGATTTTGGATATCTCAACCGGCATGGGAATGTATGGATTATCTGAGCTCATATTTTTCCTCAATTTTATGTCGTGATCTTTTCTAATACTATTCCTTCATGGCCTGATCCACGATGGAGAAGATATCGATATTCACCGGGCAATTGCGTGTGCAGCGGCCGCAGCCAACGCAGGAGATCACGCCGTACTTCCGGACATGGTACGAATATTTATGACATACTTTCTGGCGCAGACGCTGATAGACCTTCGTTCGAGGATTATGACCACTGGCTTCCAGCGTGAAATCCGTAAACATGCAGGCGTCCCAGACCCGGCGGCGGGTTCCCTGTCCGAAAAGGGTTTCGTCGCAAATATCAAAACAATAACAGGTGGGGCAGACAAACGTGCATACACCGCAGCTTAAGCAGGCGTCGGAAATCCTCTCCCAGAACGGGGTCTTGTGAAAAAGATCCTCAAACTTTTTTGCAATGGACTTTGCCTCCACACAGGTAAAACGTGTTTTAAAAGACCGGCCGGCCGCAACGGTTTCATCAAAATATTTCAGATCATCGGGTGTCGCGTCCGCAAGACCGTTCATTTCGGCAAGGAGCTTTTCTCCTTTATCTGTGACGGCTTTCAGCAGCAGATCATCGCTTTTTTTCATCATGAAGACGTCACTGCCTTCAGGATCCGCCGCACCGATTCCCAGCGTTGAATAAAAATCCGCCCCGTCCGCCGGGGTGTTCACGTCGAATGCATAACCGAAAATCGCAGTGGCTTCTCTTCTTTTCTGCCAGTAGGGATCGACCGCGCCGGTGCCGCTGAAATGAATATCCATAATCTCAAAACTCTTGACATCGCAGGGCCGGACGCCAAAAAGGAATACCGGCTTCAAACTCATTTCGACAGGCACCGCTTCCAGAACAGACTTCCCGGTCTGATACCGGACAAAATCTTCCATTTGCGGGAAAAAGGCCGACTTGGGGCTCATCAGCGTATTGTAAAAATTCAAATCCACCTGTTGGGCATCTGATACTTCACGGAAATTGAAACCCGCGTCTTCCCGGACAGGCGCAATCAGCGTTCCCTTCTGCATCAGTTGCGCGGCCAGATCAGATATTTTTTGAACTGCTGTTTTCTTCAACACAACAAAGCTCCTTACTCCAGAATTTTATCAGAATCATCCACACGGAAATTCACCAGAACAGGCTTGTCCTGTATACTCTTGCCTGCGGCCTGGCCAAACATTTCCTCACACTCCCTGGCCACTTTCTTGTGAAATAAATACAATGGGATATCCACCGGGCAGGCCCTCGAACATTCGCCGCAATCAATGCACCGGCCGGCCAGATGATGAAAACGGGTCAAATGATACATCAGGTTGCCGTGAGATTGCGGGGATTTTTCGCCCCACTTCGGTTTATTCTGATCGATAAAGCAGGGATCGCAATAGCACATCGGACAGGCTTTGCGGCTGGCGTAGCAGCGGATGCATTTATCAAATTCCTTCTGCCAGAAAGCAAACCGCGCGTCTTTGTCCATCTCTTCGTATCGGGCAAGGACATCGTACGGCGAAACAACAGGCTGACCATGAATTTCTTCACCCAGCAGCACATCATACAAAACAGGATTATACAGGTCACAGGTGGTTTTGCTGTCGATCACTTCTCCGGTTTTTGAATTTTTCATGCCGATCACCGGGATCCCAAGGAGAATCACGTCTTCACGCTTGACTTTGTCTTCCTGGATGAGCTGAACCACGGCGCGGCTGTCAGCCGGCTTGACGGCAACAGCCATCTTTGTTCCACGCGGATAACGCACCAGGTATCGTGCCATATTGGCCGTGCAGTATTCATTGAACACGATATTCTCTATATCCGCTGCGATTTTTGCGACAAAGGGAACGGGATGTTTTTCATCGTAACCTCTTCCGTAAGCCAGAACCAGACTCACCTTTTGATCTTCCAGAAGTTTCCTGGCTTCGTTTTTCAGGTTTTCCTCAATTTGCTTAAAGCTCGTTGCCATATCTTCTCCCGACTTTATTTTACAATCTTGAACTTGGTCTGGGGGCCCAGATTTTTAATCTGTTCAGTAAATTCCGTAACGACTTCGGCAAACTTGTTACCTTCGGATGCGGAAATCCATTCCACGCGGAACCGGTCCGGTTCCATTCCGGAAAAATCCAGGATTTTTTTGGTTACGGCCAGTCGCCTGCGGGCATAAAGGTTACCTGTATTGTAATGGCAGTCTCCGGGATGGCAGCCGCCGACCAGTACCCCGTCCGCGCCCAGTTGAAATGCACGAAATATAAACGAGGGGTTGATCCGGCTTGAGCACATCACACGGACTACCCGCAGGTTCTGCGGATACTGTAAACGCGTGGTTCCCGCCAGATCCGCGCCTGTATAAGTGCACCAGTTGCAGGCAATGCCCAGTATTTTCGGTTCAAATGACATATACTTTCCTTTCTACAACACTGACGAATCAGAAAAAAAACCATTACAATTGATTTTTACAATGTGCACCCTTTTTAGCAGGTAGCGAAGTATTTTCATGCATTAGATTGCCACAGCTCCTGAGAGTCGCCTCGCAATGACACATTGCTTTTCTGAATAAATCGTTCCCTTTCCTATAAATAAATATGTCGTTCAAAAGTGTCCCAGATGCACGGCGCGCAAGGCTTTCGGAGCGAGGCGTATAACTCATACACCGCAGCGACGAAAAGCCGAAGCGCAACAAAGCAGATGGGCGGTTTTCAACGACATGTCAAAACTCCATGAGGCCTTCCATTTCCGCCAATACCTGATCATTTGTAAAATGCCGCGCGATAATTGCAGAAGACGGGCAAACCGACGCGCAAAGCCCGCAGCCTTTGCAAAGCGCTTCGTTAATTTCCGACACACCTTTTTGCTCGTTGAAGAACGGAGCGCCATACGGGCAGACGCGCACACAGTTCTGGCAGGCGCAGCACGATGCCGGATTCACCATTGCCGTGGTTGCCTCCAGCTCCATCTTGTCTTTAACCACAATGGTCAGCGCTTCCGCCGCCGCGCCGTAGGCCTGCGCCACGGTATCGGGAATATCTTTCGGGCTCTGACAGACGCCGGCAATGAAAATGCCCTCGGACATCGTAGACAGAGGCGCGAGCTTCGGATGACGTTCCATGAAGAAGCCATGCTTGTCTGTGCTCAGGTTAAACAGCCTTGCTACGTCTTTGGAATCCGACCGAGGCGTCATAGCCGGCGAAAGAACCACCATATCCACGGGCAGTTTGATGAATTTGCCTGTTATGGTATCTTCCGCCTCTACAATCAGGCGGCCCGGTTCATCGGCGCTCGCGGCCACGCGCGCGCCCTTGCCGCGAATAAATTTCACATCCTCTTCAATAATACGGTTGTAAAACTCCTCATAGCCTTTGCCGGCAGCGCGCATATCAATGTAGAACTGATACACATCGGCAGAGGTCTTTTCCTTGAACAAATGTGCAAATTTGAGAGAATACATGCAGCAAACACGGCTGCAATGCTCATAGTTATTTTTATCACGGCTGCCAATACAGTGGAAAATGGCAATGGCCTGCGGTTCCTTGCCGTCCCTGAGCGTCACCTTTCCGCTGGTAGGTCCTGCGGAATTGAAGAGCCTTTCCACTTCCAGCGCGTTGTACACGCCGGGATATTTACCATAACCGTATTGAATGAGTTCCCTGGTGTCCATGAGATCATAACCGGTTGCCACAATGACAGCCCCGACTTTCACGGTGGTAAATGTATCCTGCTGTTCAAAGTCAATGGCTTTCTGCTCGCACACTTTTTCGCACAGACGGCATTTGCCTTTTTTAAAGAATGTGCAGGATTCACGATCGATGACCGGTTTTTGCGGCACAGCCTGCGGAAACGGAATGTAAATGGCTTTTCTCTTTACCAGCCCTTCATCCCATTCCGATATCCCCTTGCCGGGGCATTTTTCCGTACAGGCCAGGCAGGCGTTGCACTTCTCGTGATCCACGTAGCGCGCCTTCTGTCTTATCGTAATATCGAAGTTGCCGACAAATCCCTTAACCTCGCTGACTTCGCAGGAGGTCAAGAGCGTAATATTCTTATGCTGCAGAACGGCATCCATCTTGGGGGTGAGAATACAGGCGGAGCAGTCCAGCGTGGGAAAGGTTTTATCAAACTGCGCCATGTGGCCGCCGATGGTGGAGTTTTTTTCGACGAGATAAACCTTCTTGCCGGTGTTGGCCAGTTCCAGCGCTGCCTGAATACCTGCAATTCCGCCACCCACCACTATCACGTCGGGATTGACATCGATCACCCGTGAGGTCAGTGGAGCCAGAAGCCTTGCCCGGGCAACTGCGCCGTTAAGCAGTGCTTTAGCCTTGGATGTTCCCTCTTCAATATCATGCGTAACCCAGGAAACCTGTTCACGGATATTGACGATCGTCAAAAGATACTGATTAAGGCCGGACGCCGCAAGAACTTTGCGGAAGGTCTGCTCGTGCATCAGAGGCGAACAGGCGGTTACAATAACGCGATCCAGCCTGTGCTCTTTAATGTCGTTGGCAATCATTTCCTGACCGGGCGTTGAACACATGAACTTGTAGTCTTTTGCGACAACCACATCCGGCAGTGTGGCCGCAAACTGAGCCAATTCACTCACCCGCACCGTCTTGGCTATATTTAAACCGCAGTGGCAAACAAAAACACCAATTCTGCTCATATTTTCTCCCTAGCTAACTTCAGGATTATCACATCCTGTTTTTTTCAATTTTCACGCCTAAAGTCTCGTTAATCACATAGTGTCATTTCGACCCCTTCGGCTATGCTCAGGATAAACTCCGGGAGAAATCTAAGATTTCTCAATCGTCCGGGCTCCTTCGAAATGACGTCAGCACTCATATAATCGCGGAGGATCTTCAGATGATCACCAGACCGTAGCCTAGATGGCACACGCATCCACAACCGGCTCGTCAATGCTGATTTCCATACTTTCGAGGAGCAGCTCTGTCAGGTCTTTGATCTTCATCTGATTATCCACATTCAGCGTCCGGCTGCTGTCTTCAAACATGGTAATACAGTAGGGACATGCCGTCGCCAGAACGGTTGCTCCCGTACCCATGGCTTCTTCGATTCTCAGGTCGCTTAAACGCTCTCCCTTGGCTTTTTCCATCCACAATCCGCCGCCGCCGCCGCCGCAGCACATGCTTTCTTCGCTGTTGCGTTCCATCTCGACAAATTCGACGCCGGGCAGGGATTTGAGCAGCTCCCGCGGCGCGTCAAATACTTTACTGTGCCGACCCAGATAACAGGGATCATGATACGTAATTTTCAGGCCGCCGAAATCTTTTTTGGGGATGAGTTTACCGTTTTTCACCCATTCGGCCATCAGCTCGCTGATATGCACGACCTCATAATCTTCGCCGTAATCTTTGTTGAAAGACGCCAGACAGTGCGGGGAAGAGGTAATGATTTTGGTAACCCCCAGGGACTTGAAATAGTCCAGGTTTTTGCTTTTCAGCCTTTCAAAAAGTTCCAGATCACCGACTTTTTTCAAACTCTCGCCGCAACAATTTACATCAACCGTGGGAATCCCCCAGCTTAAGCCTGAAAGATTCAGTAATTCGGCAGTAGCCTTTGCCAGCCGGATATTGCGTGGATCGTAACAAACCGTGCAGCAGGTCCAAAACAAATAGTCTTTATCTGACGTGTAAAGAGGATATTTGTCCCTGGCCCATTCGTTTCTTTTTCCCTGATCGCCGGACCAGGGATTACCCCTCGCCGAAAGCGATCCGACAAAAGCGCGCAGACTCTGCGGCAGCATTCCGCCGCCGCTGTAGACATTGCGGATGGCTGTAACGATATCGATGATTTCAACCCCGCGGGGACAGCGTTCCACGCAGAATTTGCAGGTGGAGCAGCCCCACATGAAATCCTCGATCCCGTCCAGTCCCAGCTGGCCGTAGCGCACGAGTTTACGGATATTAAAATGAGTGATCGGTGTCCAGGGACAGGTGCCTGTGCAGGTGCCGCACTGGTAGCATTTCTTCAGCGCTTCCCCGCCGGCATCCATAATAGCCTGGGACATTTCCAGATAGGGTGTAGCTGTCTGTGACATTAAATATCTCCTGTCATTTATGAGTCGTTAATTTAAACATAATTGATTTACTTTTTTTGCTAACATACAATAAAAGAAAGTGCAAATTCAAATTAGCGAAAAACATGAAGATATTCAATATGATCTTTCTGAATCACCCAAGCAAGATACGGATGTTCTTGTTATTCATGCTTTTCACGAAAAACCGGAAAATGAAGATGAGATTAATCTGCAAAAAATTGTTTGGTTTGAATCATGTGTTATGCCCGGAATTTCCATATATCAGTAACCTAAAAACCCGTAAGGCATACCCAGATTTTTTAATAACTTAATGAAGTCCACCTTACTCAATAAAATAATTGTTTACATTAAAATACAAATATGTATTATAGCGTAAATAACTATGAAGAATTATCGCGAGCCATATATGAGACTGGCTGAAATTGCGCAGTTGATCATCCTGAACCATTTGTATCAGCAGCGCGGAAGCCGGGATATTATCTTTCAGGGTGGTACGGCTATCCGTTGGTGCTACAGCGGCAACCGTTTCTCGGAAGATTTGGATTTTGTAACACCTCTGTCCATTGAAAAGGTATGGCCTATTTTGGAGTCAGCCCTCAAAGGAATGGAACGGGTCATGATTTCCCATTTCGGCATGGGTTCGTTGACAACCACAGAAAAACAATCACGAAAGGATTCTTTTAAATGCTTTCTGAATTTCCATCCTGAATCAGCAAGAGAAAAGATTTCCGTTAAATTTGAAGTTGAAGGTCTTGTTCCTAGGCAATTACCGGAAAACAAAAACCATGTTCTTTCCGGATTTCCGTCTGTTGCCTATTTGATTGCCGACGGCAGTTTTCGCGTCCCGCGTCCCAATGCCGTCGTCGTCGCCGAAACGCCGGAGGAAATTCTTTCAGATAAAGTGCGTTCCCTCCTTGAACGCCGTTTCCTCAAAGGACGTGATTTGTACGACGTCTGGTATCTCAGCGCCATTCTGAAGACAGCCGTGAATATTAAAGTCATTGAAAGAAAGTTCAAAATGTACATGGAACCTTTCATCGCCCGTCGTTCGATGGATTTCTTTGCCGTACTAACGAAAGAAAGCAAAGCTTCTATGACAACGGCCATCTCGCAGGATTTATCGCGGTTTCTCCCCCACGATGTTTTTGATGTTCAACGTAAAGAAAGTTTTGATGCCTATATCAGCACCGTTCAATCTCTTTTTAAGGAAATCAAGGCTAAAGGAGTGCGACTACCGTGACATCTGTTGCGATCTTAAGGCAATTGCCGCAACTTTTCCGGTATGCAGATGTTGAAAAGTTTACCGGTAATGCCAATGTTTTCCTCACACGGGCACTGGCAAAAGGCTTTGTTCAACGGATTGTGAGAGGTGTTTATCTCAATACCATGCGCGACGGCAGGCCAGTGATTGAGGAAGTCGCCTGTTTTCTGAGAACGCCGTCTTACATTTCCTGCGAATGGGCGCTCAATCGTCACGGTATTATCATTCAGGCGCCGTTTGTCTGCACGGTCTTGACGCTGGATACAGCGGTAGGCCAATCGCGCAATGTTGAATTCGGCGGCCTAACAATTGAATTTTCCCGTATTGCTTCCCGCTTATTCAATGGTTTTGAAATGAGGGATGGTTTTAATCTGGCTGGGCCTGAAAAAGCGCTCCTTGATACCATTTACTTGCGCAAGCATATTCCGTTTCCAGATGAACTTAACCTGGGACATATTAATAAGGATGTGCTCATGAAGATGGCCATGCCTTTCCCGGCTGTCGTAAAAAAGCGGTTGGAAGAAATTATTCATTGAGAAAAAGAAGGTTTTCAAACCACCCGCTTGGAGTTTAAATACTTTTATCATTCTTGAAAATTGGTATGGCATTCCCGAATTTATATCATTAAGATTTGATCAACAAGCTCAGTTTTTCAACGGTTTCATTCAATGTTTCTTTTGATGCTGACGCGATATACATGGCTTGCCTTTTCTTCCAGTCAAGGCTTTTGATCTGGTCGGAGAGAATAACGCCATCGATTTTGTTTTTTATGATAATTCTGACTTCGAAAGGATAATCTTTAATCTCTGACGTAATCGGGCAACAAAGAGCCAATCCGGCTTTTTCATTGTATTCCTTGGATGATATAATGATGGCCGGACGGTGCCCTGATTGCTCATGACCGCTTTGAGGATTAAATGACAGCCAGATCACATCACCACGCGCAGGAACATATTTACCAGATTTCTTTTCCAACCGGCCCCTCCGTGAATTCCTCCTTGTGAATATTATCGTCAGTGATTTTGGACAGCAGGTTTTTTAATTTCAAACCGGGTTTTTTAGGCACAATAACGAGTTTATCGGTTTCCTTAATTAAATCGACAGACGATCCCTGATGAAGACTGATGTCTTTCGCGTAACTTCCCGGAATCCTGATAGCCAGACTGTTTCCCCATTTTTGTATGGTTACTTCCATAAACTTACCTCCCTGTTGATACATAGTATATACATTAGATTGCGCTACGTCAAGAAAAAGATTTGAGAACTAAAGTTAATTACATCCCTGCCATCCGGCATTCTGCCGACATAGCAGAACATCCGGTCTGCATGGCCGTTTTTCTTAATGACCCAGCGTGACGGATTTGTTTGTACAAAGCGAATAGCATCGCTTACGTTTTCAAAATAATGGATCGGCAAGGTGCTCAAACCATAATTGGCCATAACATCCTGGCAATGAGGCCTGTCTTTCTCAAGACGATCTCCTGCCTCGCAGCCGCCAAAAACGGAATAGCCTCTTCTTCCCGAAGTTGGCCGAAACCAATGTCATCACAGATGATCAGACCATCACGCCCAACCCATTTCAAACCACTGTTCAAAGAATGGACCCGAGCAGCCAAACCTTTCAGTACATCAACGACCGAATGGGGGGGTAACAACGTGAACCTTTAGCACTTGGCCTTCTTGAATCAGGCGACGGCAGAGACTGATACCGGAGAGATCTTTGCTAAGGAAGAGAATGCGCATAAATAACCTTTGCCTGCTTATTTTAGAAAGACTTTGCTTGTGTAATGAGATATAATAAAGCAGTCTTACATGTCAAATCAATCTTGACTGCATAGTTTACATTTTTGTGCTGTTTTTTCCACTTCGGTTATGTTTTCGCTGCGTAAGGGACGTGCCGGTTATCTGTTAATCTTTCACGTAATAAAAAAAGACAGCCTCTTAAAAAGCTCCAGAGGCAAGGCGCGCAAAGCCTGAAGAGTGAGGCGTACTTTTTGCGTACGCCACAGCGACGAAGGATGCAGTGCAACGCTGCATATGGACTTTTTAAGAAGCTGTCAGTATTCAGGCGTAAGTTTATCAAGTTCAGCCAGAGTAAAGACCGGACCGTCCTTGCAGACATATTTGCTGCCGACATTGCAACGGCCGCACTTGCCGATACCGCACTTCATGCGCATTTCCAGAGAGGTGATAATATTCTCCTTGGAAAAACCAAGATCAAAGAACACCGGCAGGGTAAAACGGATCATGACCGGAGGACCGCAGATCACGGCCACGGCATTTTCCTTGCTGGGAGCAACATCCTTACAGACCGCGGGGACAAAACCTTCCCTGCCCTTCCAGGTCGCATCGCCTTTATCGACGGTAACATTGATATTCAGATCGTCCCGTTTCTGCCATTCAATCAATTCATCTTTGTAAAGCAGCAGGCCGGGATTTCTTGCACCGTAAATCACGGTTACGTTGCCGAAACGCTTGCGGTTGTCACCATAAATCATATAATTGATCAGCGACCGAAGCGTGGTGAATGCAAAACCGCCGCCGACAATGACAATATTTTTCCCTTCGAGAAATTCGAGCGGCCAGGAATTACCCAGCGGACCGCGGAGACCCATCACCTCGCCCTCTTCCATTTCATGGAGCGCCGAGGTGACGACGCCGGCTTTCTGGACAGTGAATTCCACATATCCTTTCTGGGTGGGGGATGAAGCAATGCCGATAGGCGATTCGCCCTTGCCGTAAATGGACAGCTCGCCGAACTGGCCGGGTATATATGCGTATTTCTGCTCGTCTTCGGGATTGACAAACTTAAAACGAAAAGTTTTGATGTCTTTGGTATCGACTTCAGTAATGATTTTATCCACCACAACGGGATAAGGAATATATGGGTTTTGCATTACTAACTCCCTAATTATAATTTTGAAATATCTTCAACAATCTTTCGAATATCAATATTTACGGGACAAGACATAACACACCGGCCGCATCCGACACATGCGATGGCATTAAAATTATCCACATAATATTTGAACTTGTGCATGGCGCGTTGACGCCATCTTTCCTTCTGCGAGGAACGCGGATTGTGCCCCGACGTTTCCTTGGTGAACATCGGGAACATGCAGGAATCCCAGGAACGGATGCGGACACCGTCAGTGCCTTTCACTTCATCACTGATGTCAAAGCAATGACAGGTGGGACACATATAGGTGCAAGTGCCGCAAGCCAAACATTTTCCGTGAATGGTGTTCCAAAAGGGATTGTCGAAATTCACATCCAGAATCGGTTTGACTTCATGGGCGGGAATTTTGGATTTAATTGCGTCCCTGGCAATGGCTGCAATTTCATTTTTCTTTGCTTCCGCAGCGGCATCTGCCTTGGCATCTCCGAAATACTTGGCCAGCTTTTCTCCCTTGGGAGTGATAAACTCCGCCAGATAATCACCGCCGATATCCGTAAGCAGAATATCCGAACCTTCCTGCCCTACCGGTTCGCCGTCGACCGACGTACAGAAACAACTCGCGTAAGGCGGTTTCACACAGGCAATGGCGATGACCGTCGTGTTTTGTCTTTTCGCGATGTAATAGGCGTCCTTGTATTTTTCCTGGTCGAACAGCTTATCCAGAAGCGCGAAGCTGTGCGCATCACAGGGGCGGACACCGAACAGGACCGCCTCACCGGATGCATTGACTTCGGAAGAGAATACCATGCCTTTCGGCGTGCGCGTAAATTTCATCATGGTTTCCGTGTGCGGGAAAAAAACATTTTTCGGCGCGTTTTTGGAATTCAGGTAACTGAAGAAAGGTTCTTCACTCCCCAGGGGTTCAAAAAGAACGTTGTCTTCCTTCTTTACCGGCGCCCAAACCAGGAAGTCTCCGACCATTTTCTTGGCAATGCCCGCTAGTGCATCTTTTTTGATCAAACGTTTTTCCATAATTGTCCCTAATTTAGAATTTTCTCCAACTTTTAAACTTCAAAAGCAGCAGGTGTAATCAGCTTATCCATTCATTAAATCAATCGCAATTGGCTCAGCAGCGGCTGAGGATCAAATATGTGCGATTTAAAAGTCTCCGCCGATCCGGGAAGCCCCAGAGCCAGCGAAATCAATTCCGTGAAATAGAAAACCGGGAGCTTCATGCCGACAGACGGCCGCATATCCA
>JBDKUG010000196.1:0-2524 GCA_039679815.1 Smithella sp.
GGAATGATGTTTCAGGAGCATCGGCTTCTGCCCTGGCTGACAGTTGAGCAAAATGTAGCTTTTGGAATCAGTTACGGCGAGGATGCCGAAAAAAAAAGGCGTGTATGGGAACATCTCAAACTTGTCGGTCTTACGCAGTTTGCCGGGGCTTATCCATATCAGCTTTCCGGCGGCATGGCCCAGCGTGCAGCCATTGCCCGGGCCATAGTCAACCGGCCCCGCGTGCTTTTGCTTGATGAACCATTCGGAGCCCTCGACGCTCTTACCCGAATCCAGATGCAGCAGGAACTCCTGCGCATCCGGGAGGTGGAACGGACGACGATGATTCTGGTTACTCACGATATTGATGAAGCGGTTTATTTGGGAGATCGGATTGTCGTTTTGTCAAGCAGGCCCGGTACCATAAGAAAAATTGTACCGGTGCAGTTATCGCGCCCTCGTGACCGCAGCAGTTATGATTTTGTACAGATTCGCCGGGAAATTTATGTGGAATTTTTTGCCGAGGCGGAAAAGCCCTTTGCCTATGCTATTTAAATTAGTGCAGCAGACACGATCATGATGAGGGTTGTTATATGAAAAAAATCAATTCTTCAAATGTAAAAAAATATGCCTTAGCCCGGGGGGCGGACCTCAATGTCATTGACTTAACGAACCGGTTTATAACAGACATTGAATGTTCTTTTCTGCGTGTTATATTTCCTTGGGTACTTTCTACCCGATCTAACGGGTTCAATAGTCGCGATAAACAGACTGTGTAATTTATGAAGGAGTTGGGTAATATTGGAGCGAATGAACAGAAGCACGAGAGCATCCTTCATTTTGGAAAGTGCTTGGGTAACATTGATTTTGTAAGAGTACTTTTTCTGTTTACTTTGCCCGGCAACGATATCTTGCGCAGGATGAATTATGGCGGCTGCAAGATTCATGGCAAAGACTTTGGCGTGGAAATCCTGATAGACGGATTCAACGGATTTTCCTGAGAAGTTTTCGATTTCGATCCGGCATTTGGCGGTTTTGTAATTTTCCTCCGTAGCCCATCGGAGATGATAGAGTTCTTTGAAAATTTTGCATGGATAAAGATTTTTATTCAAGAGAGAGGTCAAGAGAATTTCCGTTTCCCCTGAGGTCAGCTCAATCCGAATGGCGCGTACTTTTATCGGAACAACGGGGAGGTTTAGAAGCTTGCATTGCTCAACTGATTTCGGAGAGGGTGGGAGGATGATGACATCGTCCTTATTACCGGAATCGGAGAATCTTCTGATCTTGTTCCAATGAGCATTAACTCTGACACAAAAGTCGGCATGTCTGGAGAGGATCAGTGCGAAGAGCCAGAAGGCGGGATACCCTCTGTCGAGGAGAATAAGGTCATTGGCTTTCACCTGCTGCATATGCTCGACAGCCAGAGTTCTTTCCCCCTGTTCATTTGGCTGGATGACGGCGTCTACAACAATGCTGTTAAGGACGTCAAACAGGTTGGATATTCTGGCGAGTGGACAGGCCTCGCCCTGTGACGATTTCCAGACACCGAAATGATTGGCGCAATCTTTTGTGCGGGGAACTTTAATCGTTGATCCATCAATAGCCAGGATACGGAATCCTTTCCATGTCCGACAGGAGAAATGTTCATAGAAGAAGGAGACGAGGTTTCGACTCAACTCAATGAATGCTTCATAATCGAGCTTCTTCCTGGCCTTGGAAAAGGCGCTCTTCGTAACAGTCCGGATAGAAACGTCCTCGGCATGGGCTGCCTTAAAAAAATAATCCAGCTCATCCTGGAGAGAACCTTTAACGAGATTCATGAGAAAAAAGATAATGCTGTGGAAAGGTAACAGTCGCTCTCTAACGAAATCCTTTTCTGATTGTCGATGTCGGGAGAGGAAATCTTTAGAAAAGATGATTTTGTTAAGAAATTTGATAAGATTGGCACATATTTTCAAGCGCAGGTTCCGTGCCAACAGAATGGATATTTTGAGAATTATTTGGCATCTCTTGCCTCCTTGTAAAATATGATTCGCTTCTATCTTACACGCAGGAAATATATCATATCTTAATGATATTGCAAGAGATTTATGTATTTTATGTCCTTAAGTCAATGACATTGGGTTTGCCCCTGCACATTGGGGAAAAAGATTGCAGCAACGCTTTGTCTACAGTAAAAATATTGAAAGAGGAATTGAGAAAAAGCAGAGCTATCCTGAGTCGGGGCATGTCTAAAAGTCAGTCAGGTAATACTTTCACGGTTTGAGCGATTGATAACTATTCTTTAATTTTTCTGCTCAAAAGAAAATTTCATTTTTTGAACCAAAATATAGTTTCACTTCCGGCCTTGAGAAAAAATACATTTGATAAAAAGAAAAAATCAATAAAAAGATACTGTATATTTTTGCAATTAATGTACCGAATACACTGACATTGTTTACCGGTAGATGGATATAATAAATTGTATTCAGAAACAAAAACGCTGAAGAAATAAGAACTAGCGGTATAAACCATTTTTTATGGTATCTTAATCCAATATAAAGAA
>JBDKUG010000023.1:0-4754 GCA_039679815.1 Smithella sp.
CACAAAAGTCTGCATTCCTCCCTGGAACTGTGCCTTGGAGTCGATAAAGTTTGTTCTCGTTATAGAAAACAAAGGTCATTTGTAATGTCGAACAATTCTGATACAAATCTGAAAAACATATTAAGTAACCTGATTGTTGCTGCAAAGGCGCTCGAGTCCAAAATCAAACAAGCCGACTCTTTTTCCCACACAAATCTCAAGAATGCTTTAAGCAGTCTGACTGCTGCTGCGAAGAGACTCGAATCCAAAATTAAGCGGGACAACTCTTATTCCCATCCAAATCTCAGGGATGCTTTGAGTAACCTGATTGTTGCTTCAAAGACGCTCGAATCCAAAATTAAACAAGCCGACCCCTCTTCCCATACAAATCTCAGGGATGCTTTAAGCAGTCTGACTGCTGCTACCAAGAAACTCGAATCCATAATTAAACAGGCTGAGTCCTCGTCTGATAAAGTTGGTCAGATTCTTGTTTCGAAAAAAATTATCACGGAATCCGATTTGAGTGCAGCCATTGAACGAAAAAAAAGAGAACCAGACAAGTATTTAGGACAAATACTCTGCGAAATGGGTCTTCCCCAGTTCAAGATAATAAAAGAGATTTACGTAAGCAACAAAAGAAAACCACTCGGACAAATTCTTGTCGAACAAAACATCATAAATGCAGCGCAGTTAGACAATATTCTCTTGGAGCAGGAACATCTTACATACAACGGAGAATATAAACCGCTGGGCGCCTTGCTATCCAAGAAAGGAATTATCAGCGAGGATAATTATCTAATAGCGCTGTCTGCCCACTTCAGTATTCCGATTATTTCGCTGAAAGGGTTTCAGGTATCCTCATCTCTTCAGGAAGTTATTGGAACACGGTATGCTTTAAAAAATCAAATTGTCGTCTTGAGCAACAGCGCCAAGAAAGTGCACGTAGCTATGGCGGAACCACGTTTATTAATCCTTGAGAATCTTGAAAAATCAATGCCGCATGGTAAATGTATCACTTTTAGCATTGCAAGATGCTCGGAAATTGAAGACTGCCTTAACGAGTGGTATTTCATGTATGGATAATTTAGAGATCAATAATTTACGCCAACTTTCCGAACTAGTGGAGATCTCACATTCATGAGTAAAAAACCCGCCTATAATGAATTAGAACAAAGAGTCAAAGTGCTCGAAAAATCCGCCCTCGAAAACGAACGGCTCAAAAAGGCGTTGCAGGAAAGTGAAAAACAGTATCGCATCCTGGTGGAAAACGCCGCCGATATTATATACCGGGCAGACGCATCGGGTGTTTTTACCTTTTTTAATCCCGCCGGAACAAAATTGACCGGCTACGCGGACACTGATTTAATTGGCAAACATTACACGGACATCATTCATGCCGATTACCGCTCGGAAGCAGAACGTTTTTACGGGCGACAATTTGTTAAAAAGATTCCTGTTACCTACTTAGAACTACCCCTAATCACTGCAAACCAGAAGCAGGTTTGGGTCGGGCAACATGTCCAGATCACCTTCGAGGATGGACAAATTACCGGCTTTCAGGCGATTGCCCGGGACATCACCGAGCGCAGGCTGGCGGAAGAAAAGATTAAAGAAAGTGAAAACCGCTTCCATAAACTCTTTGAGCATATGAGCAGCGGCATAGCGATCTATGAAGCCTTCGAAGATGGGTCGGATTTCGTTATCCGAAATTTTAATGCTGCGGCTGAGCGGCTGGAAAAGATTAAAAGTGAGGAAATCCTCGGCAGGCGGGTGACGGAGGTCTTTCCTGGGATCCGTGATTTTGGACTTCTGTCAGTTTTTCAGCGGGTCTGGAAGTCGGGCAATCCCGAAGATCACAACGTTTCATTATATCAGGACAACCGGATTTCGGGATGGCGTGAAAATCATGTCTATAAACTGCCTTCCGGGGAGATCGTGGCAATCTATCAGGATGTCACTGACCGCAAACAGGCCGAGGAGGCACTCCGGGAAAGCGAGAAACGATTGCTCGGCATCAACACAAACATGCCTGGTGTCGTTTTTCAGTTCTATGCAAAGGACAATGGCGAATACGGTATAAGTTATGTCAGTGAACGCTTGGCGGATCTATTTGAAGTACCGTTAGAAACCGAATTGGATGCTCTTTTCCCTATATTCATTGCTCATATCATGGAAGAAGACCTGGATCGGTTTGTGGCATCTATACAAAATGCGGTGAAGGCGGTTGCGCCCTGGAATTTTGAAGGTCGATACATAAAACCATCAGGCAAGATGTTCTGGTTCCATGCCATGTCCGTACCAACTCGCCATGAAGATCGCCTTGTCTTTGACGGTATCCTGTTGGATGTTACAGAACGCAAGCAGGCGGAGAATGCTCTGCGTGAGAGCGAGGAACTATATACAAGGCTGGTGGATACGATCCCTGATGCTGTTATCCGCACGGACCTCAATGGACACATCCTTTTCGCGAACGACTATGCATTTCAGAGAGGCGGATACAAGTGGGAAGAAATGGAAGGTCGGAACATTCTTGAATTTGTTCCTTCCGAAGAACATGAGAGGGTCATTCAAAACCTCAAACGTATAATGGAGGAAGGCAAGCAAGGTCCTTACGAATACCCTCTCATCATAAAAGACGGCAGCCTGATTCCCTTCGAAGTAACCAGCGGTGTGCTCCGAAGCGCAGACGGCACGCCTGGAGGCTTAGTGCACGTCTGCAGGGACATCACTTTGCGCCAACAGAACGAGCAGGAAAAGAAGAATTTACAGGAACGGCTGAGCCAGGCCCAGAAGATGGAATCCGTGGGTCGACTGGCAGGCGGGGTCGCCCACGACTTCAACAACATGCTTGGCGTGATTCTCGGCCATACGGAGCTGGTCATGGAAATAACAAACCCTGAGCAGCCAATCCACAGCCATCTCCGGGAAGTCCGTAAAGCCGCGGAGCGCTCCGCCAATCTTACACGCCAGCTACTCGCCTTTGCCCGCAAACAGACGGTTTCCCCCATGGAGATCGACATAAACGAAACTGTGAGCGGTATGATCAAAATGCTGCAGCGTCTGATCGGAGAAGACATCCACCTGTCTTGGTTGCCGTGTGTGAATCCCTGGAAGATAAAGATTGATCCGTCACAAATCGACCAGATTCTGGCAAATCTGTGTGTCAATGCCCGTGATGCCATCACCGGGGTCGGAAGGATCAGCATCGAATTGGGAAACATCAGTATTAACAACGATTTTTGCGCCGATCATCCAGAATGTATACCCGGAGATTATATATTCCTTGCCGTGAGCGATGACGGTTGTGGCATGAGTAAAGAGATCCAAGACAAGCTCTTCGAGCCTTTTTTCACGACTAAAGATGTGGGGAAAGGCACAGGTTTAGGCCTGAGTACTGTTTATGGTATTGTCAAACAGAATAATGGATTTATCAATGTTTACAGTGAACCCGGTCAAGGAACAACCTTCAGGATCTATTTGCCTCGGCACATCGGCAAGTCCGAAAAGACAAAGATAGAAAAACAACAGGAATTGGTATTCAGCGGCCGGGAGACCGTGTTGGTCGTAGAGGATGAATCGGCTATTCTGGATTTGATCAAAATCATGCTTGAGCAGCAGGGCTATGATGTTCGAATTGCCTCAACTCCGGGAGAGGCGATCCAAATGGCCGAGGAACACAACGGGGAGATCCATCTATTGATAACCGATGTTGTGATGCCCGAAATGAACGGTCGTGATCTTGCGAAAAGAATCCTATCCCTCTATCCCAACATTAAGCGTCTGTTTATGTCCGGCTATACAGATAATATGATTGCTCACCATGGTGTCCTTGATGAGGGTGTATGCTTCATTCAGAAACCCTTCTCCAGAAAAGACCTGACTACCAAGGTACGGGAAGTGCTGGATCAAAAATAAATAACCGGATTCAAACAATACGAATCTGATGAATCATTTTTATAGCAGATGATATCTTGTAGCCCCATAAGTCAGGTGTGTGATTGCTTGTTCTTTCTTGCAAACTTAATACTCAATCACAGGAATTTTTAAATTCGTTGGTTTGTGAAAAAGAGAGTCCCCTTCAGCTTATAAATTTTCACATCAGGAAGTCCACAGACACCAGATTCATTATGTTTCTAAAGCGACTGGTAACAATTTAGTCATAAATAAAAAAAGGGGCTGAGAAAAAATCTCAAACCCCTTAATTTTCATGGTGGGTCAGGGCAGAATTGAACTGCCGACACTCGGATTTTCAGTCCGAAATTAAGAAAATCTTAACCCCTTGATCTAAGGTCTGATTTCTCGTAAGTGCCTTAATTTAAACAAATAAATGAATTCTAGGTGTTTCCGTTTATTCTGTCTATTCCCATCCTTTTACATTAATTTTATCACAATTTTATCACAGTGAGTGAAGTAGTATTAAAAATATAGATCATCTTTCCAAAAAGTGATGAACTGATAATAATACTTCTCTTCTTGTCTTATTTTTCAATGCCTTGCTTATAGAATATTTCAGTCACCTCTCAATCCTATTTATTATGGCATCTTTGATATTATCAATCCTATCTTCTAATAGAGGATCCTCACTGCCATTAGTTAGAGTTTTGAGTTCATTTTGGGCTGATGCAATTTCTCCTTCAACCTTTTTGATCTTATTTCTTAAAGCTTTCACTTCATCATTATCTGGCAGGACGTTATTTCTAATCCATCCTTGCTTTTCTTTTGCGGCATTCAAATCCCGATTAAGCTGTTCATGTTGAGAATTCAGGGCACTAATT
>JBDKUG010000071.1:0-8483 GCA_039679815.1 Smithella sp.
GCAACTGTTCGTGAAAAATACTTCAAGCGTCTGCAAAGCGAACTGGAAATCATCAAGAAAATGGGTTTTGCCGGATATTTTCTGATTGTTTCCGATTTTATCAAGCACGCCAAGCATAATGATGTTCCCGTCGGTCCCGGGCGCGGCTCCGCAGCAGGATCTCTTGTGGCCTATGCCATCCGCATTACTGATATTGACCCGCTTCGCTACGGGCTGTTTTTTGAACGATTTCTAAATCCGGACCGAATCAACATGCCGGATATTGACATTGATTTCTGCCAGGAGCGACGTGGTGAGATTATCAAGTATGTAACAGAGAAATACGGCAAAGACAAAGTCACACAGATATGCACCTTTGGAAAAATGATGGCCAAAGGCGTCATTCGGGACGTCGGGCGTGCGCTCAATATTCCCTATGGTGACGCGGACCGCATTGCCAAACTGGTGCCCAATGTTTTGAATATCACACTGAACGATGCTTTCAAAATGGAGCCCAGGTTTGCCGAAGAACGCAGGAAGAATCCGCAAATCGATAAAATGCTTTCGCTTTCCCTTGTTCTTGAAGGTCTCAACCGTCATTCTTCCGTTCACGCTGCCGGCGTTGTCATTTCGGATGTGCCGCTTGTCGAACGGGTCCCGCTTTTTGCCCCCAAAGACGATATCGTTTCTCAATATTCTATGAAAGATATTGAAGCGGTCGGACTGACCAAGTTTGACTTCCTGGGGCTCAAGACCCTGACGGTCATTAAAAACGCGCTTAATTTTATCAAGGAATCACATCATATTGATCTTGATATCAATGACTTGCCGCTGGATGACCCCCAAACATATCAGTTGTTGATGAAAGGTGAAACGGACGGTGTTTTCCAGCTGGAAAGCTCCGGTATGAAGGATCTTCTGGTCAATTTCAAACCCGATCACATCGAAGATGTCATTGCTTTAATTGCTGCTTATCGGCCGGGACCTATGAAAATGATCCCCGACTTTATTGCCCGCAAACACGGAAAACAGCAAATTACCTACGAACTTCCGCAACTTGAACCGATTCTGAAAGAAACATACGGCATTATCCTGTATCAGGAACAGGTTATGCAGATTGCCAATGTCATCGGTGGTTATACGATGTCCCAAGCCGATACACTGCGCAAAGTGATGGGCAAAAAGCAAGTTGCTGCTATGGAAAAAGAGAAACCGAAATTTCTAGAAGGCGCAAAAAAGCAAAAAATTAATGAAAATAAGGCAAAAACCATATGGGATCAAATGGAGACCTTTGCCGAATATGGCTTTAATAAATCACACAGTGCCGCTTATGCCATAATCACTTACCAGACAGCATACCTCAAGGCACATTATCCGGTTGCCTTCATGGCTGCGCTTTTGACCAGCGAAAAAGACAACCGCGATAAAATCATCAAACACATGTCCAATTGCAAGGAAATGGGCATCAACATTCTGCCGCCGGATATTAACGAATCACACAAGGATTTCAGTATTTCAGGGGAGAACATCCGTTTCGGTCTGGCCGCCGTCAAAAATGTAGGCGAGGCGGCTATGGAATCCGTCATTGCCATACGGCAGGAATCAAAATTCACGTCTTTTCTGGATTTCTTAAGCCGTGTCGATCTTCGCAAAGTTAACAGAAGGGTGATTGAAAGTCTGATTAAATGCGGTTCCTTTGATTCACTTGGAAACAACCGCCGTCAACTTATGGAATGCCTGGATCAGGCCATGGAAGAAGCACAGCGCAAGCAAAAGGAATTATTAAGCAATCAGGCAAACATCTTCGATCAGATGAATGAATCGGGACCATCTAAATCCAATGGTGAATCATCTTTTCATATTCCAGCGCTTCCGGAATGGGACCGGAAGGAACTTCTGGCTATTGAAAAAGAAACTCTTGGCTTTTATATTACGGGGCATCCTTTACATGGTTATAAAGACAAATTAAAGTTCGTTACCAATGTAAATTCAGCTACATTGAGTTCCAGAAGCGATAAGGAAACAATTACAATTGCCGGTGTCATAAGTTCTTTTTCTGAAAGACAGACCAGGAAAAAGGATGTAATGTGCAATGTGGTTCTGGAAGACCTGCAGGGTTCCGTAAACCTTATTTTCTGGGCGGATGTATATAAGAAATTTTATGACCTGCTTCATGCCGATGAACCGGTTGTCATTCAGGGGATTATGGATATAGGCGATGAATCTTCTAAAATCATAGCACAGGATGTTGTTTTGCTGAGCAAAGCCCTTGAAAATCCATATAAACAGGTTCGATTCATGGTTGATTCTGAAAAAGTTACTCCTGAAAGCATCATATCGCTGAATGAGGCAATAAAAAAATATAAAGGTAAATATGATAGTTATATCCATATCCTGAATGGAAAAAGTGAAATAATTGTCAGCCTGGGTGATTCGGGTAGGATTGATATTTGTGATCCTTTGAAAAAAGAAGCGGACAGGATACTGGGGGAGGGCAGTACAATTTATTGTTAATGAAATAAAAATGATTCATTGTATTCATCAAGATAAAGGTTTTCGTAACCGGCTTTAGAGTCATTTTCAAGATTAAATGATCAAATCACAGCAATATTTATCCACAGGCACAGGTTATCCACAACCTAAAGCTATCAACATTATAATTTATATAATATGAAATATGAAGAAAGATCATATAGATCATTAATTAATAAAGATAATCTATTATCGTATAATGTTAAAATTTCGGAAAGCGATCTGTTTATAAGTTCTGATACAAACCTCTTTGAACAGGCAAAAAAATCATTGATTCTTCATCGAAACCACCTTGAAGGATACATAAAAACAAATCCGCATTTCCGTACGTCACTCGTTCCACTTCCTGAAGACAATTTAGCTCCGCCGATTGTCCGTGATATGATTCAAAAATCAAAAATTTGCGGGGTCGGACCCATGGCCTCTGTTGCGGGTGCAATTGCGGAATTTGTTGGCAATGATCTTTTAGATTCAACTGAAAATCTCATCATAGAAAATGGCGGTGACATTTTTCTTAAAGTAAAACATCAAGTGACGGTGGGCATATTTGCTGGAGAATCTACTTTAAGTTATAAGTTCAATATTATTGTAAAACCAGAAGAAACTCCGTTTGGAATTTGCACATCATCTGCTACAGTGGGGCCATCTTTGAGCTTTGGAGTCGCTGACGCGGTATGCGTGATTTCAAGATCCGCCACCCTGGCTGACGCTGCCGCCTCGGCGATCGGCAACTGCGTTAAAAATAAAAAAGATATCAAGCCAAGTCTGGATTATGGAATCAAAATTCCCGGTATTCTTGGAATTGTTATTATTGTCGGGAAAGACATGGGGGTAATAGGAGATGTTGAGTTTATTTAAAAAAAAGGAGTTCTGAACATAAAACATTCCAAGTAGACATAACATATCTTATAAGACCTAAGCTTAAAATTGTCGGTAGACAATTGACCATTCGCATTGAGCCATTAACTTTTACTTAAATTCCATCTGCAGCCAATTGTTCTATCATCTTCATCTGCTTGTCAGTCAACTTTTTCGGAACCTCAATATTGATTTTAACGAACTGGTCACCTTTGGGGGATCCTTTAAGACCGGGCACACCATAGCCTTTCATCCGGATTTTGGTGTTATTTTGAGTTCCGGGTGCAATCTTTAATCTTTTTGTGGTTCCGTCAAGTGTTGGAATATCAATCGTGGTTCCCAGGGCAGCCTGGGTGAATTTGATGGTCTTTTCAATATAAAGATCATTGCCGTCCCTGGCGAAGATCGGATGAGGCATTACATTAATATTTAAGTATAAGTCTCCGTTTTGACCTCCGTTATATCCAGCAAGTCCTTTTCCGGGCAGTCTCAGTTTTTTTCCGGAACTGATGCCTGGTGGGATTTTCACATTGATATCTTCAATTCGATTTTCCATCTGTAACGAAATCTTTTTATCCGCTCCCATTACAGATTCTTCTAATGATATTGATAGATTATATTCAGCATCCTGGCCTTTTTGCGGCATATTGGCATAGTGACGGCCACCGCCTCCGCCGAATATGCCGGAGAAGGGGTCTTCAAAATCCTGTGCGCCGCCACCTCCCCTTCTGCTGGTACGAAATGTTGTTTGACCTCTTCCGCCTCCAAATCCGAAACCGCGCAAAATTTCATCAAGGTCAAAATCGCGGAAAATATCCTCCTGCGAATATTGCTGACGATACTGATCCGCAGATCCAAACTGGTCGTATTGTTCTCGTTTCTTCGCGTCACTCAAAACAGCATAGGCTTCGCTGATCTTTTTGAATTTTTCTTCAGCCGCTTTATTATTGGGGTTTTTGTCTGGATGCCATTTAACAGCCAGTTTGCGGTAAGCTTTTTTAATTTCATCGGCGGATGCTTTTTTTTCAACACCCAAAACCTGATAGTAGTCTTCTGCCATAGCGTCCCTTTTTGATTGCAAAATTTGTTGCAGCTAATTTAAGCAGCAATTCCCATTTGAAAAGCGTCTAAATTCAATTTTATTAATTTTTGAGGAAAAGACTTTTTGATCACGGTCTCCCAAATGGCCTTGTCGACATTCAGCAGATTGGATACGGCACCCAGCAGGACAACATTGGCCGCTTTTACGTTTCCAGCCTTCTTCGCGATTTCGGCTGCATTGAAAGCAACCACCTTTGGATAGTGTTTTTTTAAAAATCCAACAACATCAGCAGGATAAGATGCATCTCCGATATTGACCGCCGGAGGATAGATTTCTTCGGTGTTCACGATAACAGACGCTTTTCCGCTGATGAATTTCAGGTAGCGAAGTGCTTCCATTTTCTCAAAAGAAACAAGTACTTCACCAGTTCCAGCTTCAGCCAGCGGCGAATAAACTTTCTTCCCGTAACGCACATCACTGTTCACGCATCCGCCTCGCTGCGCCATGCCGTGGACTTCACTTTTCTTAACATCAAAACCTGCTTCCATCATGACCATGCACATGATATCGCTTGCTCTTATGATTCCCTGACCGCCTACTCCGGCAAATAATACACTGTGAACTCTTGAATCATCCTTCATGGAGTTTCCCTTTTCTTCAGCTGATCGCTTCGAATTTGCATACCTGTGCGCATAATCCGCAGCCATTGCAGAATGTTTCATCTATTACCGCAATTCCTTTACGTTTGGAGCCTTCTTTTGTAACCCCTTCTTTCCAGGCAATCGGGGGACAATTTAAGGTCAGACATGTTTTGCATCCCTCGCATTTATCCGCGTCAATTTTCAGGGCAGAAACAGGTTTCAGATTAGCCCTTTTAAAAAGAACACAGGGACCTTGGGAAATAATAACGGACGGACCGCTGCTGGCCAATTCGTCTTTAATCGCGATTTGAGTTTCTTTAATGTTGTATGGGTTGATAACTCTTATATTTTCAATACCTAGGGCAGAAACTAAAACATTTAAATTAACTTTTTTTGCTTCTTTCCCCATCAATGTGTAACCGGTGCCCGGATGCTCCTGCATCCCCGTCATCGCCGTTGTGCTGTTATCCAAGATAATGATTAAAGTGTCACTGTTGTTATAAGCCATATTTAAAAGCGATGTAATCCCGGAATGCAGGAAAGTGGAATCGCCGATCACTCCAACAACCTTGCCCTTCCCTTTTTCCTTCAGGGCCTTGCTCATGCCATGGGCCATTCCGATACTGGCGCCCATGCAGATACAGGAATGCAGGCCTTCCAGAGGCTTTAAATAAGAAAGCGTATAGCAGCCGATATCACCATGGACATAAGCTTTTGATTTTTTCAGCGCGTAAAACAATCCGCGATGAGGACAGCCGGGGCAAAGATTTGGCGGACGATGGGCGAGACTTTCCTGATAAGGAGAAACCGTTCCAGACATATCTGAATTTATGGCTTTTTTTACGATACCGGGATCAAATTCATTGGTGTAGGGGAAAATATCCTTGCCGGTCACCTCGATTCCCATGGCTTTGATTTGCTCTTCAAGATAGGGATCCAGCTCCTCAATCACATAAATTTTTTTCACCCTGGATGCGAATTCATGGATTAATTTTACCGGAAGCGGATAGACCATGCCCAGTTTCAGATAGGAGAAATCCGGAAAGACCTCTTTGGCATAGTTATAAGGCATGCCGGCTGTGATGATCCCTACTTCCGGGTTATTGATTTCAATTTTATTTTCCGGGAAATTTTCTACAAATTTTTTAAGTGCCTGCTGACGTTTTTCGACTTCAACACGTCTGATGCGCGCATTGATGGGTACCATGACGTATTTTTCCGCATTATGCACAAGTCTTGTCCTGTCTTCCGACATCTGTGGCTCATTGAGGTAGACAACGGATTTGGAATGAGCAACTCTGGTGGTTGTTCTGAAAAAGACCGGGGTGTCGAATTTTTCACTGATTTCAAAGGCAAGTTTGATAAAGTCTTTAGCTTCCTGCGGATCGGCAGGCTCAAGCATGGGAATTTTCGCGAATTTCGCGTAATTGCGATTATCCTGTTCGTTTTGCGAACTGTGCATCGAAGGATCATCTGCGCTGATGATAACCAGCGCGCCTTCAATGCCCGTGTAGCTGACAGTGAAAATGGGATCGGCGGCAACATTGACACCGACATGCTTCATCACGGCCAGTGCCTTCGCACCGCCAAGGGCCGCCCCGATCGCGACTTCCACTGCAACTTTTTCGTTGGGAGCCCACTCGGCATAAACACCGTCATATTTGGCAAATTCTTCCATGATCTCCGTGCTGGGAGTTCCGGGGTAGGCAGCGGCAAACCTCACACCCGCTTCATAGACACCGCGAGCGATGGCTTCGTTACCTGACATGAATACTTTTTTCAAATGCTATTGCCTCCGTATGTTTTGGGACGACTATTTGCAATTATTTATATTTACACGGCATCCCGACTTGCAGCAGCCTGAAGTTTTCTATTGCGGGTTTTAGGTTATTTATCGGTTCGTCTCCCTCTCCGTTACATTTATCGAGCTCATAAAAATCAACTGAGAGTGGATATTTTGCGTTTAATGAGCATTGAAGCCGCCGGTTCGGTTGTTTTTTCCAGGGCTTTTTTATAGTATTCCAACGCTTTTTCTTTATTGTTTAATTCTTCATAAGCACGCGCAATATTGCGCAATCCAATTGTTTCAAACCCGGCATGATATGTGTTTTGCGCCTGTTCAAAATATTTGAGCGCCTGATTAAAATCTTTTTTCATTTCATAGGCATATCCCAGTGATGTTAAGGTGAGGAATTTTACACCTGTCTTGTCGGATCCTGCCTTACCCACGAATTTTTTATAGGAACTTATCGCCTGATCAATTTCTCCCTTATTATAATAGATGTTTCCCAGATGATAATTTGCCATCCGCCCGCTCCAGCTGGATGGGTATTTATCAACCAGTTCTTTGTACAATTTCATTTTTTCATTCACATTGTCTTGATTTTCTCCACTTTTAAGGATGTTTCCCTGTGCCTTTGCGTAAATCTTCAGGGCGGAATTTGAATAGTGGCTCCAGTAAAAATAGATTCCCATGACAAGGATCACGGCGCAAAGCAACGCCGACGTGCCAACAATCACTCGTGTCTGATTCTCAGCAATATAATCGCCCAACTTTTCAAAAGTGGATTGAAACGCATCGGGACTTTTCAGATCTTTCTTAGTTAATTTTTCAGACATATTATTCCCCTTTATTGATGTGATATTTTTCAGCCAGTTCCAACAGCAATTTTGGTATCCTGCGAATCTTACCTTCCATGCTGGTACAGGCGTGGATGGTATAACCTTCTACAAGAAGCTTTAACTTGTTTTCGTCCCATATTCTGGAATTGAATTTAAGGCTTGCCCTTTTAATATAATCAAATCTGGTTTCAATCGTTACCAGATGATCGTACTTGGCAGGAGCCAGATAATGACAGGCTACTTTGGTCAGCGGAAGAAGGAGCCCCAGTCTTTCCATATCCGCATAGGACAGTCCCATTTGCCTCATCAATTCATTCCGTCCCAGTTCAAACCAGCGTATGTAATTGGTATGGTAAACGATACCCATAGCGTCGGTATCTGCATAAATTACGCGAACTTTAGTGAAATTACTTTCCAAGAAGGCTGCTCCAGTTCTGAATGAATTTATCCATCAGCAAATAGCCCGGTGAAACCAGAAGGCCGCTTTCTCTGGCAGTTGATTCAGTGAAGGGACATCCGGATGCCTTATTTTCGTCTTTGCGGGACGACAGCACGGCAAATGGACTCGGATCTCCTACATGGGTTTTCAAGTCCAGTGGTGTCGGGTGATCGCTTAAAACCAAAAGACGATACTCACCCAGTTTACTGATGTTATTGACGATCGGCCCCACTATCTTTTCATCAAAAAATTCAATGGCTTTGATTTTGCCTTCCGCATTGCCTTCATGGCCCATTTCATCCGGAGCCTCCAGATGCAGAAAGACAAAATCCATGAATTTCAGGGCGTCAAGGGCCATTTTTGCCTTGCC
>JBDKUG010000406.1:0-4250 GCA_039679815.1 Smithella sp.
CAATCTTCTGGGAGAGGCCCACCAGGTGCTGCGCCCGACCCCTTTTATCTCCGCACTGATCGAAGGATCCATGAAAAGCGGCAGGGACGTGACAAAAGGCGGTGCTCTCTACAATTCGTCAGGGACCGCGTGCATCGGTCTTGCTGATATCACCGATTCCCTGATGGCCATTAAAAAATTTGTGTTTGAAGAAAAGAGAGTCTCTTTCCAGGAACTGCGAAATGCCGTCAACACCAACTTTAGAAATGATCCTGCCCTGCTTGCCTTAATAAAAAACAAGGCCCAACTGTTCGGCTCCGGCGATCAGGAAGCTCTGGCGACAGCCAACAGAGTGGCTAAGCTTGCTCACGACTGCTTCTGGGAACACACGAATTACCGGGGTGGCAAATATACGGCAGGATTCTGGTCCATGTCCAATCACGTCGCTTTCGGCACTCTTACCGGAGCGCTTCCTTCGGGAAGGCTTGCGGGCAAAGCCTTTACACCGGGACTGACTCCTGAACCGCATGCCTCCAAAAGCATTTTAGACAACATCCGCGATGTTGCCAGACTGGACCCGAAAAACTTGAACAACAATATTGCCTTCAACGTGAAGGTCGTGCCGGGTGCGAATGAGCCGCACCAGAGAATCGTGGAAAACATCTATTCATATGTGAAGACTTACTGCGACCTCGGCGGACTGCAGATGCAGTTAAATGTCGTATCGTCAAAAACTCTCAGAGACGCCATGGAGCATCCGGAAAACTATCAGAATCTTCTGGTCCGCATATCCGGATATAACGCCTACTTCGTGACGCTCAACAGGGACATGCAGATGGAATTGATAGAAAGGGCGGAGTTCGGCATATGATAGCCATCCGCTTGTAATTGCCACTTTGCAAGTGGCAATTACCGGTATGGCAAGACTGGTTATTTATTTTGCGCTCCCCTGCGGGATGCGCCTCCGGTCGTTGGCTAACGTTGTTGGCAGCATCGCGTGCCCCCTCACAGGGGGTCTGCCTTGCCGCGTTATCCTTTGAAAGCGAATGTCTATAGATACTAAAAAGAATATTTATTTATGACCAAAGACGCAACAAAAATCCCGTTCATTCTGGAAATCAAAGGCAACAGCCTTGATGACGGGCCGGGTATACGATCTGTGGTGTTCTATAAAGGATGTCCCCTTTCCTGCGCGTGGTGCCATAACCCGGAAAGCAAAAAAGCCACGGCGGAAATATCCTTTGATGCCAAATTGTGCATTAATTGCGGCATATGCCGGGATGTTTGTCCAGAAGAAGCGCTCGGGCAGGACTACCGTTTTTACATTGACAGAAGCAAATGCACGCTTTGCTATTTATGCATTGACTCCTGTCCGTCCGGAGCTTTGGACAGGGTGGGAAAAGTAATGACGGTAAACGATATTATTGAAAAGATCCTGCCGGACAAACCATTTTTCGACACATCAGGCGGGGGCACGACCCTGTCCGGAGGTGAGCCCACTCTGTTTATGGAATTCACCTCCCGGCTTTTAAAGTCACTCAAACAGCACGACATTCACACGCTTCTGGAAACCTGCGGGTATTTTGATCTGAATATGTTTATGGACATGCTCTATCCATATCTCGACACAATATATTTTGATATCAAAATAATCGACAGTATAGCCCATAAAAAATACTGCGGCCGACCAAACGAAAGGATTCTCGATAATTTCAGGCTGATTACCCAAAAAGCGAAAAAAGACAATAAAATGCTTCTTCCGCGACTGCCTCTTATTCCTGACATCACGGATACGGAAGCAAACGTAAGAGGAATCGCGTCGTTTCTGAAAAGCCAGAACATTAACGAAGCCTCTCTGCTTGCGTATAATCCGTTATGGCATGAAAAAAGCGACAAAATTGGGGTGGAAGATCCATATAAAAAAAGCAAAGCAATGACTTCTTTTGAGGATAAGGCTGTTTTGGAAAGATGCAAAACCATATTGATGGAGGCCGGGATAAAGGAGATAAGCCTTTAATCCCGATGCTGCGAGACGAGCGTTAATTCCCTGGCGTGCTGTAAGGTGATTGATTGGATGATGAACATAAAGATTAAGGGGGCGATGAATGGAAACAGGAAATGAAATCGCGCAGCCGGTTCTGGTGACCGGCGCAACCGGATTTATCGGAAGAAGAGTTGTTCATAAACTGTTGCAAAAAGGAATCAATGTGAAAGTGCTGGCCCTTCCTGACGAAGCGATTCCATCTGAATGGACAGACAAAGTCGAAGTTGTACCGGGCAGTATATCCGATTCTCATTCTGTAGAGAAGGCCGCCACCGGAGCGAAAACGATCATTCATCTGGTGGCGATTGTTACAGACTGGGGGGATGAAAAGAAATACTGGGAAGTTACTGTTGAAGGCAGCCGCCTGATTTTCGAGCAGGCAGTGAAAAACCGGGCCCGCGTGGTTCTTGCCTCAAGCATAGCTGTTTACGGTGACTATATCCACTCTCAATCCTGTCCCGAAGACACTCCCTACGGGAAAACATTGGGTCCCTACAGCAGAACCAAGCAGGCTCAGGAAAAGCTTGCCTGGGAATTCTTTAAGAATAAGAGCATGAAGCTTTCCGTAGTTCGTCCGGCAAATGTCTATGGACCAGGCTCCGGCCCGTGGCTCCATGACGTTATTGATGTCCTGCAAAGCGGCTCCCCCGGTCTTATCTCCGGAGGGGAAATGAATGCGGGGCTTGCTTATGTTGACAACGTGGCCGATGTTCTCATCCTGGCCGGGTCAACTGAAAGGGCCATCGGTAGAGTATATAATGCCTGCGACGGATTGGACGTTACATGGAGAGAATATTTTACGGACATTGCCGACATCATTGGAGTGGGGAAACCGAAGAGCCTTCCCGCACCGCTGGCAGCAATCGGAGCATATCTGATGGAGTGGGTATATAAACTGTTCGGTATTCAGAAACGTCCGCTCATTACCCGTGAGGCTCTGAATCTGGTCGGCTCGGATAACCGAATCCCCAATGACCGGATTAAAAATGAACTGGGCTACACACCACAGGTGTCTTACGCTGAAGGAATGGAAAGGATCAAGGAATATATTGATCAAAAATTACGGAAATGAGGTGAAGGGTTATGGCTTACTTTTCCAGTAAACTCGCTTTTATTACCGGGGGGTCAAGCGGCATCGGTCTGGCCACGGCAAATCTTCTCGCCGGGCAGGGATGCAGTCTTGTCCTTTTCGCCAGGGGACAGGCATCGCTGGACAAGGCATGCCGGACAATTGAAGCCGGTATAAACAAAACCTCTCAGAGCGTTCAATCCGTCTCCATGGATGTTGCAGATCATCATGATGTGCAGCAAAAAATCAAAACCGCCGTCGAAAAGTTCGGCATACCTGATCTATTGATTAACAGCGCCGGCGTCAGTTCCGCAGGCTGCTTTGAAAACCTTTCCTATGACCAATTTGACGAATGCATGAAAATAAACGTCTACGGCACAAGAAACACCGTCAGCGCCATACTGCCCTATATGAAACAAAAAGGCGGCGGCCACATTGTCAACATTTCTTCCATGGCGGGTCTTGTCGGCATGTTCGGCTACAGTTCGTACTGTACGACAAAATACGCTCTTGTGGGTTTTACCGAATGCCTGCGCAGTGAACTGAAACGATACAATATTCACGTTACGCTTGTCTGTCCTCCGGAAGTGAAAACACCGTTTATAGAAAAAGAAGCTGCGGCGCTTCCTCATGAAGCGCGGGTAGTAAAATCATTCGCTGGTTTATTGACACCTGAAAAGGTAGCCAGGGCGATTGTTCGCGGAGTGAAAAGCGGGAAGTTTCTTGTTGTGCCGGGCATGATGGCCAAATCCTTGTACTTCTGGCATCGTGCCAGTAATGGTTTTTTAACGCGCATGCCATCGGACTGGATTGTTAAATTGGTAGCCTGGCGGTCGGGAAGATAAAATCGATGTTTGATGCAGGTGATGCCTCAGATTGTATGCCTGGCAGGGGTTTTATTTCTCTAATGCAATCAGTGGATAAAAGATTTATAATGCACCTCAATGAATAAACTTGATTGACAGGATACTGTTTGGCAATGACTGTCTATTTTGAATCCGTAGCGGGTAAGAAAAAACCCTACATCGAATCTCTTCAAAATCTTTTGAGGCAATTCCAGCCTCCATTTGATTCCGGTGACAGCGTCGGAATCAAACTCCACTGGGGCGAGCGGGGCAATAAAAGCTATCTGCCTCCTGACTACGCAAAAGAAATCGC
>JBDKUG010000245.1:0-3852 GCA_039679815.1 Smithella sp.
ACATGCTCAAACGCTCGAATCAGGAATCCGCCTGAACCGGCAGCAGGATCACAAATGAGTTCACTTTCTTGTGGGTCCATAAGGTCCACCATGAAATCTACGATGGGACGCGGTGTGAAGAACTGACCGAGTTCACCACGGAAGGTATCGCCGAGAAAGCGTTCAAAGGCCAAACCCTTGATATCATCTCCGGTCGCTGAAAGGTTGAATCGTGCCAGCTCCTTCACGATCCGACGGAATGTCTCCTCCGAGACTTCAAGCTCATCGCGCGCTGAGAAAATCTCGGAATTGGCGTAATGTTTCTTGGTCTGATCGAAGAGCTGTTCGTGAACAGGCTTATCCGTAGGGAGACTCACGGCCTTGCGCTGATCTAGGTAGTCTGTCGTGAAGGTTCCCCAGGCACCAGTCCTTTCGATGTACATTTTGATGAACAGGATTTTCGATATTGCATCAAAGGCTCGTCCGGGTTCCATCTTGTGGACATCCCGTAGAATGCTGTGACACTTGAACAGCAAATCCTGAAATTCCTTACGACTGAAAGCGCGGGTGCTGTTCTTGATCGCCTCGATGCGTTTGGCGTCTCCCCAGTCTTCGGCGCGGGGGAGGTCGTTAATCTGGACTGCTTCACCGGGCGTTCCGGGCACAAGCTTGAAAATGGCGGTTTGACGCCGGTTATGGGTAACGAGAAATTCACAACCAGTTGCGCGGGCATAACTCTCGCCTTGGTAATAGTCCCGGAGTTGGATGTTGACGGACTCGGCCTTGCATTCAACGACGATGACGGGAGTGCTGCTTCCTGCAGCAGTGTAAACCACAATATCTGTGCGGGGGCTTCGCCGACCATGTTGTGTCTTACGTTCCTGAGCCATCTGCTCGAATTCGTACCCGTAGTGCTCGTGAAGGTGATGGATGAACTCCTGGCGGACGCGTTCCTCAGGTGTATCTTTCAGCCATTTCTTGCGGAGTGGACTGAATATCTTGTTACCCTGAATCTGAAATTGGTCTGCTTTCACGTACTGTTGTGGTGCCGATTGTTTTCTGGCCATGAGGCCTCCTTCATTCGTTCTCTAGTTCCTTAAGCCGGCCGGAGTCGGAATAACTGTAATGCTCGCTCTCGCCGACAATGACGTGGTCAAGCAAGACCAAGCCCAAAAGCTTGCAGGCACGCAATAGGTTTTGCGTTGTCTCATCGTCGCCGGCAGAGGGTTCGGGACAGCCGGAGGGATGGTTGTGAACCAAGACGATGGCCGCTGCCGATTCGTGAAGGGCCTCTTCCAGAATGCGGCGGATGTAGACCGTGGCTTGGGTTGGTGTCCCTTCGGTGATGTCCTTCTCGCCAAGACGTTGGTTCTGACCGTTCAAGAACACGGCGGTCACAATCTCCTCGCGCTTGCCGGTGAAACGCGGACGGAAATAGTTGGCAATGGCCTGAGACGATTCGAAGGCTGGTGCTGTGAGTTTCCCGGCACAAACGCGTTTCCCGAGTTCAAATGCGGCTTTGATCTGAGCGACCTTTGCAGGACCAAGGCCGGGTACTTTCAGCAGGTCATTAATGCGGGCGCGATCGAGACCCCGCAGACCTCGGAAATTCTTCAGAATCGAGAGAGCCGCCTCGTAGGCGTTCGTTCCAAAAACACCTTCCTTGAATGTTCCTGATCCGATGCGAAGAATGATGGCAAGAAGATCAGCATCCGTCAGCTGTTCCGGGCCTTCGGCAAGGAGTCGTTCGCGAGGACGTTCCTTTGTTGGCCAGCTCTTGATTCGTTCAGAACTCACGGCACATGCCCTTTCGTTAATGTCCAGCTATTTCTGCTACCAGCCCAAACGCCCGGTCGAGATCAAACCTTTCAAAATCCACAGGGCGCAGCACCGGTTTGAGTTCCGTTTCGATCTGGGATTTGAGCTTCTCTTTACGTGCCGGTGATAAATCAACGGGCGGATTTCCCGGGACTTTCAATTTTTCAGCGACCAACTGGAGGAGATGATGATCCTTCAGATTTATCTTATGCTGCGATGCGAGATAATCGATGTCGAAGAAATCGCGAATGGCCGGCTCCAGGCGAGTCAATGCTGCCCGTAATTTCTCGGCGATGGCCTCCTCCATGGTTAAAGTGATTACATCGATATCAGGAATCAGGGATTTCCTGGTAAAAGGATTCAGCAACAGTGTCCTGGCCTTCATCTGCAAGGGCGGCATTAAGGTAGTTTCGCGCAGTCCCGCTTCGATCTTGATGCGGGACGGCTCTTCCGAAAGGAAGATGGATGGGTAAGCCACATAAGCAACATACTGCCGGGAACTGTTATGCCCGGTAAAGGCATCAGGTGGAGTAAAGGCGCTTACGGCTTCTGATATCTGTGCGACCCAATCCTTCAAGGGAGCGATGCGTTTCCGTCGGACAGCAATAGTTGCTTCCGGCGGTGTCGCGATCAGGAAATCAAGGTCTTCGCTGAGCCGGTAGAAATCAGCATAGACCTTGCCGATGCAGGTGCCGCCACGGAAAATGAGCGGGCTCTCCGGCTGCCGATAAAGATACTGCAGGAGGATGGTGCAGTAATAATCTTTTTCGATGAGGTTGGCGTTCAGACCGGTCTGGCCGGCGGTAAAAAGCACGGCCTCATGGAAGAAAACCTTATCTTCATGAGCGGTGATCATCTTATCGCGGGATGGATCCATTGACAAGCAAACCCCATTCTTTATTTACACTGCCTTTTGCGGCCAGGCTTGGTATCCAGGGGATCAGCGAATTGGAAGAGCTGATAACTCGTTTTAATTCACTAAGTCGATCATTGCTTATACTAAGTTGGGCGAGCAAATAGCCAATCCGTTTGATAGTTCCCTTATTGCTATATTTGAGCGTATCGTCAATCAAATTATCAGTTATTTCCGGTTCCTTTTGCAGAGTTTCAACAATCCATCCATAGGCGCGCGGCAGGGTGTTGAACCGGGACCAGTCATACACGGCATCAACCAGCGCCCTTGTTTTGGACACCATGACGGTATCAATATCATCGGATGTTTTCAAGCTTTTCGTCGAACCAAGTCGTTTGACATCGGTCTTGATGAAAATAAAATCCGTTCCGCCGATCTCTTTTTCACCGAATATCTTATTATTATAGACGTAGAACCGGCTTGGAATCTGATCGTCAAAACCATAGAAGTTAAAGGCATTGGGCCCACTGATCTGGTATTGACCTTGCATAACTTCCATGAACTTGGAGAGAATATAGTAACCACTGACCGTCCAACGCCCACCAACAGGCAGGCGCGAGGGTACCAGATAGACGCCCCGTTTCAGACGGATGATGACTCCGGACGTCGCCATCCGATTGAGCAGCTTCCATTCCTGCTCGGCAGTGATCTCCAGTGCTGTGGCGAGCTCACCCGAGAGGATGAATTCTTTTTTTCGCAGTTGGGCATAGGCGAGAAGCTGGATTTCCAGTTTGCCCAACTTGGTTTTCTCGCGTTTCACCATATTATTCGTACCTTCCCTGACAGAGGAGTTACTAGCAAAATAGTAAAATAAAGAGCTTTTGTCAAAGGTTTTTAGAATTTTGATTACGGAAATATTCATGGTTGGAAAAAGATATTCGTGTGCAATCGGAATGTGTGCAATCGGGGGGCGCATCTTTACTATTGACATCTGCCTGATCTCTTTCCGTTTTCATCCGGCATCATCCCCGTATTCTTTATGTGAGAACTTTGATAATATTTTCCCCGGCTTGCCAAGGCGGGCTTTATGCAGTCCGGCGCGGACGACGTCGGCCAGTTGCCGGGCTGTCGGCAGTTTACCTTTCATTTCGGCCGGCAATTTCGATTGCAGTTGATACTCGGCCACGCCGATCGGGTTTTGC
>JBDKUG010000216.1:0-8290 GCA_039679815.1 Smithella sp.
CCTGCAACAGAAAACATCAGGCTCAATTCAATTCCCACACCGACCAGCAGCAGGAAAGCGGTGCCCGCGGGCACCGTCCAGAGCGCATGACCGCTACCATACTGGATCAAGGCATTCAGAATTTCATAAAACCAGTGCACGAGGTACAGTGAAAGCCCCGCGGCAATACCATTCCAGTTCTTTTTGCTGATTTCGTTTGTATAAACGTAAACGACCAGCGCGAGCAGCGGTATGACGTACCACTGAAAATTCTCCGGTGAGCGCAAAATACTCAAGGCCTGACGGGTTAATTCCGGCTGATTCATAATGATTCCTTTCTGTTAGTCCTCAATGGGTTGAAAGTTATTCCCTAATGGGATCTTATCGATGCAACAGTTTGATTTTAGACAAATAACGTTGTTTGGTTTTAAGTGCAACGGAAATTTATAAAGATAAATAATACGTTTTGATTGAACTTTCTTTCAAAATAGATTAAAGGACTGATGCCCGTGGGCGGACGGGTTAATACAGTCCGCAGGGAAAGAAATTCCCCGCGTAAACAAATGAAGGAGGAATTTCTTATGCATACTTTCACGCTCGACAAACCTGACAACCTGGTTGACTGGTGGCAGGAAAGCCTGGACAAATTTGCCGACAGAAGACTTTTCGGCACAAAAAACAAAAACGGTGTTTACGAATGGGTGACTTATAAAGAAATAGGAACGCGCATCGACAACCTTCGAGCCGGACTTGCCCAGCTTGGTATCGGCAAAGGCGATGTCGTTGGCTTCATCGGCAACAACCGGCTGGAATGGCCTGTTGTGGCGTTTGCTTCCTGGGGACGCGTCGCCCGTTTCGTACCCATGTATGAAGCCGAGCTTGTGCAGATTTGGAAATACATCATCACCGACAGCCAGATACAGGTTCTTTTTGTCTCCAAGCCGGAAGTTTACGATAAAATTAAAAACTTTCCAAAAGAGATCCCCACACTCAAACATATTTTTATCATTGAAGCCGAAGGTGATAATTCCATGGCCGCGCTCGAAAAAAGAGGAGCCGCCAAGCCTGTGGCTGCCATGAGCCCGGCTCCGGATGACATTGCCGAGCTCATCTACACATCAGGAACAACCGGCAACCCCAAAGGTGTTTTACTGTGTCACATGAATTTCACCAGTAATGCTCATGCGGGCCTCAAAATGTATCCTGAACTTCTGGAAAACGAAGTGGTTTCCCTGACCATCCTGCCTTGGGCACATTCTTTTGGTCAGACCGCGGAACTGTTCGCAATCATCCGTCTGGGTGGTGCGATGGGCCTGGCCGAAAGCGCGAAAACCATTGTCAATGACATTGTTGCGGTCAAACCTACTTTCCTGATCGCGGTTCCTACCGTATTCAATCGGATTTACGCCGGCCTGTGGGACAAAATGAACCAGGAGGGGGGATTGGCCAAAGCCCTGTTTGTAATGGGCATTGAAGCGGCCAAGAAACGCAGGGAACTGGCGGAACACGGAAAATCGGATTTCATGACCAATCTCAAATTCAAACTGGCGGATAAAATCGTTTTTGCAAAAATCCGTGAGCGTCTGGGCGGAAGAATGCTGGGTTCCATGACCGGCAGCGCAGCCATGAATCCCGAAATCGGCAAATTTTTCTTTGATATCGGTGTTCCCATCTATGACTGTTATGGTCTCACGGAAACATCACCAGGTATCTCGATGAATGCGTCCTTTGACTATAGACTCGGCAGTGTCGGCAAGATCATTGATAAGGTCAAGGTCGTCATCGATTCTTCCGTGGTTGAAGAAGGGGCAACGGACGGTGAAATTGTTGTTTACGGCCCCAATGTCATGAAGGGGTATCATAACCGGCCGGAAGACACAAAGGCCACCATGACACCCGATGGTGGTTTCCGCACCGGCGATCGCGGACGGCTGGATAAGGATGGATTCCTCTACATCACCGGCCGCATCAAGGAGCAGTATAAACTGGAAAACGGGAAATTTGTCTTCCCGGTCTCACTGGAAGAAGAAATCTGCCTCGTGCCTTTTGTCCAGCAGGCCGTCGTGTACGGCCTCAACAGGCCCTATAACATTTGCATTGTTGTTCCGGATTTTGATATTCTTCTACGTTATGCCAAAGGAAAAGAATTGCCGACAGACATTGAAACACTGGTGGCGCGTCGGGACATCATCGACATGATCGGCGAAACTATTGCCAACCACCTGAAGGGCAAGTTCGGCGGCTACGAAATTCCAAAAAAGTTTCTGCTTCTTTCCGAACCATTCACTCTGGATAACGGCACGCTTACTCAGACCATGAAACTCAAGCGTAAAGTTGTTCTGGACAAATTGATGGGCAGGATTGAAGAATTATACAAATAAAAAAAAGAATGTCTGTAAAGGCAACAAAAAAGGCCGCCTCGCATTAATAACGAAGCGGCCTTTTTTTAATTAAGTAAAAACAAAAACGAACTATTTTACTGCATCTTTCAACCCTTTGCCGGCCTTGAAAACCGGAACCTTCTTGGCGGCGATTTTAATAGCTTCACCTGTCTGAGGGTTTCTGCCTTTGCGGGCCTTCCTCTTGCTAACGGAGAAGGTACCAAATCCCACCAATGTAACACTTTCGCCTTTCTTGAGTGCTTTTTTGATTGCCGCCAATGTAGCGCTGACTGCTTCATCGGCCTCTTTCTTGGTGCATGTTGCTTTTGCTACTTCTTCGATCAACTCTGCTCTGTTCATTGGACACCCCTTTAAAGTTTTTTTGTAAAACCGAATTTTGGGAAATTTATCTCTTCTTTAAAAAAAAATCCATCTTTTTTTATCAATCATCCCTGTAATTTTTCCTTTGCAGGCCTTCCCCCGACGATTCCCGTCAACAAAGTGCAGCGTTTTTTCCACCTTGCCGTTAATCATCATATCGGCCTTATACTCACCGGCCACAAACCCGCGAGGATTGGTAAGATTGAAATTGACCCACATATCCTTGTCGGTGACAATATCATTTTCGATCCTCCGGCTGGCCCCTGTGGGAATAGGATACCAGACTGCTGAGAGCCTGGTATCCGCTGGAACATTCTTCACCAGGGCAACGGCATAAATTTTTATTGTCGACCGTTTGCGAAACACCTCTGTTTTTACCAACGGCTCAGCGGCTCCTGTTTTGCATAAAATAATTACAGGAAAAACGATTTTGTGTGTCAATAAAAGAAGCGCCTTTTTACGTCCCCGTCTGCAACTGTTTCACAGGGCAGCACTCAGACTGGCGAACAAACCGTCGAACGTCTTAAAAACAAAGACCGTCATGAGGGAAGCGGCTTTCCTGCCTCTCAAAGAGATACAAATATTTTTCTCCTGTACAGGGCCAGCGCTATCATCCAGAACAACCCAACATTCGCCGCAGCGAATAAAAGCGAACCGCAGTAACATCCGGCCGCCGGCAGGCACCATTCACTGAATATCCATTGATAGCCGCTGATTAGTGACCCGTCGGATTTTGTAATTTTAACATAATACAGTAAAATTTTAACCCAGACAATGGAAAGAACGTAAATGAACAACGGATTCAGGCCCAAAACATAAAACGGCTTACTCCAGCTGCGGTATCCTCTCGCATCAATCATGTACACGCATATTGACAAAATAATCATCGCCCATCCCGACGTGTAAAGGACATACGAACTACTCCAGAGATATTTGTTAATCGGGAATACCTGCCCCCATGCTATACCGGCAACAATCGCTGCAATGCCCGCAAAAGACATTTTATACGCTCCCTTCACGAGATCCGGCTGCAATTGAACATAACTTCCCGCCAGATATCCGAACAGTACGGACACAACCGCGGGCAGCGTGCTCAGTAATCCTTCAGGTTCAAATGGAAGGACCTTTCCATGCCACATATGGTTTTCACCCAGAACGGCAAGATCGACAAACCGGACAACATTGTTCTCCAGCGAATACGGATCCCCGTTACCGAAAATGATCAGCAAAACCCAGTAGCCAATCAGCGACAGAAACGATACAAAAAATAGTTTCAACCGGCCCGAACCGAGGCAGATGAAAGCAGCAAAACCGTATGCTAAAGCGATTCGCTGAAGCACTCCCATGATGCGCTGATTATCCAGTTCAACATGGAAGGGAAAGAAATTGAGCGCCAAACCAATCAGGAATATCAGCACGACCCGTTTCAGCACCTTCACGACAACGCCACGAGACCATTGGTAGTCATATTTTTTAAAGAAATACCTCATGGCCGTTCCAGTAATGAAGAGAAAAAACGGGAACACCAGATCCGCCAATGTGCAGCCATGCCATTTGGCATGCTGAAGAGGCTCAAAAACACAAGACCAACTGCCGGGGGTGTTGACAAGAATCATCAGTGCAACGGTAAAGCCGCGAAAAACATCCAGCGCCTGTAAACGATGTGCCTCAATAATTTCACATCCTTTCCCGGTAGCCGCTCAGGTTATCCAGACGCACAATCACACACCCGTCGTCCGGTTTTGTTTACACGATCCGCACCGCATAGATCAAACTCCTGAAACGTTATTTGACCGGTGATTTTTTCAACTGAATATAAAAAAGCGGCGCCTGCCTGTCAATAAAAATCAGGCTTTTTCGTTGACAGAACAAAATCTGTTACAACAGGGACGACCAAAATCCAAAAGCCCGGTGGCGCTGTTCACACTTTCTTATCTGAGATTCGCCTTTCTCCGAAGAACCGTGGCCAGTCAAATCCATTGATCACTGATTCCTTGCATCTTTTTTTAATTAAGATTTAATTAATTAAGATTTCCTTGACATACAAAGCCGCGTTTTCTATAATTAATCAAATAAAAAACGAGTTTCCTGCCAAAAGGAGGGTTTGTAGATGAAAAAGAAATTGATTACGTTTCTGGTTGTGTTGTTTATGATCTTGAGCACTGCGCCCGTCTCAGCCTATGAAACATCGGACATAGATATCATCGGTGACGTGTTCTTCGCAAAACCGAGCGGAATTGCCGCCATTGCGGTCGGTTCGGCGATATTCGTTCTTGCCCTGCCCTTCTCCCTTCCCACGCGCAGCGTAGATGTCGTGGGACGGCATCTTGTTTTGGATCCCGTGGAGTTCACCTTTTGCAGGCCCGTCGGGGATTTTCATTACAAGCTCGGATCCTGGGATTGCTGGTATGAAGAGGAACCGGCAGAGATCGCGCCTGTTGTTGAGGAACAGGCTCCACCTGAAACCTACGTTGAGCCGGAACGGCCGCGTATACGTGACCGCAACTGAAAGAACCGCAGGCACTGATCGGCAGGCTTGATTTCCTGCGGACCGGACTGTTCCTTCTGACGGCGTTTCAGGATACAACGTTTTCAGCATGGAGCATAAACTCTATACACAAGTTTTTTAGCGTGGAACATGAGGTCAATATCGACGATCATCATCAAAGGATTTTGTCTGGGCTTGCTGGCCGGCGGTCTTACACCACAACAATTGGCCGCGACGGATAATGTTGCTCAATCGTCAAACCCGAGCAAATCATTATCTGCATCTGCGCATGAAGGCACTGCAGGCACCGGAACTGGACAAGAAGGTTATCAGTTAGTCTATCAGGTGGTAGCTCCTTACAATATTGATTCGTACCCCCTGGCGGCAGATCATCCCAGGCGGGCAGACTTCGAAGGGGAAAGCGTTTCTCCGGATGTCCGGCACGTGGCAGACTGGGTCGTCGATTCGGGAGACAATCGAAACATGCCGTTCGTCATTATAGACAAGACAAACGCCAAGGTCTTTGTATTCCATCCTGAAGGGAGGCTTCGCGGTTCAGCCTCCGTACTGCTCGGTCTGGGACGAGGTGATGACTCCGTTCCCGGTATAGGCAAACGGGCGATGTCGGACATGCGCCCCGAGGAGCGCATAACGCCGGCTGGCCGCTTCGTTGCCTCTCTGGGCCGCAATTTTCACGGAAAGAATATTCTCTGGGTAGACTACACAGCAGCCATCTCCCTTCATCCGGTGGTTACGAACAACCCCGAAGAACGCCGCCTGCAGCGCCTGGCCACTCCGACTCCGCTCGATAAACGTATTTCCTACGGCTGTATCAATGTTCCAAAGAAGTTTTACAAGAGCGTAGTGCGCCCGGCATTTACCGGGACAAATGGCATCGTCTATGTACTGCCGGAAACCCGGTCAATCCGCGAAGTCTTTGCAATGTATGATGTTGATGAGAACGAACAGCAGCCAAAAGCTATCCAAACCAGTGCCCGCAAAAGGCGTACCCGGTCCGGCGATATATGTGGCGACCGGAGTAATCGGAAAATCTCCAAAGTACTCCCCGTTTTGCAACCCGCGCCTTGACTGCAGGCGCCGGGATTTATGCATTCAATCTTTTTTTTATTTATTTCAGCCCGACTTTTTGGGAGAAGAAAAATTCATTTTTAAAAGATTGGCAAATTCATCAGCCGCAACGGGCTTGCTGAAGTAGTAACCCTGCATTTCATCGCAGGAATGCTGACGCAGGAAGTCCATTTGCTCCTGTGTTTCCACACCCTCGGCAACCACGGTCAGACTGAGCGTCTGGCCCATGGAAATGATCGCCTCGATAATGGCCTTATCCTCGAAATCTTCCGGAACATTGCGGATGAATGAGCGGTCCACTTTGATTGTGTCAATCGGAAAGCGCCTGATATGCGCAAGCGAAGAGTAGCCGGTGCCGAAATCATCAATCGCCAGTCGAACCCCCATATCCTTGATTTGCGTCAGGATCGCCACAATGCGCGCCGGATTGTGCATGATCATGCTTTCGGTAATCTCAAGCTCCAGCAGATGAGGCGCCATGCCGGAATCACTGAGCGCCGTTTTGATATCTTCAATCAGATTTTCATCGCGCAGCTGGCGAAGGGACAAATTCACTGAAATGCATACAGGGGGAAGCCCCTGCTGCTGCCAGGCAACATTCTGCGCACAGGCGGTTTTCATCACCCATCGTCCAATGGGTACAATCAATCCTGTTTCTTCGGCCACCGGGATAAACTGCGTGGGCGTCACGTCGCCAAGAAGCGGGCTGTGCCAGCGCAGCAGTGCTTCCACACCTGTGATGACGCCCGTCTTGAAATCCAGCTTCGCCTGGTAGTTTAAAGAAAGTTCATTGCGCTCCAGCGCAAGACGAAGATGGGTTTCAAGCGAAAACTGCTCGATCGACTGGGACTGCATGCCTTCTGAATAAAACTGGTAATTATTCTTACCCTCTTCTTTGGCAAAATACATGGCCTTGTCGGCCGTCTTCATCAGGGCCTGCTCATCTTCGCCGTCCTTCGGGTATATGCTGATGCCGACGCTGGCCGTTACACGGCATTCTTCACCCAGGAGAGGCACCGGCTTCATGGCGGCGGAAAGAATTTTCTGGGCAACGGTGACGAGCTGACCCGGATTATCGACCTCTTCGACAAGGATAACAAACTCGTCTCCCCCGAGGCGGGCGACTACATCCATAGCCCGCAGCGTCTGCTTGAAACGTGCGGCGATCGTCTGCAAAAGCAGGTCGCCCGCTTCGTGCCCGAGTGTGTCGTTGATGATCTTGAAACGGTCCAGATCGATGAACAGAACGGCCAGCTGGCGCTTGTTGCGCTTTGCGGCCTGTATGGCGTGATTCAGCAGCTGACCGAACATCATGCGGTTGGGCAGCTCTGTCAGGGCATCGTGGGTGGCCATATGCCTGATCTGCTCTTCACTGCGCTTGCGTTCGGTCACATCCCGGCCGATGCCCCGGAATCCGACCACCTCTCCCTTCTGGTTCTGAATGGGGAAACCGGCAATTTCGGAATACCTGATTTCTCCGTCCTTGCGGATGGCCTTGTAGGCGATGTCCCTTACCGGCTTGCCGGTGGTGAAAATCTTACCGAATGCCTCATACAGCAGCGCCGTGTCTTCTTCATTGACCTGTTTGCGGAACGTTGTCCCGATAAGTTCTTCTTTCGGATACCCCAGAAGACGGGATATCGCGTCGTTCACGTAAGTGTAATTTCCGGACAGGTCCACCTCGAAATACGCGTCATCCATCTCTTCCAGAATGGTACGGTATCTCTGCTCGGACTGACGCATTATCTCTTCCAACCGTTTGCGCTCGGTAATGTCCCGGCCGATGCCCCTAAAACCAATCACCTCTCCCTTCTGGTTCTGAACGGGGAACCCGGCAATTTCGGAATACCTGATTTCTCCGTCCTTGCGGATAGCCTTGTAGGCAATGTCCCGGATCGGCTTACCCGTGGTAAAAATCTTACCAAAAGCATCATAAAAAAGCGCCATGTCTTCTTCATTCACCTGTCTACGG
>JBDKUG010000157.1:0-7593 GCA_039679815.1 Smithella sp.
ACTGTTTGATCTTTAAAATCATCTATGATAGGTGATTTTTTTATGTTATTCATGTTTTGAAAGAAGGCATGCGTGTCTCGAAAAACTGGGATTGTCAAACATAGCGACTACTTACAGCATACGGCCGGTTCCGGTCATCCCGAGAGTCCGGAGAGGCTCGCAGCCGTTTATGAAATGCTCGACAACCCGAATATGTCCTGGAAGTATATTGACATCAAACCCCGGCTGGCAAGTCATAACGAACTTGCTTATGTGCACACCCTGTCCTATATTGAACGCATTGCCAGCACGGCGGGAAAAAGTTGTGTAATACTCGATCCCGATACCAGTACATGCGCGGAAACATACGAAATTGCCAAACTGGCCGTCGGTGGCGTGTGCAACGCCATTGATGCCGTCATGGCGCAAGAAGTGGACAACGCCTTTGCGTTCATCAGACCGCCCGGTCATCACGCGGGCGCCGGAAACTCAGCCGGTTTCTGCATTTTCAATAATATCGCGATCGGTGCCATGCATGCCATGAAAAAGTATGACCTCAAAAAAATCCTGATTGCCGACTGGGACCTGCACCACGGCAACGGAACACAGAAGATTTTTTATTCCGACCGGCGGGTGTTGTTTTTTTCAACACATCAGTATCCTTATTATCCGGGCACGGGAGGTTTGCACGAAATTGGCGAAGGCCAGGCCCTGGGTTACACGATCAATGTACCGCTCAAACGCGGTGCTTTCAACGGAACGTTCATCTCGGCATTCCGCAAAATTCTGGAGCCGGTTGCGCTCGCGTTTGAACCGGAATTGATTCTTGTTTCCGCGGGATTCGACACGTATTATCAGGATCCACTGGGCGGCATGCGCGTCACTCCGGAGGGTTTTGCCGCTATGGCACGCGTATTGCTGAACATAGCGGATAAATGTTGTTCGGGGCGTGTGGTAGCCCTCCTGGAAGGCGGTTACCATGTTATGGGGTTAACCCGATCGGTCAAGGCAGTGCTCGAAGAAATGTTTGATGAAACGCACTGGACGGATCAAAAGCTGGCGGCCCTGGAAAAAGATTGCGACCCGGACAACAAACCGGTTATCCAATCGATAATGGGTGCGCTGCGCCCATACTGGGATGTATTGTAGGAGGGAATCTGTTTTGAAATTAAGCACACAGGATGTTGAATACGTTGCAAAATTAGCACGTCTGGATTTCACAGACGCACAGAAGGAAAAATTTACCGTCCAGCTCAACAATATTCTTATCTACATCGAAAAGCTCAGTGAACTGGACACGACCGGGATCGCGCCGATGAGCCACGCGATTGCCGTAACCAACGCTTTTCGTGAAGACATTGAACGGCAATCCCTCGGCACGAAAGCAACGCTGGCCAACGCGCCGGACGCCCGCGGTGAGTTTTTCCGGGTGCCCAAGGTTATTGAATGAAAGCACGCAAATGTTCTCTTTTTTGTCTGATAGAACAGAATTGCACCTAATCAACCATTTCGCAGCAGGCTGTCGAGGCATGAAATGAACGTTATTATATCGCAGCAAGCTACAGAGAATTAACGCTCGTCCCGCGTGAGCGGGATTAAATTGTTATCCGGGGAGTATATGGAATTACATCAACTAACCATTCATGAGCTGCAGGAATTGATTAAAAACGGCGAAGTGTCATCCACGCAGATTACCCGATCTGTTTTTTCGCGAATCGACGAGGTGGAAGAACGGGTACACTCATATATTCGCCTCATGAAAGATGAAGCATTGAACGCGGCGGCCCGGGCGGATGAAGATATTAAAAACGGAAACGTCCGTCCCTTGACGGGCATTCCCGTGGCACTCAAAGATATCGTCTGTACAAAAGGCATACCAACCACCTGCGGGTCAAACATCCTGCACAATTTCGTTCCCCCATACAACGCGACGGTTGTGGAAAAGCTGTCCGCGGCGGGTGCTGTGTTTGTGGGAAAAACCAATATGGATGAATTTGCGATGGGTTCTTCGACCGAAACATCCTTTTTCGGTCCTACACGCAACCCGTGGGATCTGGAAAGAATCCCCGGCGGTTCCAGCGGAGGCTCCGCAACCGCGGTGGCTGCCGATGAATGCATTGCATCTATCGGTTCCGACACGGGAGGGTCGATCCGCCAGCCGGCAGCCCTCTGCGGTGTTGTCGGCATGAAACCGACTTATGGACGGGTTTCACGCTTTGGACTCATAGCATTTGCCTCCTCGCTGGACCAGATCGGCCCTTTCACGAAAGACGTTGAAGACTGCGCCATTATGATGAATGTCCTGGCCGGCTATGATCCCAGGGAATCCACGTCCGTCATGACGGAAGTGCCTGACTACGGCCAGTTTATCGGCCGCGACATTTCAGGCTGGAAAGTCGGCATCCCTAAAGAATATTTTGTTGAGGGCATCGATCCGGAAGTCAGCGCGGCCGTCAACAGGGCGATTGATGTAGTAAAAAAATGCGGTGGCCGGTGCATCGACATTTCGCTTCCTCACACACAGTACAGCGTGGCGGTTTACTATATCATTGCTCCGGCTGAAGCCTCTTCCAACCTGGCGCGCTATGACGGCGTCAAGTACGGTTTCCGGGCAACCGGCGCGCGAGACCTGATGGAGATGTACCGCAAAACCCGGATGGAAGGATTCGGAGAAGAAGTCAAACGCCGTATTATGATCGGCACCTACGCCCTGTCCGCCGGCTACTACGACGCCTACTACGGCAAAGCCTCTCAGGTGCGTGCATTGATCCGCCGCGACTTTGACGAAGCCTTCAGGGAATGCGACATCATTCTCACACCCACCACTCCAACTCCGGCGTTTAAAATCGGAGAAAAAACGGATGATCCGCTGCAAATGTATCTGTCTGATATTTTTACGATATCGACGAACCTGGCCGGGATTCCGGGAATCTCGGTGCCGTGCGGATTTACGGCTGCCGGGTTGCCGATCGGCGTCCAGTTCCTCGCGGGTCATTTTGAGGAAGGAAAATTATTACAGATTGCCTCGGCGTTTGAAAAGAATGCTGCCATCGAAAAAAGGAGGCCCTCTTTATAATGGAATTTGAAACCATCATCGGGTTGGAGGTCCACGCCCAAATGCTGACGAACACCAAAATATTCTGCAATTGCTCAACAAAATTCGGCGGAGCGCCCAACAGCCACACCTGCCCGGTCTGCCTGGGAATGCCCGGCGTCCTGCCGGTGCTCAATAAGAAAGTCGTTGAATACGCCATGATGATGGCGCTTGCCACCAACTGCACCATCAATCCATCCAACAGTTTCGCGCGGAAAAACTATTTTTACCCTGATCTGCCCAAAGGTTACCAGATTTCGCAATACGCATATCCGCTGGCTGAGCATGGGTATGTATGGGTAGAAACAAACGGAAAGCAGAAAAAAATCGGCATCACCCGCATTCATATGGAAGAAGACGCCGGCAAGCTGATTCACGATGAAAATAATCCGTCCAGTTACGTCGATTTGAACCGTACCGGCGTACCGCTCATCGAAATCGTCGGTGAGCCGGACATACGATCGCCGGAAGAGGCGGCAGAATACCTCAAACGCCTTCATGAAATCCTGGTGTATCTGGAAATCTGCGACGGCAACATGGAAGAAGGATCTTTCCGCTGCGACGCCAACGTGTCCATCCGGCCTGTGGGCCAGAAGGAATACGGCACGCGCACGGAACTCAAAAACATGAACTCCTTCCGCAATGTTCAGCGTGCGCTGGAGTACGAAATCAAACGCCAGCAATATCTTGTGGAAAACGGCCAGCAGATCCTTCAGGAATCACGCCTGTGGGATGATGCGCAGGGGGTGACCAATTCCATGCGCAGCAAGGAAGAAGCTCATGACTATCGTTATTTTCCCGATCCTGATCTGGTGAAAGTCATTGTGGATGACGAATGGATCGCAAAGATCCGTGAAACACTGCCGGAACTGCCGACGGCAAAACGCGAGCGATTTATCAAAGAATATCAGATCCCCGCTTATGACGCGGGTGTCCTCACGGCCGATAAGGCACTGGCCCTTTATTATGAGGATGTGGTCAGGCTTTGCGGCAAACCCAAGCAGGCCAGCAACTGGGTCATGGGCGATGTGCTGCGTTTTCTCAATGAGGAAAAACGGGATATTCATCAGTGTCCCATTACCGCCGGGTCGCTTGCCGATATGATCAATCTGATTGAAGAAGGTACGATAAGCGGCAAAATGGCCAAAGACATCATTGGCGATATGTATCAAACCGGACGACCACCGCAGGATATCATCCGGGAAAAAGGTCTGGTGCAGATTACCGATGAAGGCGAACTGGCCAAAACCATCGCGGCGATTATTGACGCTCACCCCGGGCAGCTGGCGGACTACCGGAGCGGCAAGGAAAAGCTCTTCGGGTTCTTTGTCGGTCAGGTGATGAAGGCAACTCAGGGCAAGGCCAATCCGCAGCTTGTCAATAACCTGCTTAAAAAGATGCTTGCCCCATGATGATTAAAACCGTCTTCTGGAAAAACAACAAGGTGGTCATGATTGACCAGAATGCCCTGCCGCTGTGCGAGCGGCAGTTGATCTGTTCGGATTACCGGCAGGTGATCACCGCAATCAAAGACCTGACCGTGCGCGGCGCGCCGGCCATCGGTGTAGCCGCTGCGATGGGTGCGGCGCTGGGCGCTCTTTCGATTCCATCAGAACCGGTTGAGAAATTCCAAAAAACATTTCATGCGGTTTGTGATGAAATTGAAAAATCCCGGCCGACCGCCCGCAATCTCTTCTGGGCAATCGAACGGATGAAAGAGCATCTGGAAAGCGCTATCCTTTCCGGAAAGAAAAACCTGGCTGGTGAATTGGTTAAAGAAGCCAGACACATCTGCGCCGAAGATATCGAAATCAATAGGCAGATAGGACAGCACGGAAGCAAGCTGATCTCAGATGGCGATCACATCCTGACGCACTGCAACGCGGGCGCGCTGGCCACAGCCGGTTACGGAACAGCACTGGGCGTCATCCGTGCAGCCCGTGAGCAGGGGAAAAATCTGCATGTCTATGTGGATGAAACCAGGCCGGTGCTGCAGGGCTCAAGACTGACTGCCTGGGAACTAAAAAAAGAAAAAATACCGGCCACGCTGATCTGCGATAACATGGCGGGATTCCTGATGCAGCAGAACAAAATCAGCAAGGTCATCGTCGGGGCGGACCGCATTGTCGCTAACGGCGACACGGCCAATAAAATCGGCACATATTCTCTCGCGGTCCTGGCGAAGTCACACGGGATTCCTTTTTATGTTGCGGCGCCGATTTCCACATTTGATTTCTCGCTCAAGACAGGAGCGTCCATCCCCATCGAGGAAAGAAATGGATGTGAAGTCACGCATTTTAAAGGAGCCCAAGCGGCGCCTCAGGGCATGAAGGTTTACAATCCGGCATTTGATGTTACACCGGCCAAACTGATTTCGGCAATCGTCACGGAAAAAGGCATTATAACCAGACCGTATTCGACGGCCATTGCCCGTTTGCATAAAGGAACAAACTGAAAAATGAATTTACTGCTTTTTGATTTTGACGGTGTTTTAGTAGATTCGATCGACGTTTATGAAAAGACCGTAACCGATTGTCTGCAGCAAATCGGGCAGCCGCTGACGCGTGGCCGCGAAGAATTTCTGGAACTCTTTGAGGGGAATTTTTATGAATCCCTGGTACAGAAGGGTGTTAATATGGAGAAGTTTACAGCAGCCTCCGCCGGCATCCTTGCAAAGATTAACTACGCCGAAATGAAACCCTTTGACGCGGTCCGGCCGGTTTTGCGGGAATTAAAGAAAAATCACCCGCTGGTGGTGATTTCTTCGAACGACACGCCGACCATCCGGGAAGCCCTGCGCCTCTATGACTTCAATGGAATTTTTGATGATATCCTGGGTTCGGATTTCATGCTCAGCAAAACGGAAAAAATTCTGTATGTCATTCAAAAGTATAGCGTGAAGCCGCAAGACATATACTACATCGGCGACACGACCGGAGACATTAAAGAGGGTAAACAGGCCGGCATTAAGACGGTTGGTGTTACCTGGGGATGGCACAGCAAAACGAAAATGGCAGGATCCAACCCTGATTATCTGTTTGATTATCCGCAGGATTTGCTCAATCTTAACTGATGCGGGAACACCTAACCCCGCGTTCTTAAAATGTCATTATAAATAATCCTTTCATCTTTTTCCCCGAAGCCATTTGCAAGTTGACAGCCGCGCCATTTTAAAGTTAAAAGACATTACAGGATTTCTTGAGGAAGTGCCAAGGTCACTGGTGGGCCTCCTGGACTTCAAATCCAGTGTGGGGCGCTAGAACCGTCCCAGGTGGGTTCGATTCCCATGCACTTCCGCCATTTATTCAATATAATTAAATGCATAGGATAAATAACTATGGTACCAAAATGGAACCAGATTGAAAGTAATGTGGGTGTATACGAGATGGTTCGTTTCAGATAGTGCTATCCTAAATTTTGAAACCATTAGTTGTTCCGATCTATGCTTGACTTGACAGACAATGTCCAATTAAGTCTTATCCGGTAATCTCTTCCACCTACTTATTAATACTCTTAATGGGGAATGATTTTTAGCGATTATCGGTTGTAATCTAACATAAAATTAATATTTTGAAAAATAAGACTTAGGAAGGCACATATGAACATATATAATACCGTTATGTTTACTGATTTCCTGATACATATTTCCATCAGTATTCAGTGTCTAACTTCAGTTTAGATCCTGCTCAGCAAGATAATAACAGTATCAAGTTACTTCTAACAGGTTCTTTTCATGCATGGGCAAGTTCGTGAATTTGTGTGAGCCTTCGATGTCCGATGACCTTTTCCGCTATCTTGAGGTCGTATGCCGCCTGCAGATTGATCCAATATTGTGGTGTTTGTCCAAATGCCTTACCAAATAGCAAGGCCATTTCCGCAGTGACGGGTCTTTTGCCTTTTATTATATGGGAAATCCTCATAGAAGAAATGCCGACAGCGCGAGCAAATGACGCTTGTGATATCCCCAATTCGTCGAGTATCTCCTTCAGAAATTCCCCCGGATGGACCGGAGGTAAAGCGTTTCTCGGATTCATGATTCTACCTCTTCCTTAGTGATAATCAACAATTTCAACACAGAACGCTTCTCCGTTTTCAAATTTAAAACAAATACGCCATTGATCGTTTATGCGTATACTCCATTGCCCGGTGCGTTTGCCACCAAGTCTTTCCATGTGATTGGATGGTGGCATACGAAGATCGTCAATAACCGCTGCCGCGTCAAGTTGTGTCAACCGCTTTATAGCCCGTCTCAAAATATCCGGCGGAAACCGTTTGGATTTTCCAGTCGTAAAAAGCCGTTCTGTTTCGATATCCGAAAACGATTTAATCATGGTTTAACTGTAAACAATATGTTTACATATGTCAAGGACAATAAAAGAATAAATTCTCCAGTCAATGAATACCAATCGTAAGGGAGCATGCACGTCAAAATTGCCGGATGCTTTGTTACAGGAAGCACATCTCGCCAGCACAATTCCGGAAATTTGCTCGACAGAATCTGCGCCTTTCAACTCGTTATC
>JBDKUG010000055.1:0-13901 GCA_039679815.1 Smithella sp.
GAAGAAGATGGGGGAACAGGGATTTCTGTGTACGGATGTTCCCGAGAAATACGGCGGAGCTGGCGGTGACTTTCTCTATTCCGTCATTGTCTGTGAAGAACTCGTCAAGAGTAACTTCTCGGGACTGGCCGCATCCCTGCACAGCGATATATGCGTCCCTTATATCTCAGCCTTTGCTTCAGAGGAACAAAAACGCAAATATTTGCCCGGCTGCGTTTCCGGCGATATCATTACTGCGATTGCCATGACGGAGCCAAACGCGGGCAGCGATCTGGCTAAAATGAAAGCGACGGCCGTAGAAGACGGTGATCATATTGTGCTCAATGGCCAGAAGACATTCATCAGCAACGGCATTAACTGCGACCTTGTTATCGTTGCCGCACGTGACCCTGCTGTGCAGCAGGAACATCAGGCCGTTGATCTCTACCTTGTCGAAGCGGGTACTCCAGGTTTTGAAAAAGGTAAACAGATTAAAAAAATCGGCTGGCACGGTCAGGATACGGCAGAATTATATTTTACAGACTGTCGGATTCCGAAGGAGAACCGTCTGGGATATAAGGGAAGTGGATTTATCAAACTCATGATGAAACTCCAGCAGGAACGCCTTGTCTGCGCCATCGGCGCGGTGATAGCCGCAGAGTTTATTCTGGATTTCACCATCAAGTATTGTCGGGAGCGCAACGCTTTCGGGCGCCCACTCTCCAAATTTCAGCATGTACAATTCGAAATTGTCGAGATGGCTACGGAGACCAAATTGGGGCGAACGTTTATTGATAAACTCATCATGGATCATACCGAAGGTAACAACGTCGTTATCGAAGTTGCCATGGCTAAATACTGGACTACAGACATGGCCTTCCGTGTTGCCGACCGGTGCCTCCAACTTTTCGGTGGATACGGATATTGCGAGGAATATCCCATAGCCCGTGCCTGGCGGGACATACGCGTAACGCGTATTTTCGCCGGAACAAATGAAATCATGAAGGGAATTGCGGCAAAGTTTATGGGGCTATAGGAATAGCTGTGACCAAGACTTTAGGTAGTGAAAAAACATGTAGTACAGGGAGGCTTGCGCCATGATGAATACGCCGTTGTTGTTAACCAACTTTATGCAGCACGCAGCCAGGTATTTCCCGACCAAGGAGATCGTCTCCGTTTACGCGACCGGCACGTTCCGTTATACTTATGCCGACTGGTATAAACGCACAAGCCAACTGGCGGGAGCGCTGCGTTCTCTTGGTATTAAAAAGGGTGACCGCGTCGCCTCATTCTCTCTGAACAACCACCGGCATATGGAACTTTACTTTGGCGTTCCCTGCATGGGTGCCGTTCTGCATACACTCAACATCCGTCTTTCCACTGAAAATCTGGTTTACATCATTAATCACGCCCAGGACCGCATTCTTTTCATCGACGAAGATGTTTATTTTCTCATTGGACCATTTAAAGATCAGCTCAAGACGATCGAGAAATATGTCATCATGTCCCAATCCGGAGTAATGCCGCAGACAACACTATCCCCTGTTGTCCTGTATGACGATTTGATAAAAGACTTTCCGGAAACCTATTATTTCCCGATAGACCGTGATGAAAATGAGCCCTGTCTGATCTGCTACACCTCGGCAACAACGGGCGATCCCAAAGGCGTAGTTTACAGCCATCGCGGTCTTGTTCTGCATTCTTTTGCCACAGGCGTCGCACTAGGCGTTCAGGAGACCGATTGCGCCCTGCATATCGTTCCGATGTTTCATGCAAACGCTTGGGGAGCTCCTTTTGCCTGCACCATGCGCGGACTGAAACAGGTGCTGCCGGGGCGGCAAATTCTGGATATGGCGACGTTGTGCCGGATTATCGCCGAAGAGAAGATAACCTTCTCCTCATCAAGAGCGCCGGGGAGTGGATTTCTTCCATCGACCTGGAAAACGCTATCATGGGATTTTCCAAGGTGCTGGAGGCGGCGGTCATCAGTCTGCCTGATGAGAAATGGCAGGAACGTCCGCTGGCCTGTGTTGTGCCCCAGCCCGACGTAGTGAAGACTATTACAAAAGAGGAGATACAGGACTATCTGAAAGATAAGGTTGCCAAATGGTGGATCCCGGATGAAATCGTTTTTATGCAGGAACTTCCCAAGACCAGCGTCGGCAAAGTCAACAAGAAAAAACTCCGGGAAACCGTTATCCCGGATATTCTGAAAAAGAGAGGTAAGGCATGAATGCTAATAATCACGATAGAGTCGCTGTTATCGATGCCTGCCGAACTCCGTTCATGCGCTCGGGGACAGCCTTTTATGATCTGATGGCCTGGGAACTGGGTCGCTTTGCCGTCAAAGGGCTTATTGCCAGAACGGGGATTGAGCCATCGCTCATTGATTACGTAATCATCGGTACCGTTTTGGCGGATGTTTCCACAACCAACGTGGCGCGGGAGATCATGCTGGGCGCGGGACTTCCCGGATCGATACCCGCTCATACCTGCACGGCGGCCTGTGTTTCGGCGAACATCGCCGTCACCTCCGCCTGCGATATGATTAATGCCGGTCAGGTGGATACCGTTATTGCCGGTGGCGTGGAATCCATGTCCGATCCCGCAATTAAAATCTCAAAACGCTACCGCAGACTGATTCTTGATCTTACAATGTATAAACGCCCTAAAACGCTTGCAGGAAAACTGAAGCTGTTACGTGGAATGAAGCTGAAGGACTTTTTTGTTCCGGAAAAACCGGCCATCGCTGAGTACTCCACCGGTCTTTCCATGGGCGCCAATGCCGATAGACTGGCACGCCGCCTTGGCATTACACGCAAGGAGCAGGACGACTATGCCGCGCGTTCGCATAGGCTGGCGGTTGAGGCAATCAAGAAGGGTGTCATGAAAAAGGAAGTCATCCCCGTTGTTGTCCCCCAAACAGGTAAAGTGGTGACGGATGACAACGGGCCCCGTGCGGATGCCACGGCCGAAAAGCTTGCCTCTGTAAAACCGGCTTTTGATAAACGCTACGGAACCGTCACGGCGGCTAATTCTTCATTTTTCACGGATGGCGCATCGGCAGTCCTGCTGATGAAGGAATCAAAAGCGAAAGCGTTGGGATTAAAACCGCAGGCGTTTATCCGGGCTTACGCCCAGGCGGGTTCCAATCCATGGGAAGAACTGTTACTGGGTCCGGCGTTTGCGTCTGCGCGTGCATTAAAAAAAGCGGGTATCGAGCTTGCCGATATAAAAGTTTTGGAAATCCACGAAGCATTTGCCGCCCAGATCCTTGCCAATATCCGATACATGGAATCCGAAAAATGGGGCAGGGAAAGTCTGGGACTTGAAGGTAGAATGGGAACAATTGATCGGGAGCTTCTTAACACAAGGGGCGGATCTCTGTCTCTGGGCCACCCTTTCGGTGCCACGGGTGGAAGACTGATTGCCAGTTGCTGTAATCGTATGCAAGAGGAAAACGCGCAATTCGGCCTGGTCGCAGGTTGCGGAGCGGGAGCTGTGGGCAATACCATCATTTTAGAAAATGCACAGTAGAGGAGGTAACAATGAACTATCTGACAATGGAAAAAACAAAAGATGGCATTGCTATTGTTACGATTGATTGTCCGGAAAGCAAAGTAAACAAGGTTTCATCGGGCCTGTTGGATGAAGTAGCCGGTATTTTGCGTGATATACAGAATGATAAGAGTATCAAGGGCATGGTTATCGCGAGCGGCAAAGAAGACAACTTTGTTGTCGGCGCGGATATTGATGAACTGAAAGGAATGCACACCACCGGGGAAGTTATTGCCTACATCGGCAAAGGTCATGCCATCCTCAATAGTCTGGAAAACATGAAAATCCCCGTGGTTGCCTGTATTCATGGCAACTGCCTGGGCGGCGGTCTGGAGCTGGCGCTGGTCTGTAATTATCGAATGGCTGTCAACTCTCCGCAGACTGTTCTGGGATTTCCGGAAGTGCAACTGGGACTGCTGCCCGCTGCAGGCGGGACACAGAGGCTTCCCCGGCTTATCGGTCTGACGGCGGCTCTGCCCCTGCTGCTTACTGCGCGCAATCTCCGGGTAAAGCAGGCCAAGCGCGCGGGACTTGTCGATGAGCTTATTCCCCCCTATGGTGCTAAGGAAACAGCGGGCAAGAAGGCGCTGGAGCTGGCCAAGAGAGGGAACATCAAAAGAAAGCGCAAACGTTCGTTTGTCTCTTTCCTTCTGGAATCAAATCCCGTTGGAAGGTCGATAGTTTTTTCACAGGCCAGAAAAATGGTTACTCGCCAGACTTATGGCTGTTATCCTGCACCGTATGCCATCATTGAAGCAGTGGAGCATGGGCAGAAACACGGAAAGGCCGCGGGGCTGAAAAAAGAAGTAGAACTTTTCGGCACTCTGGTGACAACGTCCCAGTCCAAAGCTCTCATGAGCCTTTTTTTCGGCATGACTGATCTGAAAAAAAATCCTCAGAAAAACCTTACCCGGAAAGTGGGTAAAATGGCCGTCATTGGAACGGGATTGATGGGGCAGGGCATTGCCTCTGTCTCCACGGCAATTTGCGATACCATCCTGATGAAGGATGTAAAACTTGATGACGCCGCCCGTGGAATGAAGGAGATATGGAAAGGATTGGAAAAGAAAGCCAAATCGGGCGCTATCGTCGAGTTTGACCGGGATGTTCAATACGGAAAACTCATTGCCTGTGACGACTACTCCCTGTTTAAGAATACTGATCTGGTTATTGAGGCCGTGTTTGAGGATCTCGCTGTGAAAAAGCGTGTTCTGTCTGATGTAGAAGCCGCGACGGACGAGCGCACAATTTTCGCTTCCAATACCTCGGCCATTCCTATTAATGATATTGCCGCAGGATGCAAAAGGCCGGAGAATGTCATAGGGATGCACTACTTCTCACCTGTTCCAAAAATGCCTTTGCTGGAAATTATCACAACCGATAAAACCGCGCCCTGGGTGACAGCCACAGCACTCGATATGGGCATAGCCCAGGGGAAAACCTGCATCGTTGTCAAGGATGGCCCCGGTTTTTACACGACACGAATCCTGGCGCCGCTATTGAATGAAGCCGTTCTTCTTGTGGAGGAAGGGGCGGACTCCGCCGCTATCGATAAAGCGATGCGGCAATTCGGCTATCCTGTTGGTCCGATCACCCTCATCGACGAGGTGGGGATTGATGTAGGCGCGCACGTTGCCCTGAGATTGGGAAAGATGTTTGCGGCAAGGGGCATGCAGTCCTCCGATGCTTTCCCGAAACTTATTGCCAGGGATTATAAGGGAAAGAAAAACAAAAAAGGATTTTACCACTATGATGTCAAAAAGAAGAAAGGGCAGAAGCTGCCCAATGAAGAAGTATATGCCCTGCTTGGCGGTGCGTCCCGCAAAAAGTTTGATGCAAAATTGATTCAGCAGCGGGTAAGCATGATGATGATTAATGAAGCGTTGCTTTGTTTGCAGGAGGGAATAATTTCCTGTCCGCGGGACGGGGATATCGGTGCCGTTTTCGGTTTGGGATTTCCGCCCTTTGAGGGAGGCCCGTTCCGTTATATCGATCATCTTGGTGCTTCTTCTATCAATGCCACGCTGGAAACCCTGGAAAAAAATTACGGGAATCGTTTTGCTCCCCCGCAGATACTCAAAGACATTGTGCAAAGCGGCAGGAAATTCTACGAGGAATAATATAGAGTAGTGCGTCACAAATCTTTTTGCATGGATTTATATTGATTACCAATTATTGCTTGACGGATGGCTTTGTCTCATAATAAACAACCTTTCACAGTTCCACACTATACAGTTCAAAAAAAAATAACAGGAGACGACTGTGATTCCAAGATATTCAAGAGAGAAAATGACGGCGATCTGGAGCCAGGAAAACAAGTATCAAAAATGGCTTGATGTGGAAGTAGCGGCATGCGAGGCGATGGTCAAACTGGGCAAGGTGCCGGCACAGGCAGTAGAAACCATCAAGTCGAAAGCCGTCATCGACGTTGCCCGCATCGATGAAATTGAAAAAATCACCAAGCACGATGTCATCGCTTTTGTCAGTTCCCTTACGGAAAAAATCGGTGAGGCCGGACGCTTCATTCACATGGGGCTTACTTCATCGGATGTTCTGGACACGGCCCTGGCCGTGCAGTTAAAAGAAGCGGCCCAGATGCTCCTCGACGATTTGGATCAACTGCTGGCGGTTTTGAAAAGAAGAGCCTGGGAACACAAAGATACCCTGATGATCGGCCGGTCGCACGGGATTCACGCCGAGCCCATTACCTTCGGCCTGAAGATGGCCCTGTGGTATCAGGAAATGCTTCGCAACAGGGAGCGTCTTGCACGTGCCAAAGAAACGGTAAGCTGCGGGAAAATCGCCGGCGCTGTGGGGACATTTTCATTTATCGAACCGGTTGTTGAAGAATATGTATGCAAAAAACTCGGTTTGACACCCGCGCCCGTGTCGTCGCAGATTGTGCAGCGCGACCGGCACGCGGAGTTCTTTACTACACTGGCGATTATCGCGTCGTCACTGGACAAATTCGCGCAGGAGATCCGACTGCTGCAAAGAACGGAGGTTCGGGAGGTTGAAGAGTATTTTTCGCCGGGCCAGAAGGGGTCATCGGCCATGCCGCACAAGCGCAATCCCGTGCTTTCGGAAAACATTTCCGGCCTGTCCCGTCTGGTACGGTCCTACGCCGTCGCAGCTCTCGAAGATGTTCCCCTCTGGCATGAGCGCGATATCAGCCATTCATCGGTGGAACGAGTCATCGGGCCCGATGCCACAATTGTTCTGGATTTTATGCTGGGGCGTTTTACCGGCCTGATCGACAAACTGGTGGTTTACCCGGAACGGATGCTGGCCAATCTCCACATGACGCACGGCGTCATTTTTTCTCAAATGGTTTTGCTCTCTCTGATTGAAAAAGGCACGACACGTGAAGACGCCTACGCCATTGTACAGAAGAACGCGATGAGATCGTGGCATGAAGGCATTGAGTTCAAATCGCTTCTGGCGGAGGATGAAATCGTAAAAAAATATCTGAATGAAAACGACCTTGACGGCATTTTCAATGTCAACAATTTTCTAAAGAACCTGGATTTTATTTTTGACCGCGTTTTCGGAAAGTAAAGAAGAGCCTGATTTTTCTTCAACGGCCGGCTTGTGATGACGGTGCCAGTCTCTTGTTTGTGAATTACTGTTTCACGAGAATCGTGTCTTTCAGAAACGAATCCAGCGTATCCGGATAATCCATTGTGTAATGAAGACCGCGGCTTTCTTTCCGGGCGCGGGCGCTCTGTACGATCAGTTTGCCCACCGTTGTGATGTTCCGCAGTTCGATCAGGTCTTTGGTAACTTTGTAATTCCAGTAATATTCGTGGATTTCTCTCTGGATCATGTCTATTCTGCGCTCGGCCCGTTCCAGGCGTTTGTCTGAGCGGACGATCCCCACATAATTCCACATGCACCTGCGAATTTCATCCCAGTTATTGGTGACGACAATGCTGTCATTGCTTTCGGATGAATCACCGGGATCCCAGGGAGGGATGGCTGCGGTGCTAATTTGAGTCTGCCGGAATGATTTAGCGATTTTTGTATAAACCCGATGGGAATAGACCAGCGCTTCCAGCAGAGAATTGCTGGCCAGACGGTTGGCCCCGTGCAGACCGGTACAGGAAACCTCTCCGCAGGCGAACAAATTGTCGATGGATGTCTTGCCGTAATGATCCACCGCAACACCGCCGCAGATGTAATGCGCGGCAGGAGCGATGGGTATCGGCTGTACGGCCATGTCAATGCCGTACTCCAGGCATTTGTTATAAATATTCGGGAATCGATCCAACAGAAAATCACGGGTGTGATGCGTAATGTCCAAAAGGACATATTCATCGCCGGACTGCTTGATTTCGTTGTCGATGGCTTTGGCCACGACATCGCGTGGGGCGAGGCTTTTCATCGGGTGGTATTTTCCCATGAACGTTTCGCCATTTTTCAATTTAAGTATGCCGCCTTCGCCGCGGACGGCTTCGCTGATCAGAAACGCCTTTGCTTCCGGATGGAACAGGCAGGTGGGATGAAACTGGATGAATTCCATGTTGGCAATTTTAGCGCCCGCCCGGTAGGCCATAGCGATGCCGTCACCCGTGGCAATGTCGGGATTGGTGGTGATAAGATACACCTTGCCTGCACCGCCGGTGGACAAAATGGTGTATTTGGCGCGATAGGTGTGAATCCTGTCCTGATTAATGTCGAGGACATAGGCGCCCAGGCAATTGATAATACTCCCCTGACTGTCTTTCTGGATGATCAGGTCGATTCCGATATGATTTTCATAGATTTTAACATCAGGCAACGCGGCGACTTTCTCGTGCAGTGCCCGTTCAATTTCACGGCCTGTAAGGTCCTTGGCGTGAAGGACACGTCTCCGGTGGTGACCTCCCTCCTGTCCCAGATCGTAAAGATGAGGCGGTTCTTCAGATTTTGTGAAATTGACGCCCCATTCAATTAATTCCTGGATTCTCGGAGGTGCCTCCCGGACCACAAATTCAACAACGTCTTTATTGCACAGGCCGGCCCCGCAAATAAGCGTGTCGCTTATGTGTTCTTCAAAGCTGTCAGTTTTATCCGTTACTGCGGCGATTCCGCCCTGGGCGTAATTGGTATTGGATTCCGATTTTTCTTTTTTCGTGACAATGGCCACAGATCCGAGCTCAGCTACTTTGATGGCCAGGCTCAAACCCGCAATCCCGCTGCCGATAATTAAGAAATCTGTTTTTATTTCCATGGAAGGTGATCCTATCTATAATTAATGGCAAAAGTTTGTTTACAAATACCGGGAGCTTTTATATAAGCCTTTTAAACTGTTTGTAAAGAAAATTGTAAGGCAGGATTAATAATTTGTTTGTTTTAGGAATTGAATCATCCTGTGATGAAACGGCCGCGGCAGTTATAAATAATGGAAAGCTGCTTTCCAATGTCATTGCTTCGCAGATCAAGGATCACAGTGCCTACGGAGGCGTGGTGCCCGAAATCGCCTCAAGGAAACACATTGAAGCCATTTCAGCGGTGATCACACAGGCAATGGCGGATGCCGGGCTTACATTAAAAGAAATTGAAGGTGTTGCCGTAACGCGTGGGCCGGGATTAATCGGGTCGCTGCTTGTGGGTTTATCCACAGCCAAGGCGCTGGCCTATGGACTGAACATTCCCCTTGTCGGCGTGAATCATCTGGAAGGTCACATTATGGCTTCATTTCTTGCCGAAAAAAAGCCGGGCTTTCCCTTTGTTGCCCTGGTTGTTTCCGGTGGTCACACCAATGTTTATCTGGTTGAAAACTACCACGAGTTTCAACTACTTGGCCAGACGCGCGACGATGCTGCAGGGGAGGCGTTTGACAAGGCGGCCAAGCTTCTCAATCTGGGTTATCCGGGAGGAGTGGTGATTGACCGGATGGCAAAAAAGGGCAATCCCGGTGCGTTAGAGTTTCCCCGGGCCATGAAAGACTCGCCCGATTTCAGCTTCAGCGGTCTGAAAACATCTCTCCTGACAATGGTGAAAAAGCTGGGAGGTCATTTCACGGAAGCGGAACTGGAGGATGTTGTTGCCAGCTACCAGGAAGCCATCGTCGATGTCCTGGTCGATAAAACACTCAAAGCGGCAGTCGATCATCATGTTGCACAGGTTGTCGTTTGCGGCGGCGTTGCCGCCAACAGCCGGCTCAGGGAAAGATTTGAAACGGCGGCAGCAGGAAAGAATTTGGAATTATTCATTCCTCCGATGATTTTGTGTACAGACAACGCTGCCATGATTGCGGCACTGGGCGAAATAATGCTGAAAAACGGACGCTCGGACTCCCTTGGTCTGAATGCCGTTTCGCGCTGGCCTCTTGTCCCCATATCCGCGGCCATAGAGAAGCGGGGGTAGGGCGAAGACCGGCGGATGCCGGTTGAGACGCCTGACAAAATATATGACCACACCCAGAGAAATTCTTCACCGCTATAACATTCGACCCAGCAGAAAACTGAGTCAGTCGTTTCTGGTGGATGTCGATACCATCCATAAAATTGCCAGCGCCAGTCGAATTTTTCCTGAAGATATGGTCGTCGAAATCGGCGCAGGTATCGGTGTTCTGACCAAAGACATAGCGCATATTGCCAAGCGTGTGATTGCAGTGGAACTTGATCCCCGGCTTGTGGAAATCCTTCGTGATCAGTTTGCCGGATGTGCCAATGTGGAAATTTATTCCGGTGATATATTAAAATTTGATTTCGCTTATAAATCAGATCAGTATAAGTCTAAGTTTAAAGTAATTGGTAATGTTCCGTACAATATTTCAAGCCCTGTTATTTTTCATTTATTATCGTATCGGGCAGTGATTACCAACTTTACTTTAATGCTGCAAAAAGAAGTTATTGAGCGTTTGGTTTCAGACCCTGTGCATAAAAGTTATGGGGTTCCTTCGGTTTTGCTTCAAATGTATGCCGACGTCGAGCGTCTCTTCGATGTGTCGGCAACCTGTTTCTATCCCGTGCCGAAAGTGGCATCTTCCATCATTACCGGTGAATTCCGGGAAAAACCTCTGATAGAGTTGACGGACGAAACGTTTTTCAACCGTCTGGTGAAAGCCTCATTTGCCCAGCGCCGCAAAATGCTGATCAATAATTTGAAAAACGCCAAATTTCTGGAAACAATGTCTGACAGCGATATAAATTCCGCTCTCCATGAGGCCGCAATCGACGGCAAAAGAAGGGGAGAAACCCTGACGGTCGAAGAATTCGGGCACCTGAGTAATATTTTGAAATATCGATTGACGAACCTGTGCTGAAATATTAATGCTCTCGCAAGATTAATCGCTCGGATGAACATGAAACACAAGTATTTATATATTGAAACATTCGGCTGCCAGATGAATGTCCACGACTCGGAGCAAATGACCGTTTTACTGAATGATATCGGATATCAACAGACGAACGATTCCGCGAAAGCAGATTTGATACTGATCAATACCTGTTCTATCCGGGAAAAAGCGGAACAGAAGGCTTTCAGTGAGCTGGGCCGCCTGATGAAGCTGAAAGAAAAAAATCCTGATCTGATTGTCGGATTTGCAGGCTGCCTGGCACAGCATCTGGGGAGAAAAGTTTATAGCCGGGTTAAAGGCGTTGATCTGGTTTTCGGAACGCACAATATCCACCGGCTTCCGGAGATGATCAAGACTGTGCAGAAGGATCGAAAGAAAATAACGCAAATCTGTTTTTCTTCAAAGATCCACTCTCTCGGCGTGTTTGCGCCACCGCCGCAAGGTTCGGTGAGTTCTTTTGTTTCCATCATGCAGGGATGCGACAATTATTGCGCCTATTGTGTCGTACCGTATCTGCGGGGGCCGGAAATGAGCAGAACACCGGAGGATATAATCACGGAGATAAAAAAACTGACCGTATACGGCGTCAAGGAAGTCACGCTTCTCGGGCAGAATGTGAATTCCTATGGCAAAAATTTACAACACAAATGTGATTTTGTGACGCTGATTAAGAAGATTAATGAAATTGAAGACATCGAAAGGATCCGGTTCACCACGTCACATCCGAAAGATTTATCAGAAGAACTAATCGACTGTTTTGCCCGGGTTTCCAAGTTATGTGAACACATTCATCTGCCGGTGCAGTCGGGTTCCAGCCGTATTTTAAAGCTGATGAACCGTGGGTATTCCGCTTCAGAATATTTTCAGAAAATCGACCGGCTTCGGAAAGCCTGTCCGAAAATCAGCATCACTTCAGACATCATTGTCGGATTTCCCGGAGAGACCCAAAAAGATTATCAAGAAACCATTGACATGATGGAAAAAATCAGGTTTGATTCAGTATTTTCGTTCAAGTATTCTGAACGCAGGGGGACGGCTGCCGGGGAATTGCCCGGACGGGTGCCGGAAGTGGAAAAAACACAAAGACTTAAGGCACTGCAGGCCCTTCAGGACAGACACACGCAGGAAAAGAACACGGCGCTGGAAGGAAGTATTCAGGAAGTGCTCGTGGAGGGACTGAGCAGGAACTCCGAGCAGGATCTGATGGGGCGGGCACGTTCCTGGAGAATCGTGAATTTCAAGGGAGATGCCGGATTGATCGGCAGGAAGGTGCCTGTGGAAATTTCCCGCGGGTACCTGCATTCACTGCGGGGAAAAATGATTAAGAACTGATTACATTTCCAGTTCAAGCATGATGCGGAAACCGGGAGCAGCCGGTGAAATCCGCGATCCATGCGTTGTAAAAAGCCGACACCTTTGTCTGAAGTGCATATGGGACCGGCAAAGATATCGTGTAAAACGGAAATGGATTTGAGGAGGTTTTAGGATGCTGCTGGAAATGAAGGTATCCGGGTTGACAATTGATCCGATCACCAACACACCCATTGTTATCTTGAAAGACATGCAGGAGAGCAAGGCCATTCCGATCTGGATCGGTTTATTCGAAGCCAGCGCCATAGCCACGGAACTCGAACACGTTGTTTTTTCGAGACCAATGACGCACGACCTGCTGTATGAAAGCATCAGGGCTCTCAACGCCACGGTCAACCGGATTGAAATTGTGGACATCCGCAATAATACATATTTTGCCAGCATTTATTTAACCAGGGACGGTCAGACCTATGCCATAGACGCCCGTCCCAGTGATGCCATCGCGCTGGCCCTCAGGGCTCAGGCATCGATCTTTGTAGAAGAATCAGTACTGGAAAAATCCCGCAACATTGATGTCGGGATGAAGCTGACCGATATTGATAAGTTTAAGGAAGATAAAATAAAAGAATTCCTTGAAAATTTATCCGCCGAAGATTTCGGAAAGTACAAGATGTGAATCTATGAATGACCTGCTCTCGGATTTTCGGACATTTCTGGAGGTGCAGCGCAATGTATCGGAACATACCCGAAAGGCTTATCTGACGGACATTGAAGAGTTCAACTCGTTTCTGGAAAGTCAGGATAACACTTCGCCGCATAAATCGATCCTGGATGTGCAGATGGAAAACGTCCGGGCATATATGGCTTTTCTATACAGCCGGAAGCTGAAAAAAGTATCCATCAACCGCAAGGTGTCTTCCCTGCGGGCGTTTTATAAATACCTGCTGCGGGCGGGACTCATCAGGAACAATCCGGCCCAGGAGGTCCAGACGCCAAAAGCGGAAAAATACATGCCGACTTTTTTATCGGTGGATGAAACATTTGACCTTTTGGACGCTTCCAAAGAAAATGGCTCCGTATCCGGCTTGAGAAATCTCGCGATGCTGGAGTTGTTTTATTCTTCAGGACTGAGACTGTCTGAGCTGGCCGGGCTGGATACGGTAGATATCGATTTTCATTCCGCGCTGGTAAAGCTTCGCGGCAAGGGAAAGAAGGAAAGAATTGTTCCGGTGGGAGCGCCGGCGCTGGAGGCAATCCGGAGATATCTGGCAGCGACTCAGAGTTTAAGGAAAGAACAATCCGGAGACATTCTGAAAGGGGCGCTTTTTTTAAACACACGCGGAAAAAGGATCACAACCCGAAGCATTGCCCGGATTGTGGACGAAGTTACCGTCAAAAGCGGAATAGGACGCAAGATCAGCCCGCACGCGCTGCGGCACAGTTTTGCAACGCATTTGCTGTCCGCCGGAGCGAATTTGCGTTCCATCCAGGAAATGCTGGGGCATGAAAGTCTTTCCACGACGCAGAAATACACGGCGGTGAATATCAACCGTCTGATGGAAGTTTACGATAAAGCCCATCCGCGGGCTAAACGGTAAAGGAGAAAAAATGCAGATTAGAGGCACCACCATACTCGCCATCAAGAAAGACGGCAAAATTACCGTGGCTGGCGACGGTCAGGTAACGCTGGATACGACGATTCTAAAACACGGTGCTCGCAAAGTGCGCCGACTTTACAATAATCAAGTGATTGTCGGGTTTACCGGAG
>JBDKUG010000323.1:0-3349 GCA_039679815.1 Smithella sp.
CGGTTTTGCCAGCGTTTATCGTTATCCGGGTGGCATTGTGGGTTGGAAAGAATCCGGTCTTCCCACGGAAGGCAAATAATTTTCCCGGCATTATTATTCAGCGACAGGACTAACCATGAAAAGGACGCCCTGCCGATGCCAATCAATATTTAGAGGTAAAACTATGCGGATAAAACACGGATTTCATTGCTGGTCGATGAAAATAATAACGTATTCGGCATGACCATTGAGGTTCTTGATTAAAAAGTCCCCTTATCAATAGTTTTGCTGACCGGGTGAGTCGGCTGGCGCCGGCCTTTGGACTTCAAATCCAATGGGCGAACGATAAAGAAGTTTGCTTTTCAGTTCGATTCTGAACCCGGCCTTTTTTCGGTATGTGCGTTTCATGACTGAAAAAGGAATACCATCGCCTCATTGCGAGTTAAAGCGAGACGATAAAGTTACATATTGCCCCCGCTTTAAACTGTCCGCATGATTGCCTGTTTATGAATTACTGATCAACCCTTTCTCGACAGCAACATCATGGTTTTTAAATATTGCCATGGCGGTATTCATTGGGCTGAAACCAAGCTTTTTGTAAAACGGCTCTTTGCCTGGATTGGCATAAAGGATGATTTTTTTATGATCCCTGGAAAACTCGACCAATTTTTGGACTACTGCCTTTCCCAGACCCAACCCTTGAAAACTCGGGTGAACAGCCACGTCGCACAGGTAAGAACAGTCTGCACCGTCAGCCAAAGCCCGACCCACCGCAACTATTTCATTTTCGTGCAGGGCAAAGCATTTAAATTTGCTGTTGCCAAATACAAGTTCAAGCTCCTTTGGGTTCTTTTCGCCAAGCGGAGCGATTTTATACAGCTCCGATAGTTCGTCCCAATCAATATTTTCCTGATCGTATTTCCATATTAGATTCAAAGTCGGCTCCCTCGTTATTCATAGCAACATGCATTAGCGGCGCCGGCATAAGCCCGCGTCCATCCGGATTCGCTTGTCAGCGAAGATTATTCCTTTGTTCATAATTCATCGATTACCTGGCAGATCACTTCATCCGGCCAGCTTTTCTTAAACATCTTTTCAGGTAATTTTTCTAATATGGATGAAATACGCTTTCCATTAGAAATTGCTTTTTTCAAATCGTTCGATATCGCTAAAGGGGCTGAATCCGTTTTTTGAGATATCGCATTCATGATAGCGGAAGGCAAATCGTTTAACTTACTGACAATTTTTCCACGCACGAGGCTCGTCAGCATTGAATTATCATATCCGCCAAAAGGCGCCCTGATATCATCTTTGAAAAACACTAATGGCTTGCTGGTTGCATAGGCAAGAGCTGCCTCTACAATCATTCCTTCGTCGGGAACACGTCCATTCAGATTGCATACTGCTGCGCTGCATCTTTCAATCAGCTCGTATACATCCAACGAAAATATGGCATAATCCATACGGGTGCGTATCCCGGAAACGGTTGATGGAAAGGATGAGTTTGAGAAACGCAAGACATAACTTTCCATTCCTTCACGATGGGGCAGGAATGTTTGAAAACCTGCGTCTTCCAGTACCTTTGCAATCGCACTCATGCGGCCAATCTCTTCCGCGCAAAACAATGGACCTGAACAATAAATTCGGTATTTTTCCATTTTTAGACTTCCAATGTCGCTAATTAAAAAACACCCGCAGCGCAGCGATCGGCTGGATTGGTTATTCCTCTCCATGTCTATTTTGCAGCCCATGCGCACCCATTATCGGCAGAAGCACCGAGATCTGCTACAAACCTGAATACCTTCCCATCACTACGGATGTATCTGAAGTTATCTACGATCGCACCCTGGCTAACATATACATATATGCCACCGGGTTTCAAACACCGATGGCCTTCCCCGGGTAGTCTCTTCAATTCCTTCTCTTTTAATCTCTTTACGGGGATGCGTGCACTGCCACCCTCATAGATGACATATCCAACGCTATCATTGTCTGACTGGATTACAAATTGAATTCTGAGGGTGTTCTTTAAGCCAACGGATCTATAGCATCTAAAATTGTTTTGATCCGCCACAGCGGAACTTGCCGCGAAAAACCCGATCACCAAAACGCCTATTAGTCTATTCATTGGGACCTCCGCATCATTTGATGTGCATAACGACGAAATTACCCTGTGCGTAGCGATCGGGTGGAGTGACTGTTTCGCTTTAGCGATAAACATCCTTACGATGTCCTACTTTTACCACCCAAATGGTAAGCTCTTTATCTTGTATAGAATAAATAATTCTGTACGTACCTTGACGGATACGATACTTCTCTTGTCCCGTAAGTTTTTCATGGCCCGGTGGCCTTGGATCTTTTGAAAGAGCTGCTATGCGTAAGAGAATTTTATTTAAATCTTTTTTGGGGATTGAACGAAAATCTTTTTCAACAGATTCTCTAAAGAAGATTTTATATTCGGCCATCTTTTTTCAGCCTCTTGATCATGGCTTCATAGCTGACGAGCGGCTCTTTTGCTCTTTTTTCAAAAGCTGCAATATCTTCGGCGTCTTCCGCAAGACATTCCTTGATAGCGTCATTTACCAGCTTTGATATGGACTGTGATGTCTCAACAGCCTTCAGTCTAAGTGCTTTGTGTAACTCCGGGTCCAAATATACAGTGGCTCTCATTGCTGCCGTTCTCATAATATTACCTCCCTAACGTTTGATCACTATATCACCATAACGTTATGATGGCAACTATTTTATAGCGAACACGGCCGGCAATAAGCCGTAAGTCTTCCCGACATAGATTTATTTCCGGAGGGAAACGGCGACTTGATTGCGTTGTCAGGCGGAGCGTTGAGGGCGAAACCTGAGTGCACAATCCCTGGTTGCTGGCTGCGATCGGCTCTATCATCAATCCCGGTCAGTGCGATCCAAGATGAATCGGCGAGTAGACTGGCTTCTTCCGGTGCTGTAGGTTGACGTTTGTTTTCTCCGTTGCCGCCTGGTTTCCCGTCGGTGCCACATGATCTCAACCGTACACAGGTTGTCACCAGCCCCTCTCAGAACCGTGCTTGCGCTATTTACGCACACGGCTCCTCACATGGTTAATTCACGGAGCATCCGAACATCCTGACCTTGATTCTAGGTTCCGGCAATGGAAACTGCTTCAGCATTTCACCGAACTTCTGCCAAGTAAGACACCCCCGTTTCCCACGGCGATTCATCCATTTAAATAACAGCTTCTTCACTTCCTCTCCGAATCTTTTGATTCCGGGCAGGTTGTCGGTTACACCGTAGTAGGAATAGTGTCCTCTCAATTTGGCTTTGGCTATTTCCCAAAGTTCTTTTGTCTTCATTGTCCTGGCTATCTTCAGCCATTCCT
>JBDKUG010000380.1:0-4907 GCA_039679815.1 Smithella sp.
GGACAGAGATATCGTGCATTCCCCAAAAGGCTTTATTTTCGCCTTTCCTCGCATATTGCAGGGGGATCGTGACCATTGCCTGGCAAGCAGAAGCAAAACCGGTTTTCACTTTGTCATAGTCAAGCGGGTGGGCATGCTGAATTAGAAATACCAAGGCGCTTAACTGGTCTGCATTGGCAAAGAACAGCACAGTCTCAGGCTTCTCGTCTTCTTTAAATGCTAAAACCGGTTTGAAAACATAAGTCTTATTGGTATGCTCCAGCGGGACATATGATTTTACAAATTCCCTTGCCAAATCCGGGCTTTCCACGAACCGTTCACATTCCATTCCAATAGGAACCGGACTGTGTGAAAGGAAAAATTCGATCCCGTTGAAGATCCAGTCGGCATACCCCAAATAAAAGGCCGAGCAGGCATAACCAGTTGAATTTTTATCTATGGCAACTGTTTTTCCTTTGGCTGCCGAAAAGATAAGTGAAGCAATACAACCACTGCCGCTTTTTTTGAAGCAAACTACATTAAAGGGTTTGTGCTCTGTAAGCATTAACCCTACCGGTTGGTATTGAAGTTTGAGTTTTGAGATCAGCCAGTTTGCTTTTACATTCATAAGATATGGAATAGGTTATACAAATATAATCAGTAAACCTAATTATGTTTGTCAAAGAAGGAAGAATTCTTGTTATTCATCTCCTACCAACAAAGTTACTTAATTTATCTAATAATGAAAACATAACGTCGTTACTTTGACCTGCATCATGTAATCCTCGCATAATAGCTGATTTTGTCTGAACGTAGGGACCCGGTTTTTCCGGTTCTTCTTCTGCATCCTCAAGCATTTGGCTGACTGATACGGCAGTTGCTTCAAAATGAAATTGAAGCGCAACTACGCGATCCCCAAATTGGAATAGCTGGTTTGGACAGGCATCGCTTTCTGCAAGGGAGAGACAACCGTGCGGAATATCGAACTGATCGCCGTGCCAATGAAAGACATTCAGGCTGTCAGGCATCGATTGGAGCAACGCAGAGGCTTTGCCGGCTTCGGTTTTGCGGATCGGGAACCATCCTATTTCTTTGAATCCGGCCCGCTTCACTCTTGCTCCAAGCACGTCAGCCATTAATTGCGCACCGAGGCAAATGCCCATAACAGGCTTATCGGCTGCAATGACCTCTCTGATGTATTGTTTTTCTTTGACCAGCCAGGGATATTCAGCTTCATCATAGATCCCCATTGATCCTCCCATGATGATCAGCAGGTCTATTTCGTCAGACGGGGGTGGGCTTTCGGCAGCATACAGCCGCGTGCAAGTCAGCAGATGATTTTTCTTTTCTGCCCAATCTTTTATGCATCCCGGCCCTTCATAAGGTTCATGCTGAAAATAGTGAATACGTAATTGTTTCTTCATCCAAACTAATTTGTTTTTTGATAGTTGTATGGAACTCCACGTTGCTGAAAACTATTATCATATCCCCGGACGTTTTGAAGCAACATGTTCGTTTCATATCATGTAGAAACAAGCGTGGTTTTAAACAAGTTCTGCCATCCAATAAAAATTTGCGGATGCGTTAGTTCTTCCTAAGCTTTAGCAAATAACGCACTTTTAATTTTGATTCCCTTGTTTTAGGGTTTAGGAATTTAAGAGGAAGCCGTGTCATGCTGTTGTGTTTGAAAACGCCAATCGTGTCGACTGGTATTCTCATTTCTGCCAGTTGCCTGATTCCTTCGGGTCCCGTATATAGCCAATCATTTGCCGGTGGATTTATGCGTTTAAAGTCTTCCGGAGTGACGATATAACGGCCATAATTTTTAGAATATAAAAAAATTTCCCAGAAACGGCTCTCCTCTGTGTAAATATGAAGTTTCTCACCGGATTTAGCTTTTTCGTTGAAAATAGCGCAGGCTTCAAACGATGATTGGTATTTGCTCAGGGCAGGCAGAATATTCGCATTCAGGGTGAACAAAAAGCCCGAAACGGCAAGTAACAGATAGGTCAGTTGTTTATTCAGGCTGTTCCTCCATGTTAAAACATATAAAAATCCGCCTGTTATTGAAGCGAAAATCAGCCAAAACCAAATCCTCTTTTCGGAGAAAACGCTGATTGAAAAAATTCCGGCGAAAATCAGGAGGAAGACTCCTGTCACTAAATGAATCGAGCTAAGTATTTTGCGTAGTTTTACAAAGTTGCTTTTTTCAAAGATCAGATAGGCCCAGCGGGCAGCAAGAATGGAGATCAGCGGAAGGATGACCAGTTCGTAGTGAGGATTTTTGGCTTTTGCCACCGAATTGATGAGCAAAAAAATCAGAATGCCGCCAAGTGTATAAAATTCATCTTTGTCTGTGAAATGTCTTCTGTTTTGAAATTTTTCCCGTATTTGCAGGAAGGTACCTGCCAGGCCGAAAAACGCCCACGGGGCAATCACGTATAATGTAGTATGGAAGTAAAAAAAGGGATCCGTGTTGCGACCTGCGTAACTGCCGCTAATTCGTCCAAAATTGTTTGTCCAGAAATAAAATTTGATGCCCTCCATCCCGAACTGGTTATACAATCCCCATAATGCGGGCAGGATCAGGATAAGAACAATAGGCAAGGCGATAAGCCAGCGATAATTTAAAATAGCTTTAAAATTACGGGTCAACAGCAAATGTAAACCAACTGCTGCTCCAATAATGACAATTGCCACAGGTCCTTTGGTGAGCATGCCCAACCCCGCAAAAATAGTTCCAAGATAAAACTGATAGTTCCTGTTTTGTTTAAAATAAGATGCGTATTGCCAGATCGCCAGGATAACGGGGACTACCAGCAGGGTATCTGTATGGATATCGTTATGAAAGTGGACATATCCCAGACATGTACCCCACATAAAAGCTGCAAGGATTCCGATTCTTTTATCGTAAAGTAAACTGGCAAGCCTGAATGTGCCGTAGATTCCTGCAAAGGAAATCAGAAGGATAGTGGCCTTATAGGTTATAATTGAGATGCCCGACACCTGAAAAACCAGGGCTGCGATCCAGAATAACAACGGAGGTTTTTGATCATACGCGTCTCCGCCAATGGTGAGGTTGATCCAGTTTTCATTATCCAGCATCTCCCGTCCAATCTGAGCATATTTAGCCGCATTAATAACAATGGGTACGAACAACCCCGCGATGTTTACAAGTAAATACAATAAAATTCCCAGCAAAAGCCATTTCTCTTTCTTCATTGTATCATCTTTAAATCATTGCACAAATAAAATAATCAATTTTGTAGAGATTCTGAATTTTTGATTGAAGTTAACGTTAGATCAAAGGTATTTTTTCCGGCTAAAGATAGACCGCCCTGCCAGATTATTCTTGTTGCCTTTCTTAAGATTTGCTTAAAAATGAAACGAACCTGATATCTCCAGGCTTTCACCGTACTTTCTCCGGTGTCGGGTTATCGGGAAAGAACAGCGTAAAGGAAGTCCCTGCCTGTAACCGGCTCTCAACCCGGATGGTGATCCGGAGGAGATCAGCGAACCTTTTTGCAATTGCCAATCCCAGACCATATCCTTTTATCTGAAAATTTCGTGATTCATCGGCACGATAGAACCGATTGAATATTCGCGAAAGCTCTGCATTGCTCATACCGATTCCTTCATCCTGAATCGTCAAAGTCATTCGGCCGTTATTCGTGGCCGAAAAGATCCCGATCGGACCATTCATGTGTGAATATTTCACGGCATTTGAGAAAAGATTTTCAAGGATCTGTTCCATCATAAATGTATTTGTCCGGATGGATTGCTCTGTTTGTACGTTTAAATCGAGTAAAATCCCTTTTTGTTCAAGGCTGTTCGCATGTCTTGCGATTATGCCGAGCATCATTTCCTTTAAGTTGACGCCGGTCAGTTCAACGTGATCAATGTTCTGTTCATATCTGGACAGGAGCAAGAGCTGATCAACCAGCACCGACATCCGGTTGACTTCTTCCAGGCAAGTACCCGTCTTTTCGATATAGTAATCAATGTTCCGGGGTTTTCTAACCATCAGTTCCAACGTTCCTTTCAAAACAGATAAAGGTGTTCGCAACTCATGAGACGCATCAGATGAGAATTGCTTTTCACGCATGATCGTGTCTTCAATTCGGTCGAGCAAGTTGTTGATCGTGCCGGTAAGTGTATAAAGTTCGTCTTCTCTTTGAGGAAGCGGAATCCTTTCATTTAGATTTTCTCGATTGATCTTGGCTGCACTGTCAGTCAATGTGGTAACCGGCATAATACTTTTTTGCGCGAGATACCTGATGACCACGTAAAGCACAAGTATAACGACCGGGAAAGCGAATAGAAGAATCATCAGTAAATTATTAAGGACCAATTGGGACTCTTCCAGCGGAACGGCAATTGAAATATATCCTGCTTTTATATTGGACTTATTTTTCAGGATCATTTGTACCTGACGTACCTTTCCGGTTATCAAAACGGAGTTGAAGAAAATTTTCCGGTTTTCATTTTTTAAGAGTTCAAGAGTCGTTCCCATTAAGTTGGGAGATCTTTTTAATACGCGGCCCAAAGTATCGGACACCTGAATGAAAATCGGATTCACTTCTATTTGCGCATGTTCTTTTTCACTCCACTCAGCCGGATCGGTATAAACAAACCGATTGTTAAAGATCACAATTCCTTCTGATACTTCATGGCATTCGGTATCCAGATTTTTATCCATATGGGAGTAAACGGTATTATAGACTACCAGATAAATTGAGGTAAAGATGACGATTGCCAGGATCGCTGTGGTTGCCATGAAGTTGAGGGCGATGCGTTTACTATAGCTTTTCTTCTTCATCGTGTACTGATCATGTGTCCATTTCTTAAAACCATCTCTAAGATGGTAAGTACGGTCGGAGCTTTGTCAATGGTAAAACTCTTCTCCTTTCAAACTTTTCCTGATGAAC
>JBDKUG010000140.1:0-2122 GCA_039679815.1 Smithella sp.
ACCAAAGAGCCATTCCCCTTTAAAGCCGTGTTTGTCAGACTGTCAAAATGCTCCATCAAATAGCCATTTTCCTTGTAAACGCTCAGGCGGCCTGTATCTTCCTGCTTGAAGGCCTGCATGGTGGCAACGATAATGGTATTGGAGCCGTTGAGGACATGCGGCGTGACGCGAATGGCTTCATCAATTTCCAGAACCGTGAAGTCACCCAGAGCGGTGGCGACTGACCGGCACAAAATGGTGGTCTTGTCGCGAAGCGCCTTGAGGGTTTGTTCACGAATCGGCTCGGATGGCACCAGCCACAACGTCAGACTGAAAGGAACTTCCAATAAACTGCGGTTAACCCTTTCGATGGCCATGCCCGCCACCAGTGTTTTGCCGCCGCCCGTGGGAATCCGCACGCAGATATAAGGGACTTTTTCCAGACCGGACAGGGGATGATAGGGCAGCGCGATACCGCGCCATTCCGACGTGGTTTGCGCATAGCTTTCGCGGGGATTTTTACTTTCGCGGCATCGTTTGAGAAATTTTTCATACCAGTCCAGCGCGTCAGTTTGATAGGTCTTTAGCATTACAACACCCCCACTTTCAGCTTGTAGGGCAACTGCTTGAAGACAATCTGCTCGTGCCGCAGACGCTCAGCGCCCAAACGGCAGGCCGCACCGTAAATGACCTTGGGGCCGGGATGAGGTGGCAGAGCTGCCAGAACGCTTGTCGTTAAAACATTTCCGCCATCCGGCGTTTTGTCTTTTAAGATACCGTTGTAAAGCAGATAAACGCCCATACCATTGTGAACTCCTAAAAGCGGGCTTGCTGACTTTTTCAGGGCGGGCAAAGGCTCGCCTGTTTCCGTGAAATAGACATGACGCGCCAGATCGGCAAAGCGCACGGTGGAACGGATATTGCCGCGCTCGTCAAAAAACGGTTCGCCTAATTCGCAGAAACGGAAACCTCCACCAAGACCGGCAATGGATTCCCCTTTGGAATTCGTATACCCGATTGTTATCTTGCGTACTCGTTTGGCAGTAAGCTCCCGCGCGATGGCGGCCTTCATTTCGATGAGGATAAAGCGCCGGGTTTGTGCATCTTCATGATTTAGCGCCAAAACGGCTTGTCCTGTTGTACCGGAACCAGCAAAAGAATCGAGGACAAGATCGTCCCCGGAAGTCGTAAAACTCAGCAACTCCTTAATAAGACCGGTCGGCTTCGGAAAATCAAAAGGTCTCTTATTATCTGGAAATAGTTCTTTGATTTCGTAGGTACCTATACGCCCATCAAGTTCAAATACACTTGCCAGTTTTGCCCTATAATCTTTCACATATACTTTGAGTTCCACTATCTTTGACTCGTCTTTGCCGAAAATGATTCGTTTTTGAGCCAATAAATCGTCCATTGTAGTGGGCGGAAACCTATACCCCATCATTGGCTCCGTACATGGCTTCCCTGTTTTTGGATGAATGATATCATATCGATACCCTTCCTTGCCGGGGTTATGAACACTTTGGCTCCCAGTAAATATCCCTCCATCATCGATGAATTTGTATCTGTCGAATGGCCAAAGAAATTGCTTGTTCTCACGAAACCATTTTGTATATTCAGACTGCCTTTCTTGTTGATCGGAATATTTTCTAACATAGTCATTGCCCACTTCAAGCAGCTTTTCTTTGATGGCAAGATTCTGGGACTTCCATTCTTTGGGTAGTCGGCTCTTGTTCTTTGCATAGCAGAGGACATACTCGTGCTCCGTGGCTATATTTGTGGGATTGTTATCAGTAACATTCTTCCAGATGATCGTTCCAACGCGATTCTGAATCCCAAAAATATCATCGAGCATAAATCGCAGGTTGACTAACTCTATCTCGTCAATACTTGCAAACAATACCCCATCCGCTTTCAGGAATTGACGGAGCAAGGCCAGTCTAGGGTACATCATGCAAAGCCACTTGTCGTGCCGGGAGAGGTCTTCGGCTTCTTCTCCTACTACCTTGTTTAGCCATTTACGTATTTCAGGGCTATTTACATTGTCGCTGTATATCCAACCCGTTCTTTTCCCATCTGCCCCTCGTTCATCTTCTCCCGTGTTGTATGGCGGATCAATGTAAATACATTTCACCTGACCTGCATA
>JBDKUG010000005.1:0-7134 GCA_039679815.1 Smithella sp.
AAGGCGCAGGGGCGGACAATCTCAAGACAGGAAAAGGCGCGGAAGGAAAATTTGGCGACCGCAACGATCCACCAACCCTTAATGCCGGTTACCAGATTGCGCAGTTCTGGGACGGACGCGCGGCCACCCTGGAAGAACAGGCTCAGGGTCCCCCGCTCAACCCCATTGAAATGGGCATGCCCAATGGTGAAGCGGTGGCCAAACGGCTGAAAGGCATAACTCATTATGCCGCTGATTTTAAAAAGGCCTTTCCGGGCAAGAAAGACCCCGTGACTTTCGACAACTTTGCCGAAGCGGTTGCGGCCTTTGAACGAACGCTGATTAGCCGGGGCCGCTTCGACCGTTTCCTGGAGGGGGACAAACAGGCCCTCACCGTGAAGGAAATGGAAGGCATGCGCACCTTCATCAATGTCGGCTGCGTGCAGTGCCACAGCGGCCCCAACCTGGGCGGGATGACCTTCCAGAAAATGGGCGTGTTCCATAAGTACGTAAACGACAAGGACCCTGGCCGCTTTAAGGTCACCAAGCTGGAAAGTGACAAATATGTTTTCAAGGTTCCCATGCTGCGCAATGCCACCCTTTCCGCCCCCTATTTCCATGACGGCGAGGTGGACAATCTGGCGGAGGCAGTGGATCAGATGGGGTACTTGCAGTTGAACAAAAAATTGGAGAACGAAGAAATCAACAATATTCTCAGATTTTTGACCACGCTGGCCGATGCAGCGCGCACCACCGCGCCGCCATTGGAGCCAAAAGGATCTTCTGCCGCCTGGGTAGTGCCGCTGATGAAAGATATTCCCAAGGGAGCGGAAGGTGATCTCATCCATTACGGCGCGCTGCTTTTGAGTGATACGTATGCCCAGCTCGGCCCTGGGGTGAAGGATAAGAAAATGCGTTTTTCCGGAAATGGACTGAACTGCACGAGCTGCCACTTGGATAACGGCGCCAAGCAGTTCGGACTCCCCTGGATGGGGGTTAGCCAGACATACCCCCAATACCGAGGCCGCGAAGATCAGGTGCAGAGTCTTGAGCAGCGGATTAACGGTTGTTTCGAGCGCAGCCTGAACGGCAAGGCGATGGCTGCCGACAGCAGGGAGATGAAGGCAATGATCGCCTATATAAACTGGTTGTCGAAAGACATGCCCAAGGATGTTTTTGGACTGGTAACCCCCAAATACGAAGGGCCGAACCGCAAGGCCGATGTGAGCAAAGGCGAAAAGGTGTTCAACCGGTTCTGCATGTCGTGCCATGGCGAAAATGGGGGCGGCTATCAGTCCATGTCGGCCGGAGGTTCGGGCAGCTATGTCGCCCCGGCGCTCTGGGGAACAAACAGCTATAACAACGGAGCGGGAATGAACCGGCTTTTGACCACCGCTGCGTTTATTCATAGCAACATGCCGCTGGGAACGGTGTGGAACCGTCCGGCAATCACCAATGGAGATACCTACGATGTTGCCGCCTATCTCAGTTCCAAGGAGCGGCCGCAGATGAGCGGACTGGAGAAGGACTATCCGAAACTGGAGAAGAAAGCGGTGGACTGCCCGTATCCACCCTATGCAGATGATTTTTCTCAGGAACAGCATCAGTACGGACCGTTCCAGCCAATAAAGGCAGTGCAGAAGAAGAAATAAGCAAGCCGGGAGGCAAGGGTGCAGAGGGACCTTATGATCGATAGCATCTGGGGCGGCCAGCGCTTTTGGGATAGCGAATGTCGGACATCTGTCTTTGCCCTGGTGTCAAACGCTCGCCATTTTCATCTATGCGATGGATGATCTCGTGCCTTGTCGTGAAGGCCGCTGAAGATCGCGATGATCAAATGGCTCGTCTCAGCAGCGGCATAAGTTTTAGGTCGGGCAGCGTTCGCAAAAAACGATGTACCGAGAAGGATTGTATTGTCGCCCTTAGTCACCCTATTCCATGTCATGGATGGTTAGCTATATGTCAGAGATAATTGACGATAAGAAATCTTCGGGAGTTCAAAATCGCCGTGTTCACATGGCGAATGAAAGAACATTTCTTGCGTGGATAAGAACAAGCATCGGGGTAATGGCATTTGGTTTTGTTGTTGAAAAGTTCGCGTTGTTCATAAAACAAATGTCATTGATTTTGGGAAACGCTAATATTGAAAATGCCTTGCCGCCTTCTCATGGATATTCGGCAATCGTGGGAATATTCCTTGTCGGTCTTGGCACGTTGATGGGCTTGCTTGCATTTGTCAGGTACAGGAAGGTTGAGAAACAAATAGACGAAGACACCTATCAACCATCATCGATGCTCGACCTCCTGCTCACCCTATCAGTCCTGGCAGTCGGAATCTTTCTTGTCGTGTATTTGATTCATAGTACTTAAAGCAGATACAGTTGGTAATGGAAAAGAAGCAAAAACACAAAGAACACCCTGAATGAAGAGGAAGAAAGAGAAAATGAGCGGCAGTAAAAACCTTACAATCATTCAAATGAACGACAGCCATGCCTATTTTGATTTGCACCTGGAGATGTTCTGGCAGGGCGACCACGCGGTATACCGTCCCGTTGGGGGTTATGCCCGCATCGCCACGATTGTAAAACAGATTCGGGCTGAGAGCCAGGAGCGTATTCTCTTTTGCGACTGCGGCGATACTCTTCATGGCACCTATCCTGCCTTGAATACACAAGGACAGGTCTTGATCCCTATCTTGAATTCATTGGGTCTTGATGCGATGACGGCACACTGGGAATTTGCTTATGGCCCGAAGGTATTTCAACAGCGGGTTGCTGAACTTAATTATCCGATGCTGGCAAACAATGTCTATGATAAAGAGACAAAGAAGCCTGTCTATCGGTCGTATGCAGTAAAAGAGATCGACGGATTACGGATCGGCCTTGTGGGGATAGCCTCAAATATTGTGGACAAGACTATGCCGCCTTCTTATAGCGAGGGTATCTATTTTACTTTAGGCAAGGACGAACTTCCACCGATCGTCGATATATTACGCACACAAGAGAAGGTAGCTTTAATCGTTTTGGTTTCGCACCTCGGGTTCCCTCAGGATATAAAGCTTTTGTCCGAGGTGCACGGCATAGATATTTGTCTCAGCGGCCACACCCATAACCGCCTGTACAAGCCGGTTCTCAACGGGAAAACTATTGTCATACAGTCAGGCTGTCATGGTTCTTTTTTGGGTCGCCTGGACCTGGAGATGGATGGCGGACAAATCGTCGATTACCGGCACCGGCTGATTGAGGTTGAAGCAGCAATACAACCTGACCCCACAGTAGATGAACTGATAAGACAGGCACTCGCACCCTATAAGAATGACCTCTCAGAGGTTGTCGGTGAAACTGCCACAGCGCTAAACCGGGGTACAACCCTGGAGGCTACCATGGACAATTTCCTGCTTCAGGCTTTACTCGAAAATACCGGGGCACAATTGGCATTTTCGAATGGCTGGCGCTACGGCGCACCGATCGTTCCGGGGAAGATAACCTTGAATGACCTTTACAACATCATTCCCATGAATCCACCTGTCTCAACCGTAGAGTTGACGGGAGAGGAAATCAAGGAGATGTTGGAGGAGAACCTCGAAAGGACGTTTTCATGCGATCCGTATAAGCAGATGGGTGGGTATGTCAAACGCTGTCTCGGTCTTAATGTCTACTTCAAGGTAGAGAACCCACCGGGACACCATATTCAAAAACTATTTGCAGGCAAAGAAGAGATACAGCCCGGCCAATACTACACGGCGGCATTTGTCACGCCGCAAGGGGTTCCTCAGAAATATGGCCGCAATCGTGAAAACCGGTCAGAACGGATCATCGATGCGTTGCAGACATATCTGGTCGCTCATCGCCCCCTTTACGCAGAACTTAAGAGCACTTTTGTGGCGGTATAAGAGGGATTTTGACATTTTTGTGTCCATCAAGAGGAGGTCATAAGCCGCACAGGAGACAGTTCAAACTGATAAAACAGGTATAGGGAGGGATTTGTTCGAGCTGAATAGAGATAGCCTATGCACCCGCGCATGTCCCGGCATGTGCTTCACCATCCCTGGATGTGCGAACGCAGCCGGGCTGGCCTTCATACCAGATAAGGAAATTAAGGTTATTCTTTTGCAGTTGGAGCAGCAGAATGAACTCATCATGGAAATCCTGAAGAAAATAGAGGGTAGCAGGAAGAAATAATTATGAGAGTTGACGACAATAGCCGGTCGGCATTACAAACAAAGGAGATCGATCATGAGCAAACAAAAAACAACGAGTTATTTTGGAAAAGGCAAACAGGAGAAGAGCCCGGTTTTAAGAGGAGACGCGCAACCGGCTGTCGGCGGTGAGTTGCACCAGATCGCGGGCGGAGAGCACCCTGAGCTGACCACAAACCAGGGCGTTTCGCTTTCCGACAATCAAAACTCACTTCGGGCCAATCCGCGCGGTCCGACGCTTTTAGAGGATTTCATCCTTCGTGAAAAGATTACACATTTCGATCACGAACGAATCCCTGAGCGTATTGTTCACGCACGAGCGACGGGCGTGCATGGATTCTTCGAGCTGACCGCCTCGTTGAAGAAATACACCACCGCCAGGATTCTCACCGAAGTCGGTGAGAAGACACCCCTGTTTACCCGTATATCAACCGTTGCGGGTGGTGCGGGTTCGGTGGACACTCCGCGTGACGTACGCGGGTTTGCCATCAAGTTTTACACCAAGGAAGGCAACTGGGACATCGTCGGCAACAATGTCCCGGTTTTCTTCATCCAGGATGCCATCAAATTTCCCGACCTGATCCACGCCGTAAAAATGGAACCCGACCGCGGCTTTCCCCAATCGGCGACCGCCCACGACACCTTCTGGGATTTCATTTCGCTCACGCCTGAATCCATGCATATGGTGATGTGGATCATGTCCGATCGCACCATACCGCGTTCACTACGAATGATCGAAGGCTTCGGTGTGCATAGTTTCCGGCTGATTAATGAGGCAGGTGTTTCAACCTTTGTCAAATTCCACTGGCGTCCCAAGCTCGGATTGCAGTCCACTATCTGGGATGAGACTGTCAAGCTTTGCGGCGCTGATCAGGACTTCCATCGCCGCGACATGTTCGACGCCATTGCCGGCGGTAATTTCCCTGAGTGGGAATTCGCGGTTCAGCTTTTCACTGAGGAGGAAGCAGACAAATTTCCGTTTGATCATCTGGACGCGACCAAGTTAATACCTGAAGAACTGGTGCCCTTGAAAGTGATCGGCCGCATGGTGCTGGATCGCTGGCCGGACAATTTCTTTGCTGAAACGGAGCAGGTTGCATTCTGTCCGGCCAACATCGTGCCAGGCATCGATTTCTCTAATGATCCCCTGTTGCAAGGACGGTTATTTTCCTATGTCGACACGCAGCTTTCGCGTCTGGGATCGGTCAATTTCCATCAGATCCCCATCAACGCGCCTAAGTGCCCATTCGGAAATCAGCAACGCGACGGTCACATGCAGATGTCGCAACCGGCGGGCCGCGTGGCGTATGAGCCCAACACCCTGTCGGAAAACTCACACCGCGAAACACCGACGAAAGGATTTCATAGCGCCGAGATTATTGAAACCGGCGAGAAAGGCCGCATCCGTTCCGAGAGTTTTGCCGACCATTACAGCCAGGCGCGGCTGTTCTATCTCAGCCAGACATCCTATGAGCAGGCGCACATCGCCTCGGCGTTAGTGTTTGAGCTTTCCAAAGTCGAACATCTACATATTCGTGAGGCGATGGTCGGTCATCTGCGGCATATCGATGAAGACCTCGCCCGCCGTGTCGCCGCGGGGCTTGCGCTCGACAAAATGCCCGATGCGCCACCGGCCGCAGCGCCCGTTCAGAAAATGAAGCCTTCACCTGCATTGCAGATCATCGGCAAAATGAAAGATACGCTCATGGGACGTGTGATTGGCATCCTGATCGCGGATGGTTCTGACGGCGCCGTCATTAAAAAAGTTAAAAGAGCCGCAACTGATGCGGGGGCGAGCGTGAAAATTATAGCACCCAAAGTAGGCGGCGCAAAGCTTGCCGACGGACCAATGCTTCCGGTTGACGGACAACTGGCCGGTACGCCTTCCGTGCTGTTTGACGCCGTCGCCATCATCCTTTCCGATGAAGGCGCAAAGGCTTTGTCGAAAGAAAGCGCCGCAATCGATTTCGTGCGCGATGCTTTCGGCCATCTCAAGGCCATTGCAGCAGACAAAGGCGGTCAGACGCTTTTGAAAATAGCAAACATCGGACAAGACGCAGGCGTCGTGGATGTCAGCGACAAAGACGCCTTTATTGCCGCGGCAAAGACGCGCCAATGGGACCGCGAAAAGTCTGTCAGGACATTGGTATAATCGCAAATTAGCTGAGCTTGAAGGGCCGGACTGTTTGAATTACGGCCGGAATAGCCGGAGACGGCAGCACGTAGGGCGCAATAACATGGCCCTCAAAAAACACATCAATAAATAATGGAGGTAACATCATGGCTAAGAACATTGCAGTTTATGGGATTTATCGGACGCGCGAAATGGTTGAACATGCGGTCGAAGAAATGAAAAAAGCGGACTTCCGCAAAGCAGACATCTCTGTGCTTTTCCCTGAAGGCGGGGGAACCAAGGAATTTGCCGTCGAGAAAGAAACCAAAGCGCCAGAGGGGGCGGCGACAGGAGCAGGAACCGGTGCGGTCGTCGGCGGAGCTTTAGGTTGGCTGGCGGGTATCGGCTTATTGGCCATCCCGGGTGTAGGGCCTTTCATTGCGGCAGGTCCCATCATGGCTGCACTTGCGGGAGCCGGCGCGGGAGGATTGGCAGGCGGGATAGCCGGAGCACTCATTGGCATGGGGATTCCCGAGTATGAGGCTAAACGATATGAAGGACGCATCAAGGAAGGGGGAATCCTGCTTTCCGTCCACGCCGATGACAGCGCCTGGAAAAACAAAGGTAAGGACATTCTGAAACATACAGGGGCTGAAGATATCGGCGTTAAAGGAGAATCCGGCGCCGACTATGATATCAGCGACAGACCTTACGTTAAAGGATCCAAAGATGCCCCGAGGACTGATCATGGCGAGACCGTTGCACCCCGGGTTATCGTTCCTGCTGATTCAAGCACAAAAAGTCCCATGCACGGCAACAGATAGTGCGACTCTTATAAACAAGG
>JBDKUG010000357.1:0-5776 GCA_039679815.1 Smithella sp.
GTAATTCATTATTGGCCCGGCAAAGAGCCAGGGTCTCTTCTTTCCCGTAGATATTCAGCCATAAATTTACCAGCCATAAAGGGTGAGAATGAAATGTGGCGATGTGTAGATCAGGGTTTTGATCAAAAGAGGGAAAGGATATTTTATCCGGGTTACGCAGATAGCTTCTTAATACGGCGTTTGTCAATCCGGCTGCGGCTGGAGTGGTTTCTTTCGCAATTTTGACCGCCTCATTCACAGCAGCGAAAGCCGGCAGACGTTCGCTGAATTTAAGCTGATACAGCCCGGTGCGCAGAATATTTTTAACATTTTCATCCATCCCGGCATAATCTCCGCGATAGAGCTGCGAAATAATCCAGTCCAGATGCTCCTGCATGCGCACAACCCCATAAACCAGATGTGTGAGCAGCCGGCCGTCTGCCGTGCCGGAAAGATTCTGCTCATCCAGGTGTGCATCAATCAAATTCCCGGCAAAGGCCTCAGTTTGAGAAACCGAATTTAAAATATCGACAGTCTGGCGGCGGATTGTTTTTTTCATGATTTTGTATGAATGACAACTGGACTCGCTTTGTCCGGATATTTTCCTTTAACGGTGTTGTAAAAGGCGCCTATCTTCTGCATGTCCCGTTCGAGATCGCCACGGGGATAGATCAACGGACCTGCTCCGCCTGTTTTGGTTGAATAATCGATAAAAGTCAACTGAACAGGAACATGGGCCCCTGACGCAATATGGTAAAATCCTGATTTCCAGCCCTTTGTCTTGTGACGTGTGCCCTCGGGGGCAATGGCAAGAATCAAATTTTCGTTTTTATGGAAGAAGTCTGTCATTTGCTCCACGGTGTGGCTTTTCGAGTCTCGATCAACGGGAATGCCCCCCATCAATTTCATCAGCGGTCCAAAAGGCATTCGGAACAATTCTTTTTTGGCGACGAAGCGGGGATCCAGCCTGAAGGCAAAAGCGAGGATGGCGCCATAAAACACATCCCAGCATGATGTATGCGGGGCAACGATTACAACAAATTTTTTTTCATCAGGAAGCCGTCCCGCTTTTTTCCATCCCAGTATTTTTATGAAAAACAGGGATATGCCCAGCATAATATGCTTCAAAACCGGCGTATTGAAAATTGTATGACGCATCAAGCGAGCCTCCTGGCAAGCCGATCTATTGCGTTAAAAAAACGCAGATGAAAATCAGGAAATCTTTTTATTTTCATTTATTTTGAAATTGTTGAGCCTAAAATACTGCCCGGTGCCAGCCGATATCCGCGCAGAAAGTCGTTTATCAGCATTCTTTTCTTTCCGGCCAGCTGAATGTCTTTTAAAATGACACGGCCGTCAGAGGCTGCAACAGGCAAGCCGTCGGCGACCGCAGTGCCGATGGTTCCGGGGGCCTGATCCGCCGGGCCCGGTTCGGCAACTGCGTTATAAATTTTCAGCAATTGTCCCTCCCAAAAAGTATATGCCGCCGGTGAAGGGCTCAAACCGCGTATGAGATTGACAATATGGAAGGCACTTTCCTGCCAGTTGATGTTGCATGTTTCCCTGGTCAGGCGGGGGGCAAACGTCACACCGGAGATGTCCTGTGAATGTCTGTGTGCTTTGCCGGAAATAACCTGTATGATGGTTTTCATCAGTAATACGGCGCCGTCTTTTGCCAGGCGGTCATGCAGCTGACCGTATGTTTCCTCATCGCCCAGCAGGGTTTCTTCCTGGGCCAGGATGTCGCCGGAGTCCATGCCTTCATCCATCAACATGATGGTTACGCCGGTTTTTTTTTCACCGCGGATGATGCTCCAGTTCAAAGGGGCGGCTCCGCGATATTTCGGAAGCAGTGAGGGATGGATGTTCAGGCAGCCAAGAGGGGGGAAGTCGATGATCATTTTAGGCAGAATCTGGCCGAAAGCCGACACGACCACCATATCGGGTTTGAGTGAATAAAATTTTTCCAGAAAAGAAGGATCTTTAACGGTTTGCGGCTGCAGAACAGGCACACCGGATTTTTGGGCCAGTATCTTCACGGGCGGGGCGACTTCTTTTTGTCCCCTTCCCGCAGGACGATCCGGTTGCGTTACAACGGCGACAATTGGACAGGAACCGGCAAGCAGCGTGTCCAGGGCCGGCAGAGCGAAAGCCGGGGTTCCCATGAAGAGAATTCGCGGTTTGGTCATTGGATCGCATCCTTGTATTTTCCTCCCCTATATGGAATTAACGGAAATGTGTCAAGAAATACCCTTTGAAGGAGCTTTATGATAAATTCCTGTTGTCAATTTCAATTTCATGCTCTATATAGTAATCAGTGTTGAAGCTGCCAAAACAGAAAAATATATACAGGCACTTGTAACAATAAGAGTCGCGCTTATCAAAAGGAAAGGAGACAAAGCATGAAGACATACGCCATTAAGTATGTGGAACTGGCTGAACAGCATGCGGAAAAGATGGCCAAACGCTGGGCGATGGAAATTCAGAACAATGCCCGAACAAAAAAATACAAAGAGCTGGAAGAGGAAAGAATTGTTAATCAGGGCATAAAATTTTACAAGAATTTCAGTAAAATGTTTGCTGATGAAAAAATCAGTGAAGGTGCATTGAAATATTTCCGTGATTATGCTCATGACAGTTACTCCCTGGGGATTCCCATGAGTGAAGCCGTTTACGCACTTATTCTCTTAAGAAGGCATATCTGGCTGTACGCCGAATTTCAGACGATTTTCAGCTTCGGCATTGATCAGCGTCAGGCACTGGATACCTTGAGCCGCACAATTTTGCTTTTTGATTATGCCGCGTATGAAGTGACCAAGGAGTACGGTGAATTAGTGAAAAAAGATAAGGGTAAAAAGAAATAATTTCCATTTCCCTGTTCGCTTATCATTGGAGAAAGGAGAATGATATGGTGGAGTCGATTAAGCTGTTGGATGTACTGGAGGCCAACCTCGATGAAATAGCCGCTCACTGGGCGGCTGATGTTAAAAAAAATAAAAGAACAGTCCATTACCGGGATATTCCTGATGAGAAGCTGGTGCTGCAGGCTGTTAAATTTTACAGTCAATTGAGAAATTTACTGATTGCTCCCAATCGTCTTGAGAAGGCGCAGGAATTTTTCATGCATTATGCCCGGATATGTTATGAAAACGGCATTCCGCTGCATGAAGCTATTTATGCCTTGAATATGATGCGCCGCCACATGTGGCTGTATGCTGAATTTCAAGCGATATTCATCAACGCCTTGGAACATAATCAGGCCATTGATTCTGTCATGCGCATCATGCTTTTGGTTGATCATGCTGTTTTTGAAATCACCGAATACTATCAGGACCGTCTTCGGTTGGAGAACTGCAGCGCACTATAGTATAAAAACATCGACTGGATTCATAAAACAGAGGCAGGATCTTACTGCTCCTGCTTGCTTATAAGATTCATTCAGGCTCAGTCCGGCCGGGTCTTTTTGACTTGACCGGACTGTTTCATTTAAGGAACTGCTTGTTTTTACCTGCGCCTTCCTTACGTAAATGCGCTCCCGTCAACAGCTTCACTCTCACATGAAATTTTCCGGATCCACGTCCACCGTAATCTTCACCGCGCTTGTCTCGTGCTTTTCCATCAGATCGAGTGCAATGCTATGCAGAATCCGGCTGTTACGTCCCTTGATCAGCATCTGCTGGCGATATTGTCCCCGGATCTTTGCCAGCGGCGATTCCGATGGGCCGATAATTTCAGCTGCGTTTCCATGCCTTGCGGCCAGCTCCCGCGCCTTCCGGCCTGTTTCCTGTGCGGTTTCCATAAGTGCATCCTTCTTCCCGGATGACAGGCGAAGGCAGATGATCCGGCTGAAAGGAGGGTACTGCAAAGCCCTGCGAAACTCAATTTCATCGGAATAAAAAGATGGATAATCGTGCTTTTGGGTGTACTGCAGGGCATAGTGCTCCGGGTTGAAGGTCTGGATGATGACACGGCCGCAGACTGTCCCGCGTCCGCCCCGTCCGGCAACCTGTGTGAGCATCTGAAAGGTTTTTTCTGAAGCGCGAAAATCCGGCATGTTCAGAGAGGTGTCCGCGGCAATGACGCCCACGAGAGTGATAAAGGGGAAGTCATGTCCCTTAGTGATCATCTGCGTGCCGACCAGAATATCAATTTTTTTCTGCTCCAGTGCGCAGAGGATTTCTTCCTGTGATCCTTTTCGGACGGTGGTGTCGGAATCCATCCGGCAGATCCGTGCGCCGGGAAAGAGACGTTCAATTTCTTTTTCCAGCTTCTGAGTGCCCGTGCCGTAACTGAGAATTTTCCCGCTCCGGCAATTGGGGCAAAGAGGCATGGATTTCTGTGTATGGTCACAGTAATGGCACTTGATGATACTTTCCGCCAGATGGCTTTTCAGGGCAACGGCGCAATTGGGACATCGGAAATTATAGCCGCAATCGGCACAAACCAGGAAGGTATCAAATCCGCGCTTATTGAGGAAAAGCAGGGATTGCTCTTTGCGGGCCAGCGTTTCGGCAATGGCCAGGATCATGGTATCCGAAAGGATCGGTGTTTTGCCGTGAGCTTCCTTCTGGGCTTTCATATCAACAATGTCAATTCGGGGCAGCGGCCTGTTTTGTACCCTTTGCGTCAACTCAAGAAAAGCATATTTTTGGGTTCGGGCGTTATAGTAGGAACGGATGCCCGGAGTGGCCGATCCGAGGACGACAACCGCTTTTTGCATTTTAGCTTTTACGACGGCCAGATCACGGGCGTGATAGCACAGCTTGTCGTCCTGTTTGTAAGATGCGTCGTGTTCTTCATCAACGATAATTAACTTCAAGTTGCCAAGCGGAGCAAAAAGCGCGGAGCGTGCGCCGATCACGAGATTGATCTTGCCGCGTTTGATTTGACGCCATTGATCATAGCGAACGCTGCGGGCGATACCGCTGTGGATGACGGCGATTTTGTTTTCGTCAAATCGTCCGGCAATCCGGGAAATAAGCTGGGGGGTCAGGGCGATTTCCGGGACCAGGTAGATGGCCGCGCCGCCATTTTTAATAACGTGCGTAATTGCGTTGAGATAAACTTCTGTCTTACCGCTTCCGGTAACGCCATGAAGGAGGATCGGGCAAAACGATTCCGAACGGAGCCTGCTCAGGATCTCCGTCAGGGCTTTTTCCTGTTCATCATTCAGAGTGATGTTTACCGGCGCCCTGCTGATGGAAGATGTCAACGAAGCTTTGCGGATGAATTCGGCATTTCCGATTGCCAGGACGCCTTTTTCGAGCAGTTTTTTGATTACGGCGCTGGACGTTTTCGCAGAGGCTATCAGATCATGCAAATCCATGGGGCCGGAGTTTTTCAGAAAATCGACAACAGCCTCCTGCCGTGCTGTCATCTGCAAATCATCAGGCAGAATGGTTTCGAGCCGTATGATTTTCTGCGTTCGGACCGCCAGGGGCTTTTTCTGCCGCTCGACAATTTGCAGCAGACCGGCCAGGTGAAGCCCGTGCACAATCGTTGCGGCATTTTTAAGTTCTGTGTTTTTGACCAGTTGTCCAAGCGCGATTCCCTGAGGCCAGGAATGAAGAAAATCCAGAAGCTTTTCCTGCGATTTGGACAGCGCCAACCCGGCAGGTACGGGTAAGGGGAGAACCCAGAGATAATCTTTTTTTTCAGATCCTGAGGGAATCAGTTCGGCCAGGGTTTTTCCCAGAGGATAGATGCAATACCTGGAAATCCATGAAAAAAATCGGAGATCTTCATTGTCAAAAAGTGGCTCGTCATCAAGGAATTCGGTTATGGGTTTAACCTGTTC
>JBDKUG010000174.1:0-4161 GCA_039679815.1 Smithella sp.
TGTTGTTTGTCTTTCTGATTCCTGCGTCCAGCACGCGCAGCATAGCCGGGGACAAATTTAATGGAACCGGATTCAGACCGGCTGCCCGATAAATTGCATCGTCGTATTTTATAGACGTTGCTCCGGCCTGCTCAAACGCAGTGGACAATACCGCTTCGCTCTTCCCGGTCAATACAGACAATTGCTTCAGAATATCCTCAAACAATGCGCCTGATTCATTGAGACGTTTCGCCTGCCATGCCGAAGCGCTGGACATCCCCATCTTTGATATACGTTTGGCAATATCGTTAATAATGCTCTGTTGATAAACTTCGATCAAGTCCATCACAGGAGCAAGTACGGTATCAAATTGCTTTTCGGTGAGAATGTTACACCGCCTCTTCTGGAATTGTCTCGCCGTGTCTCGAAGGAACGACATCGTAAAAATTGTAGAATTCGTTCCAAAAGTCTGTAGTCACATTAGACATCAGATAAGCCGCTCTCTCGTTAAGACAAAGACCTGATTTGAATTCTTTCATATCCCGATCTGACATCCAGTCATAAATCAAGTGCATTATTTCGTGAGAAACATACCCGGCACCGATCATATCTCTGATCAGATGAATTTCTCCAAATAGACCGCTCCTTCCTCTGCCGGGAAAGGCAATATACGCACCTGCATATAACTTCTTTTGGAAACCAGTGTTTAGAAATAAGCCATCTACTGACTCCCACACAAATACATCGACATAATGATGTTTTCCAAATTGGATGAGCCATCTTGAGCTTAAGTTATCTAGGTTCTTATCGGCAACATAAGGCGATTTTGTCAGCATTATATTTCCTTTGATAATATTTTAGTCAGCATTTCTACTGTCAATTCCAGCGTATAAGATATCTCATTCATTACGCATTTTCCATCTCTCAAATACCACTTACAATGTGTATTACAATATTCTTTAGTTAACGGGCAATATTTTATTTCCGGAACAATATATTCTTTAGTTAACGGAGAAAATAATATTTCGGCACTGCATTTTGAATTTTCCATTTATACCTCTTCTTCCATATTTTCAGTCTGATTTAAACTTATTGATTGCAGATGAGACATTGACTCGATCGATTCTGCTTTTTCCTTATCAGCTTGCAATATTTCATCGTTGATATCTTCTTTTGACATCCCGAATAGTTTCCCTATTTTCTGCTGGTAAAAACTGTCAGCCCAAAGCCCCGGAGCGTCTTTGTACATCTGAAGCAGGCTTGCAATTTGCGCGTTATTATCCAAAATCTCTGGAGATTTCCATGTTATCTGAACTGAATTAATCTCAGGCGTCCCGAGTCCCGGAGAAAATACCCGCTCCATTTTAGCAGTCAGCATGATCAATTCTTTGATTGCATCCGTGTTTTGCCTTTGGAACCGTTGACACTTGCCAATTAAACCAATCTCCAATTGTTTTAAGGCATCGCCGGAAATAGCCCCACCCGCAGTAATGCCGTAAATCGGTGTCTGCGTTGCCTGACTGATCTCTTTCACGATCTTTTCAATTTGATTCGTGTATTGGCTGATATCTGTTGCCGGAAACTGTCCTAGTTTGCAAGCCTGCAAAAATGAAATTTGTTCAGCGGTGAAATCAGTTATCGCCGTCCCGTCGGAATTATTCAATGTCATGTTAATAATTCCACCAGGGACAATTCCGGCAGGGTTTATCTTCATACCAATCGACCAGTTTACCCCGAACGCGGCGAACTCGGACGCCATCACCATCGAATAAATTGTCCGATTTAGAACATCCTGCAATGGGATTGCCGATCTGATTTCGCTATCCCCGTAACGGGTATAGTTGTTTCTCTGATTGGCGTAACTCACGAAAGGTAAAGACCCGTTTAATTCTACCGGCCATAATCTTTCTGATTGTCCGTCAGTTTGCGGTGCCGGTTCAACTTCTCCTCCTCCGTCTTCCCCCTTCCAAAATGTTATTCTTTCCGGCTCGTAAACTACCAGATAAATAACCTGCTGTAAACCGCCCTCTGCCTGATCCTGTATATCGCTTTCTGACCAGATTTTACACGCCCATACGGGTTTTCTGGTTAATTGGTTATAAATAGCAATCATCCCCGAAAAACCATCGTAAGCGGGTTCTGACGACCACAACATGGTGACAGGATCGACCATCACAAAAGCGTCACCGTCTGTGATCGCACCGCGCCACCACATCCCCTCAGCAGCCTGAAAGTCCTGTTTATCAAGAAGTGGTTCCAACCATCTTTGATCTATGGATTCATCACCGGTGCTGACCTCGGATATGGAAACACGTCCGGCCATTTTATCAATTACGAGACGGCAATAATTATCATTAAAATCGTCCAGTCCTGCTGAATCAGATCTCAAGCGCAGCATCGACCGCATCTGTGTTGTCATATCTGCGCGATGATCACCTCTTTCGTAATCCCTGTAAAGTTTGACTCTTGCCCCGCGCTGAATAATAGACGCAAGCCATGAATTACCGCCATCAATACTTGCATAAAGTGCAGGATTTGTTTTTAACAAAACATCGCTTATTAATCTTGAATTTTCGCCCATGTTAGTACCTCGGCCTTTCTTCTTTTTCTTCTACGCCCCGCGCATAATTTGACGTTTGCGCATTGATGTTTATCGTTGTTAGCGATTCTCCGAGTAATTCCGTATACGCCCAAACTTTAGCATCTAATCTATTAGGAGAATCGTCACCGGGCAACCACATGCTTAATTCATCCTCCAATTTTGGAAATACACCTACATGATGATCTCTGCCCTGCTCTGATATTGCGCTAATCGGCTCTGCCCGTGTTGCTTTTCCTCGTGACGCCCACACCAGTTTTACCGGGACATTTCCGATAGACGGATCTTTTTTCTTTGCCTCAACGATAGCCTGTCTGATAACACTCGCTACCATCTCGCCACCGTTATTTTTCTCAGCTACAATACAATCTGCTTTATATCGATTAAATGCTAAAATAGCGGCCTGCGCCCATACTTCAGGGCTTCCCTGCACGCTGTCATCCGCAAGTGTATAATAATCATCCTTATGTTTCCCGGCTGTGATAATACCGGCTTCATCTCCACCACTTGTAGCGGATGGATCTACTCCGACAATAATACGATCTAAGTCCGGAGTTTTTGACACTCTCGATTTTTCGATATTTTCGCGCGTCCATAACGCACCCGGGACTTCGTCAATATCCTCTGCCATGATTTCCATTCTATAGGCAAGATTCGTCATATCTTTTGTAATGTCTTGTAAGGCTTCAGAATCAAGGTGCGGATTATCCATACTGGTAAAATGAAAAGTCGCCCAACGCCCGGTTTTATCTTCGGCAGCGCGCTTGAACATTTTTGCCGCATGCTGCGGATCATTCGCTTTATTCATCGACCGACTATGTAAACTGGGAGGAGTATAAACAAATATTGCATCCCCGTTTTTATCAAGCATCATGGGCGCTCCTACAGTTTCCCATGCATCTTCGTTCATAAGCTGCCATTCGTCCAATATTAAAATATCTGCATAATCTCCACGTAAAGTATCGGCGTTAAAAGCCGTTTTTGCCCGAATACGTTGTTCTGTCCCAAGCAACTCTATAATATGTTCCGTCTCATTTTTCTTGAATACGCCTGCTAAAATTGGCTGTTCTAATGCCCGTGTTACTTCCGTCCAGAATCGCCCGATCTGATCACTGGTTGGTGTGGCATAAAGAACGCGTTTCCCTTCCAGAAACTTCTGAACAGCGTATATTGCCATCCCGACCGTTTTACCGCCGCGCCGACCCGCCCTGATTATCTTTCTCTTCGCCGGGTCGTAAATAAACTCTTTTTGTTTTGCGTGGGGATTAGGAAGAATTATCGTCAGGCTCTGCATATCTCACCACCAACTCTATTTTCCCATCCGATTTTAGATCAACGTTTTGCGGGACTTTTCCGTAGGCATATTCGACAAAAGCCATCTGTAACCTCGGGTCTTTTGATTGTGCCCACGATCGCAGAATGGCTTCTGTTATTGTGACGATATGCCCGTTAATAACAATCGGCTCACTGTTTTTCAGTACCATTTCGTGTGCGATTGCTTGCGCTAATTCTCTGGCAGCATCAAAAGACTTTGGCCGTCCTTTTTTCCAAATGTGATCTTTATGTTCTCTGAAGCCGCCCTT
>JBDKUG010000017.1:0-2176 GCA_039679815.1 Smithella sp.
CTCCAGCGACGCAGAGGATACGCGTAAAAGGTGTGTCCCCCTCTCGGCGATGGGATAAGGAACATGCCAGTAATCGCCTCCCAACGGGACAACGGGCTTTCCGTTTATCTCGACATCACTCGCAAGGATCGAATCCGCCGGCACGGGTGTATAATTGACAAAAACCTGGCCGGAAACTATATGCCAACCGCTCAGACCGTTATCGAAGTATCCGCCTTGGATGATATCAGACATTCAGAGTCCTCTCAGTAAAAGTGTTTTGATCTTTTTGAAGCATTTACATGCTTCTACATAACATCACTCTTTTTAGAACGGGTCTTACGACTTGGATGGAACAATCAAGCAACTCAAATACTATTATATGGAGTGTTATTAATCAATGCTTATTGAGAGATGGTCAAGGCCCTGACGGGCCCGCCCCTGCCGCATGGGCAAGGACGGGATTGAGAGATTCTCCTCAATACCTTTTTCTGAAGTTGGCCGTTACGCTGACATTACGTGTCATCGTACCGGAGCAGGTTGTCTGTGTGCCCGAGCAGGCTCCCGACCACCCGGCAAAAACAGAATTCCAATCAGGTACGGCCTTCAATGTTACCCGTGTACCGTAAGAGTACTTCAGTCCTGCCGGATTGACCGTGACCGTTCCGGAGCCCGTCCCTTGTTTCGTGATAGTAAGGGTGTATTTCACAGTCGTAGCGGGTGTCGTAGTAGTGCCCGATGTCGCACCGCTCTGGGTAAGAGAAAATATCTTTCCGGCTATGGAAAAGGCTACAGTTCTCGCAGACCCTGTATTCGCCTGGATTGAACACGTGACTGTCCCGTTGCCTGACCCGCTTGCCCCTGATGTTATAACGGCCCATGATGCTCCTGTTGATGCGCTCCATGAACATCCGCTGGGTGCCGATACCGAAATTCTGCCTGTGCCGCCGCTCGAACCGATAGTTGCGCTTGTGGGTGAAATAGTATATGTACATTCGCTGCTGCTGCCGACTCTTATATATACAGCGTTGGTGCCGGTGTCAGGATTGGTATCGGCGGCATTTATACTGCTGAAGCTGACGGTTCTCTCAAAGACCAGGTTATTATTGGTATCATGGCCCCAGAGGACCCGCAACTGCTGTGCCGTATCATCGTATCCCTTGACAACCACCCAGTGATCCCAGGCATGCACAAGGAGCATGACCGGCCTTCCCGCATCGATCTCGCTTTTTAGCCTGGCAAATGTGACCTTACCGAACCCTGCCAGTTCGACGGTCCCGCTATATCCCTTCAGGGTCAGGTACGATCTTAGTTCCGCGGCCAATTGTGGTTCGGCTTCAGCGTATATGTATCCGCTGTCATCATATGTCGTGTATTTGACCATGTTGCGGAACAGGCTGACTATCTGCGCTGATTTGTCCGGAATTTGCCCTGTGGGCGGTGCGGACATGAGATTCGGAAATCCATGGAGTGTCCAGTATGCCATAACCTCGGTAGCACTGACGGGACCGCAGTTATAATTATACCCGGTTGTCGCCGCCATCCAGTCCTGGTCCACTGCCGGAACCGATAGTGTTTTCATAGCCGCCTGGCTATGTACTGCAAAGACCGCCATGAGTAAAAGAAATGTTCCAATCCCTGCAAAAAGCCTGCGCATAAATCCAATCCTTTTGGTGGCAATAATCTTCAATTCGGCAATATCCCGAATATCAATATGGCAAGCAATTGACATGCCTTCAGGATGCGGCACGCTATCTATCGGAACTTAATACACAATTGAAATTACGCCTCTATTGACATGGATCGAATCGCAGGTTTTTCGCTACATATCGCGCCCGGTTAATGCAGGGTTTTGCCTGCACGGCACTGACTGTTTCCGACAAAAAATGACGAGCTTCCATGGGGAACCATCGCGGTATCAGCCAAGTCAGAACTTGTGGTATTAACCGGTGAGAGGAAGGTTGATGATAAAGAACGGATGGTTTATCGGGGGCAGTGCGATTTTCCTAACCTGATTATCTGCAATTCAATCTTTCCTCAGTGACTTTTTGACGCGTTTTGCATCGCTTGAGAAGTTCGATTGTTTCCTTATAATGAGCACTGATGGACTCGCTTGTCATCGATTTCAGCACCTCCAGATCCCTGACCCTGACTTCCCGGTCCAAGCCCAGATAAGCCTTGAGACCAGGGTCAATCC
>JBDKUG010000281.1:0-6822 GCA_039679815.1 Smithella sp.
AGTTGAACAGCCGGAATACGAATCCCCAACTGCGGGATATCGCGCTCCAGGTAAGTCTTGATGAATGCTTCCCGCCAAATCATGCTTTCTTCATCTGAACCTGCCAGAAAACTTTTCGGATAGCCGCCCCTTAACCATAATCGGCGCATTTTTCCGTAATCAACTTCCTGCAAATCAAACGGAGTAAGTTCGTGATAGACAATCCGGCCGGCTAAACTTTCTGCCGCCTGGCGCTTCAACGCCGGCGAGGCTGATCCGAGAATTAAAAATCGGCCTGTTTTTCTGTTCTGATCAACGAGGGCTCTGATCAGTGGAAACAACGTCGGCTGGCACTGGATTTCATCAATAATTACGAGGTAGTCCGCATACTGGGTTAAATATATTTCCGCATCACGCAATTTATTGAGGTCGGAGGGTAATTCCAGATCCAGATAGATTGATTTTGTCTTAATATTGGATTGTATCTGCCTGGCCAATGTGGTTTTTCCTGTCTGGCGGGAGCCGACAATACCCACAACAGGATAGGCCTTTAAAGATCGTTCAATTTCTTTGCGCTGACGGCGTTCTATGAACATTGCAAATCGAAACCTTATGTTTCATTTTGCATGGATTGTAATCCCAGAAACCATATAAGTCAAGGACAAAAACCAATTGATTTTATGTCCCTCTTGGGGCTTCACTACCCATCTAACACCCAATTCATCCAACTCATTTCGTGAATCAATGTCAAAATCCCACAGACACTTCCAGGCAAGTGGTCAAGACAGATCTTCCTTCATAATTTATTTTCATCCACGCGCAGCCTATATTAATCAGACCATCATCTTCTCGGCCAAGATTATTTATAATACCAGTCCATATCAGTGCCCACCCTGGCTTATCAATAGGATGCAATGATAGCCGCTTTCTTCCGATTGAAAGCAATTCCCTGACAGCCATAAAAGTCATGGTATGTTTGCGTGCCAAAATCTTGACAAAAGTGGGTGTCCCTGTGGGTGTCCTTTTACTCTGAAATCAGGGTAAAACAGCTCCACACCGTTACACAGGATGACACATAGATATCAATAAATACAAATATTTACAATAAAAACAGGTGGCTTGGATATCTTTCAGTTTCTCCTCTCACGCCGGAAACCGGGGTTTGGATTTGCATCCGCAGCCCGCAGGGGAAGCAATCTTTTCTTCAGCGGTTATTTGTTTCCCGCTATCAATAGTGAATACCGTAAAGTGTTCACAATGACCAAAGTGTTCGTCAATCTGGCTCATCCGTGATGGTAATGCGATTTTCATAAACTTCTCCTTTAAATAAATTATTGATTATTTCTTCATGACCTTGCGTCCTTTTTCATGACAACATTGCTTTTTTTCTTCAATAGAAACTTCACCGCCTTCTATTTTCAGTGCCTTGCCGTGAATCAAGACATCAGCTATCTTTTTGTGAGCCGATTCAATTATCCTACCGAAAGTCTGGCGGGATATGTTCATTTTGCTTGCCGCTTCTTCCTGATACAATTGTTCGTGGTCCGCCAGACGAATCGCTTCGAATTCATCCAGGTTCAGGACGATTTCTTCCAAATCCAAAACGGGGATCCCCCGGGGCTTGAAATAGTTTTTATCAGGCATTCCGCAAATATGACGTCGACATTTCGGCCGGGGCATTGATCTTCATTCTCCTTGTGACTCATTATAAGCATATGCCCATAACATGTCAAGGGATAATTTTATTATTTTTAGAAATCACTCACCTTCGGCCAGTTGTTTTAATGCTTTATGATTCAGAATGGTGATTACACGACCCTCTGTGGAGAGGATACCGTCATTGGCCATTTTTCTCAGGGCGCGGGAAAGGGCTTCCGGTGTGGCACCCAGAATCTTGGACAGTTCCCGTTGTGAAATCGTCAGTTTCACGCTGGTTTTTCGATCCGCGTTATCTTTCGATAATAAATGACACAGGAAAGATGCCAGTCGCCCGGGAATTTCTTTTAAGGCGAGGGATTCGATGAGTGTCATGGAATCCTTGAGGCGCTGAGATAGTATTTGAATGATGTTAAACAGGATCACGGGTTCCTGCCTTGCCGTTGCTTCCATAACCCTACCAGGTATTAGAATGACAGAGCTTTCTACAATGGCCATGGCGCTTGCCGGAAAGGATTCAGTGGCAAAAGCTGTGCAAAGGCCAAACGGGTCTCCGGGTCCAAGCAGTTGGAGCGTCTGCTCTTTGCCTTCCATCGAACTCCTGTAGAGTTTTAACTGACCGTAGAAGACCACATAAAAAGACCGTATCGGATCTGCCTCGCCAATGACTATCTCGCCCGATTTAAATTTTTTGTATTTTGCCTGTGCCGCCAGCAATTGTATTTTTTCCAAAGAAACGCCCTGAAACAGCACTATATCCTTTATTTGATTGGTAATATCCATAGACAAAAAAAATCTCCCCCGTTGATTTAGATCAATGAAATATTAAATATCAGGGTGTATTAATGAAACCAAAAGCAGTTAGTTTTTATCATAGACGCAAAAGAGAAACAAAATAAATCATCGATGATAAGGAGAAACGAAAATGAGTAATTCAGAATTTGTGAAACATGCGGATGACAGTACTTTCAGCACAGTGGCTTTAAAAGAAGAAAAGCTGACCCTGGTCGATTTCTGGGCTCCCTGGTGCGGACCCTGTCGGGCAATCGGCCCGATTCTGGAGGAACTTGCTGTGCAATATGGTGAGAAGGTTAACATCGTCAAATTGAATGTCGATGATAATCAGGAAACGGCAGCCCAGTATGGCGTGAAGAGCATCCCGACATTGCTTTTGGTTAAAAACGGCAAAGTACAGGAGACACAGGTCGGTTTGTTATCTAAAAATCAACTGGCGGCATTGATTGATAAAAACTTGAACTAATATACAAGTGGGGAGGTGGTTTACCGCCTCCCCTTATCAGAATCAGAAAGAGGATTAAATAATGAATGATTTGTTGCTTTTACTTTTGATCATCGGCGGGTGGATTTTTGTGCAGGTCTGGCTTTTGCCACACATGGGCGTATCCACATGAGTAAGACAGGCTTGTCCGGTCAAGGACAAGAAGAAAGTATCTGAGGTGGAAATTGATCAAGAAAAAAGTTAATACTATTAGTATTGGACGGTGATGAATGACAATAAAGAAAGGAGAAGAAAATGAAAAAGAACATGGGAACAATAGACCGGATTATTAGAGCACTGTTGGCAGTTGCCGTTGGTGTCCTTTATGTGACCGGGAGCATTACAGGTTTTGCAGCGATTATTCTGGGTGTTCTGGCAATTGTGTTTATAATAACCAGCTTGATCGGTTTTTGCCCTTTATACGTGCCTTTGAAAATTTCCACGATCGGCAAACCGAAGTGAATCCTGAAGGATAATAAATAAATACAAATACTTATAATAACAGCAGGCTATCATTCTCCCCATCTTCCAACTTGAGGCTCAAGGCCATAGAATGTCATCTCGCTGAAGAGCATCCTTGACTTATTAGCGATTATAATATAAAAAACCTCGTCTTGAAAAAGGCAAACCGCATTGAAAAAGCGGGACGCAAAGTTAACGGCCTAATTCCCGTTTACGGGATACGGTGGCTGAACTGCCGGATAGGATATTTACTAGCAATATAAAATGCAATTACATCACTACTTCGAGTTAGTTCCCCGTATCAAAATTGAAAAATCCGTTAGCTCTAAACTTGAATTGTGCAACAAGTATTAGGTTACAGCTCAATACTTGCTCATTATCCGTAAGACTCAGCCATTAAAGCTGACAAAGAATAAGAAAGGAAGTTGAATAAAATGAAAAATTTAATTATTGGAACAATACTTTTGGCCCTGATAACGGCAGCTTCTATGCCGGCAATTTCACAAGCCCAGCAACAACTGAATTCTATGGGAATTCCGATTGAAGATCCGTCTAAGCCATCACCGAAACCGCAAGTTCAGCAACCGCCGAAAACACAGACCCAACAGCCACAGATTAAGCCCCAGAATCCACCGGCGCAGCCGCAGAAACCACAGGTTCAGGTACAAAAACCACCGGTTCAGCAACCACCGAAACCCCAGGCTCAACAGCCACAAATTAAGCCCTCGAATCCACCGGTGCAGCCACAGAAACCACAGGTTCAACAGCCACAAAAACCACCGGCTCAGCCACAACTGAATTCTCTGGGCATTCCGGTAGAAAATCCGACTAAGCCATAGCCGAAACTGAGTTCAGAAACCGAAGAAACCGTTGGTGCAATCATTACAGAAACAGCCACAAAAAATTTCTCTCGGGTTGTAAAACAGATTGTCAGCCATTGAGGAATGGAAGCTTTACCGGCCTCATCTGCTTTTTGCCATGGCTGAAGGCGGAAAAGGATTCAGTGCTTTATCAATATGGAGACTCTTCATGGCTGAGCTGGATAAGGTATTGAAGGCAGCGACAAATGCCGGGGCTTCGGATCTTCATCTGGCGCCCGGCGAGCCTTTTATTATCAGAAAATTAGGCAGGCTGAGAAAGATTCAGACGCCCTCCCTGACCCGTGAAATATGCGAACAGTTTATTTATGAACTGCTCGACACGGAGCAGAAAGAGACGCTTGACAAACAACTCCAGCTTGACTTTGCCTATGAAATAGCGGGAGTAGCCAGATTCCGGGGAAGTGCGATGCGCCACCAGGCGGGGCTCAGCGCGTCCTTTCGTATCATACCGTTTGAAATTCCCACCTTTGAAACACTGGGACTCCCGGAGACAGTGAAAAAAATCATGGACAATCACCAGGGTCTGGTTCTCGTGACGGGCGCCACCGGCCAGGGGAAATCATCAACACTGGCCGCCATGATCGATTATGTCAATACAAACCGTGCCCACCACATCATTACGATAGAAGACCCCATCGAATTCATTCATCCTGTGAAAAAATGTGCCGTCAATCAGCGGCAACTGGGCCGGGACACGTTATCCTATGCCAACGCGTTACGCGGCGCTCTCCGCCAGGACCCGGATGTGATTATGGTAGGCGAGCTGAGAGATCTGGAAACGATTTCGCTGGCCATTTCCGCCGCCGAAACAGGCCACCTTGTCATTGGGACCCTTGCCACATCAAGCGCCCCCAAGACCGTTGACCGCATCATCGACTCTTACCCGGCCTCGGAACAGGGTCAGATCCGCGCCATGCTGGGCGAATCCATAAAAGCGGTGATTACCCAGAGGCTTATCCCCCGCGCCGATCTCACCTCAATGGCGCTGGCGGTGGAAATTTTAATCGGGACCCTCCCGGTGGCAAATCTCATTAGAGACGGGAAGGTTTTTCAAATCCCCTCCATGATGCAAATTGGAAAGTCTGTGGGTATGCAAATCATGGATGAATCCATCATGTCGCTGTTGAAAGCACAAACCATCAGCGCAGAAGAGGCATACCGCAACGCCGACAACAAGGCTATTTTCAAACCATTGATGGAAAAAGAAAATCAATCGAAACCCCGTTAGAGCTTAATGTGCAGGGAGCAGGGTCGCATGGCAAGAATTGATGAATATTTCATAGAAATGAAAGAACGCGGGGCAAGCGATCTGCACATGGTCATTGGTTTCCCGCCCATGCTGAGGCTTCGCGGGGAGTTAACACCGACCAATCATCCGGTTTTGACACCTGAATCAAACCGGGACTTACTCTTTGAGATGTTAAATGATAATCAACAGGCCACCCTGGAAAGCCATCGTGATTTCGACATGGCTTATGAACTGGAAGGAGTTGCACGGTTCCGCTGCAACTTTCTTTACCAGCATCGGGGGGTTGGAGCGGTATTCAGACTGATCCCGACGGATATCTTAACCCTGGAGCAGCTGCAAATGCCGCCGGTACTGAAAACCATCGCCATGTCGAAACGCGGCCTTGTTCTGGTGACCGGCCCCACAGGGAGCGGAAAATCGACCACCCTGGCCGCAATGATCAATTACATTAATGAAATGCGCGATGCCCACATCATCACAATTGAAGACCCGCTGGAGTTTGTCCACCCCAATAAAAAGTGCCTTTTCACCCAGCGTGAAATCGGAACCCACGCAAAGAGCTTTGCCGATGCGCTAAAGGTGGCGGGCCGCGAGGATCCGGATATTATACTTGTAGGCGAGATGAGGGACACCGCCACCATATCGCTGGCGCTCACCTGCGCGGAGCTGGGCATTCTGGTCTTTGGAACCCTGCACACTAACAGTGCGGCCAAAACGATAGACCGGATTATAAACGCCTTTCCTGCCGACCAGCAGGAACAGACAAGGACCATGCTGGCAGAGTCTTTAAGCGCAGTGGTGGCCCAGCAGCTTTTAAAAACCAAGGACGGCAAAGGCAGGTGTGCGGCCATTGAAATTCTGCTCGGCTCCTCAGCTTTAGCCACCACGATCCGGGAAGGTAAAATATCCCAGATCAATTCTCTTATCCAGACAGGGTCCAACATCGGGATGCAGAACATGGATCAGCATCTTCTTCAACTTATCAGGGAAGACAAAATTACAGCCAGGGCGGCCTACGAAAAGGCGCTGGATAAGAAAATTTTTGAGAAAATGATTGAGAAGGAGTCACTGTCATGAATCCCAATGATGATCTTTGCGAATTGGAGCGTCAACAATGCATCCGAGAGGAGGAGCATCGAATGAAAGTGGAAAAAAACAAACACCGGGCAACTGTCCTGCGCAGCGACGGCCAGAAACTGGACGTTCATTTCTATTTAAGCCCTTACGCAAATGAACACTCGGGAAAAGAACTCATCCTGGACATCCTTAATTCAGATTCGGCCTTTCTTCCCGTCGAAGACGTCAACACAGGGGAA
>JBDKUG010000095.1:0-13732 GCA_039679815.1 Smithella sp.
TTGCTTCAATTATTGTCTGCCCATGCGACATTATTTCTGAAGCATAACCAGTTGATACAATGCCTGTAATCATCAATAAACAAACAGCAAAATGAAGCACTGTGTAAATTCCTTTTTTCAAAATTGACCCTCCCCTGGAGAAAAATTGTTTTTCGTTACGTGTTGTTCAAGATGGTGAAATCGATACACGATTTTTCTTCTAAAATCTACAAGTTATTGACCTGTGAGCAGCCTGTGGATCACTGATCTATTTTGGTTTATGATGATATCAACTTGTTTGTGATCTTCATTTCATCTTATACCCCGTGCATGGGTTTTGTAGAATAATCGCGTGTTTTACCTTGACACTTCGCAAGGAAATTCCTATAGTTCGCCGCGAAAATAATCTTTCCATTGGATGAACCGCGATAGTGGAGGGAAAAACTATGATCAATTCAGAAAAAAAACGAGAACACTGGGCAAACCGCATCGGATTTATTCTTGCGGCTTCAGGTTCGGCAATTGGACTGGGAAATATCTGGAGGTTTCCCTACATGACGGGCGAGCATGGTGGAGCAGCTTTCATGCTGATATACCTGATGGCGGTGCTGCTGCTTGGCTATCCTCTGATCATGAACGAAATGGTTTTGGGACGCGCTGCGCAACGCGACCCTGTCGGCGTCTTTAAAGTTCTCGCCCCGAACAGCCCGTGGTGGCTGGTGGGGGCGCTCGGTGTGTTTACCGGTTTCATCATTCTTTCCTATTACGCCGTCGTTGCTGGCTGGTCGCTTGCATACATTTACAAGGTTGTTATTGCTACGAACACTCCGGGAATCGACCATGCCGGCGTTTTTAAGAACCATATCAGCGGCACATGGGAACCGATCATCTGGCAGGCTGTGTTCATGATCATGGCCGTGGGCATTATCGCTGCCGGTGTAGTCAAGGGCATTCAGCGATGGTCGACAATCCTGATGCCGATTCTATTCGCGCTCCTTATAATTTTGATCGTCAGGTCAGTCACGCTGCCCGGTGCAAGCGAAGGGCTTGCTTACTACTTGAATCCGGATTTCAGTAAGGTGACGGGGCGAACGCTGCTTGCTGCTTTGGCACAGGCCTTTTTTTCACTGAGTCTCGGGATGGGTGCTATTATGACTTACGGAAGCTATTTGGATGATAAGGACGAAATCCCTGCCAATGCGGCGTGGGTGGCGGGGCTTGATACAGGCGTGGCACTGTTGGCCGGATTTGCTTTATTCCCGGCAATATTCGCACTGGGTTTTGAACCCGGGGCGGGTCCGGGACTGGCGTTTATTACACTGCCGGCAGTATTTGCGCAAATGCCAATGGGCAGTGTTTTTGGGGTTGCTTTTTTCATTCTTCTGGCGATTGCCGCTCTGACTTCCGCAATATCCCTTCTGGAAGTGGTGACGGCCTGGCTGATCGATGAAAAGGGCTGGACCCGAAGAAAAGCCGCCACATGTATGGGAGTGGTCATTTTTGTTGTCGGACTTCCTGCGACCCTGGGCTACAGCGTCCTGAAAGACTTCTCCTTCCCCGGTTTGAATACAGATTTGCTTGATACCTACGACTGGTTTTCCAACAGCATCTTTCTGCCTGTGGGAGGACTCTTTATGGCTGTATTTACCGGATACGCATGGGGAATCAAACACGCGATTCATGAAGCAAATAAAGGCCGGAAAACCATTACTGTCGGAAAATGGTGGGCTCTGCTTATCCGTTTTGTTGTTCCCGTGCTGATCTTCTTTATCCTGGTGGTCGGCCTCTATGACACCTTCATCAAGTGAACCATCGGTAAGGGATCAAATGAAGGGTGGATTTATTTGTGAACGGATCGGGCGGCAGGATATCTTTAAAGTGAGCAATTATGAAAAAAGGTTATTTTTTTTCGAAAAAAGATATCGAACAAATAACGTCGATGGGGATTTCAAATCCTGACGTGGAAAGGCAGCTGGCAATCTATTCACAGGGACCTCGCTATTTGCATCTGGATAGGCCCTGTACCGTGGGTGACGGGATTCGTGCTGTATCTTCTTCGCAAAGAAAAAAACTGATTCAGTATTATGACAGCCAAGCTGATCAATGCAAAATATTGAAATTTGTACCGGCGTCCGGGGCTGCCAGTCGTATGTTCGCAGACTGGTTTGCAGCGGCGGAAAAGGGCAGTTTCGGCAGTGCCGGACTGGATCGGTCTTTCTTTGCTGATTTAAACAAAATGCCTTTCATTTCAATTCTCCATAATGAAAAGTCGGCTCATCAGAGCATCAGGCAAAAGAATATCGGGGCAATTCTTGATTATATTCTTCTTCCAAACGGTCTTCGTTTTGGCTGGCTGCCAAAAGCGCTCATCCCTTTTCATGCCTATCGCAATGGTGAAGTAAGGACAGCGTTCGAAGAACATTTCGGGGAAGCCGCAAGCTTTACTACCGGAACCGGAAGAGTTTGCCGTTTGCATTTTACGGTTTCAGATGAACATGTCCGGGATGTCAAAGCCTTGATGAAGTTGATTATTCCTCTGTATGAAAAACGCTGTCAAGTACGATTCAGGGTGAATCTGTCTGTGCAGTCTCCCGCCACGAATATATTGGCGGTGGATGAAAAAAATCTGCCTTTCCGCGATGAAACCGGCAGTCTGGTGTTCAGGCCGGGCGGTCATGGCGCGCTCATCCAGAATCTTCAGAATATGGATGCGGACATGATTTTTATTAAAAACATTGATAATATTGTGCCGGATATCCTGCAAAAGAAAATCCTGCCCTACAAAAAAATGCTGGGGGGGCTGGCTCTGCAATTGCGAAAGACTGTAATTACGATGCTTCGGCAGCTGGAGAAAGGCCAACTTACAGTCGATGAATTAGAAGCGATAACGGACTTTTGCCGTATGGAATTGAGCAAAAGATTTTCAAAAGATTTTTCAAAACTTTCCCCGCAGGAAAAACAGCGACAGCTTTTTTTGCATTTAAACCGTCCGTTGCGAATCTGCGGAATGGTGCGGAATGAAGGGGAACCAGGCGGAGCGCCTTTCTGGGTAAGGGAGAAAGACAATTCACAAACTCTGCAGATCGTGGAATCATCCCATGTCGATCCAAACCGGCCTTCTCAAAAGAATATCTGGTCGCGGGCTTCTTATTTCAATCCGGTTGACATGGTCTGCTGCACGAAAAATCATTGTGGCAAAAAATTTAATCTGGCTGATTATGTAAATCGGGATGCATATTTGATCATCCCCAAAACGGAAAAGGGCAGGCATCTCAAAGCCCAGGAGATGCCGGGGCTGTGGAATGGCGGGATGGCATACTGGAATACCGTATTTGTTGAGCTCCCTGTGATTGTTTTTAATCCGGTCAAAACCGTTTATGATTTGTTACGTCCCCAGCACAGAGGGGGCAGGGCGATTAAATGATGCGGCATCCCGGATCGTCTTTGGGTGCGGCTTTTGCCTTTAAAATGACGGATTCATTATGGTGCTGGCATACCACGTCTGCTTCAGTGTCTGACGGAGCATCCGAGTAGCGGACGCACAGCGATGCCGCCGCGGCCATGATTGCTTCACCGCCGTAGGGTGCAAGCACGAGCGGACCGGGGAAAGCGGCCATATTGCAGACCAGGTCATCATCAATGGAGAGTTTCCGTAAACACTCGTTGTCGGATTGGTTTCTCCCGACGATAATTTTACCAGATTCATTATTTCGAAAATGCCGCCCGTATTTTAACAATTCGTAGTCCCTAATATTCCGGTCTTCCAAATGGTCCATCAGGTCACGCAGACGTCGGGAAAATATCGGATCCGTGAGCAGGCAGCCGCCGGCAGGGGCCGGATAATGCTTTATCCCGAATGCTACCGCCAGGCGCATTTGTTCTTTGCGCCCCCGGCCCGAAATAGACAGGAGTAGTGAGCGATCGATCTTTCCTTCACGTTCAGGCATTATGGGATCAAGTAATTGAGCGGAAAGCGGACGCAAAATGTAATCGGCGTACCCGGAGTTTTTCGCAACGACATAAAGAGATTGTCTGGTCTGCGACATGGGCCGCTGTCCCAGAACCTCACCGGTTACCAGAAAGTCAGCGCCGGTTTCCTCCATTTTTCTGCCTGCGATTGCCAGCATCAATGTGTGACAGTCAATACAGGGGTTCATATTTTTACCGTAGCCGTATCGCGGCGCTTTGAGCATACGCAGATGTTCTGCCGTGATGTCCTCAACGATGAGTGGGAGGGAAATCTGAATAGCTGCCGTCCGGGCCTTGGATGCCCCGAAGAAGGGTGTTGTGAATGACAGGCCGGTAACGTCGATATTCTGTTTTTGTACCAGCGTAGCCGCCAGGATGCTGTCCAGCCCGCCGGATAAAAGGGCAATTGCTTTTACTGTCATCTACAATCCAACATAAAAATGAAAAGCGCCGCAAACCACAATACACGCAGCGCTTATTCATGAGTGAGCGATCCATGCAAGCTTCAATACTGGATAATGCCTGCCGACCACGTTTCCTGCATTAGACCACGCAGGTCATTATTAAAATCAAAATTCACAACGTATAGTTCCTTATCGGTTTTAATCCTGGTACCGCTGAAACCAAGGGTGTAAGGCGGTTGATTTTTTTCGAGTCCGGAGAAGGTGAAGTTGCCGGATGTGAAGTTAATGTTAAAACCGCGTAAAATCTTTTCCATGTTTTTCGACGGTTCATCCCGTTCAGAAACAAAAATGAGCTGGTTGCCGGACTTTTGAAGCATGTTGATAAATTCCGGCGATACATTCCGCGAGAAAATCAGGTATTTTTTCCCGCCGTGCGTCGCGGCGACATCGGCCTTGATGGATAGATTATATCCGTCACGTTGAATATCGAATACCTTTACATCGACATCCTTTTCTGCCTGAATATTAAGGGAAGCCAGCAGCGCATGAGAAAAATCCCTGACGGATGATCTGGGTAAAAGAGTTTTCGGAGGAAGGGAATAAATTTCTTCCGGCTTTTCAGCAAGTCCTTTTCCGGAAGAAATTTCCGTGAGGATCAGCGAATGTCCAGCGGCATATTTCACTAATGCGCGCGGCAGCAGGTTGCTGTTTGCATCAACAAAACGCAGGCCCTGAATGGTCGACGTCGACGTTTTTGTGCCTCTGGCGGAGATGATCCAATCAACGACAACATTCAGGGATGGGCGCGTTCCCGCGGAAACGGGTTTATGCGATTTGACAATCTCATATTTTCTGGTCTTATTAAATATTTTCTTCAAAGTAGTGATGACATCATCTCTGGCATCAATCCTGATCAAGTGGTAATTGCTCCAGTATCCACGGATCATTTTTTTCAGGTGATCGATGGAGCGGTTTCCCGTATCAAGAAATATTGTTTGATTGTCAAGTTCTACGACGGGGATAACAGAGCAGTCAATGGTGATCTGTTCCGTTCCGGAGACGGGCAGGTAGTAGTTGCCGGCAGTCGTCAAGGTGCCTTTCATTTGCGTGATCACATGCTTGACAACCTGCAGGCGGGCCGGAGGCGGTAGTGCAACGGTCTCTGTCTCTGCAACCTTTTCCACTTCTTTTACCTCCGGTTCTTCAGATTCCAGCGAGACTTCAGGCATCCTGCCGGAGGCCGTCAGCATTTTTCCTCCGGGCAGGCGAACGATCTGTCCAATGTAAATCCTGTTGACATCATGAATTTCCGGGTTCAGCGATTTGATCAACAAAAGGACTTTTTGTGTCTGTGAGCCGGACTTGGTACGAAGGTCGCGGCGGATAATGTGGGTAAGTGTGTCGCCTTTTTTAACCCTGTAGGTTTGGGAGCCGGCTGGAATGGTTTTTTTGCTTGCCTTTAAAGCACTTTCCCCGGGCAGCAGAATTTTCTGCCCCACATATAATTTGTTGGAATCGGTGATATTAGGATTGAGATCTCTTGTTGCCTTGTAATAGTTGGAGATGTTTTTTCGGGTAACCCCCGGCAGATTATTGATGATCTCTGACAGAACGTCACCTTCCTGAACCGTGTAGGCGTGAGCAGGTTTTTTAGATACAGCTGTTTTACTGAATGTAAGCCGGGCTGTGTCTTCGGTTTGAGCCAAAGCCTGTGAATAAAACAGTGCGCCTGAAAGAATGAAAATGGTAACGGTCCACCACAGTGTCTTCCTCATTTTCTGTTGCCCCCAAAAATCAGAAAATCAAAAATTATTGTAATAATTACTTTAACTATTCAAAAAAGTCAATTTTAATCCCGCTGCTGCCCGACGAGCGTTAATTCTCGCTAGCTTGCTGCGAGATGGTTGATTCGGGATTAATGAAGGAGTACGAAAAGCTTCCCGTGAAGATTCGTCTCTGGAAACGTGCAGGGAAAAATGCTCAGATGACTTTTTTCATTGCTGCGATGGCTACTTCAATCTGGTCATCATCCGGTTCCCGGGTGGTGATTTTTTGCAGCGCCAATCCCGGCCAGCTTAAAATCTGAACCAGTTTGAAATGGCTGTACTTTCCTGTAAAGCGGATTGCTTCATAGGAAATACCTGCAATGACCGGCATCAGCAGGATTTTATAAATGACCCGGTGCAGGAAATCAGGACGTCCCAGCAGAGAAAATACAAGAATGGAGACAATCATAACAAAAAGAATAAAGCTGGTGCCGCAGCGGGGGTGGCGTGTGGAGTAGTTTTTAACGTTTTCAACGGTCAGGTCCTGCCCGTCTTCCCAGGCAAAGACAGTCTTATGTTCGGCGCCGTGATACATATAAACACGCCGCATGTCCGACATGAGCAGGGTGGCGGCCAGGAAACATAAAAACAGGCTCAGACGGACGCAACCTTCCAGGATATTTAAAAGGATCAGGCTGTCAATAAAAGACTTTATTTTGGTGAAGAAGAAAGCCGGTACAACGACAAAGAAAAAGATGGCAACGCTAAAGCTGATAACCAGGGAGACATACAACTCCCATCCCTGGGGTTTCTGTTCTTCTTCCGACAGGGCGACTTCGGCAGAGAACATCAGGCATTTGATGCCGACGATCATCATTTCAAATAAAGAAATCGTGCCCCGTACAAGCGGCCAGCCCAGAACTTTATAGCGTTTGGTCAGTGGAATGTATTCGCGTTCCTGAAAGACAATTTCCTTGTCCGGACGTCTTACTGCAGCGGCGATTTTATTGCCGTGGCGCATCATGACCCCTTCAAGGATTGCCTGTCCTCCGGCGATGTCTTCTGGTTTTGGTTTACAGCCCATGGGTTCTCTGTACCGTTCGTTCAATTTTTTTTGTGGCGTTTCCTTATAGTATTTAAAGGGGTCTGTCAATTTATCATTTATGAAATTGTTTGTTGCATGTTTGAGGGTGAATGATATAATGCCCAATCAATGATCTTAATATGTTATGGAGGATGCAAAATGGCGACTGTGGACTCATCCGCCGCTTTTATCAAGGAATATCAGGAGAGATTTGAAAAGAAAGTTAAAGAAAACGAAATCGCTCTTCTGGAACACTGGAAAAGTCAACTCGACAAAATCGAAAACTCCAGACCTGACAGCATCGCTTCTTTGCTGCTGCAAATCCGGAAAATGTCGGAAATGATGGAAAACCGCATCAAGGTTTTGAAAAAGGGGTAAGATGGACGGTATTACTGATTTTTTATTCGAAGTGGGAATGCTCTGCAAGACGCCCCGCAGCGGTAATCAGTTTCTTGGAAGCGGCAGGGAGTCCGTGGCGGAGCATGTTTTGCGGACAGTGTTTACAGGCTATGCCCTGTGTAAACTTAACCCATCGCTGAACGAAATGCGCGTTTTGAAAATGTGTCTCCTTCACGATTTGCCGGAAGCAAGAACTGGCGATATGAACTATGTCAATAAAAAATATGTCCAGATCGATGAGGCCAAGGCCGTCAGGGAATTAACGGAAAGTCTTTCTTTCGGAGAAGACATCCGGCAGGCTATTGACGAATTCAACGCAAGGGAAACCATGGAATCCCGGATTGCCCGGGATGCCGATCAGATTGCGCTGATCCTGCAGCTAAAGGAATACGGGGATCTGGGCAATAAATATTCCGAAGAATGGATACAATACGCCCTGCAGAGGCTTTGTACCGAGGAAGGCAAGAAACTGGCTGCCCGTGTTATTCAAACGGATTCCTCCCACTGGTGGTTTAAAGAAAAGAACGATTGGTGGATCAACGGAAACAGCCGATGAAATTTCATCGCGGCTAAGAAGGGAGATTTAATGATTAAAAAAACGGTTTATTTGCCTCTTGTTTTCTTTTTCGTGGTCCATCTTCTGTCCTGTGCAAATCAGTTCGGTTCGGCGGAAATAACCAAACCGGATGAGCACAAACGGATTTATGAAGCCAAGGAAAAACATATTCTCAAGGGTATTGCTGCCGTGTTAAAAGAAAAAGAAATCGGAAGTAATGTTACTATTGATAGAAAAAACCACAGGGTTGATTCGGATTATGTTGAAGTGGACGACTGGAGGACCAAAACCAGTGCCCTTGTCCGGCGGCTCAACTGGAAGGAATGTGAGGTAACGCTGATTGTTACCACGGAGAAAAAATCATCAAGCGGATGGGAAATGCGCCGGTTGTTAACAAAAAAAGAGTATGATAATTTTTTCAATTTCATCGAATTGAAGATTTACGAAGAAATGGCCAAGGGCGAATAGTTTATAAATGTCGAAAGGAGAGAATGTGGAAACCAGGAAAAAAGTATCATCATTGCTTGAGGAATTTAAAAATTTTGCACTGAAGGGTAATGTGATCGATCTGGCGATTGCCGTAGTTATCGGGGCAGCATTTGGTAAAATTATTGATTCTCTGGTTAAGAATATAATCATGCCGCTCGTCAGCCTTGTCATGCCAGGTGAGCAGGGATATGTCGCCTGGAAATGGGTCATTAACGGCAAGGAAATCCCTTATGGTCTCTTTATTGGAGAAATCGTGAATTTTCTCGTTGTCGCCCTTGCCTTGTATATTTTCATTATCAAATTCCTGGGCATGATTATCAAGAGCAAGCAGGAAGAACCATTGCCGGAGCCGACGAAAGATCAGCAACTGCTGACGGAAATCCGGGATTTGCTCAAAAATAAATGAATAAAGACAGTCAGCATGTGCTTTCCAGGCGTTTCCAGTCGGGTTTCGCCATTATATTGAATCGTCCGGAAGCGATCAACAGTCTGACCGAGGCCATGATCGACAGAATCGACGCCCTGATGGATGAGGCGGCAGCCGATGAGCGGTGCCGGTTTGTACTGTTTTATGCAACCGGGTCCAAAGGGTTTTGTGCCGGGGGAGATATCAAAGAGCTGGCCCGCCTGGTAAGTCTGAAGCATTACGATAAAGCCGATTCGTTTTTTCAAAAAGAATACAGCCTTGATTTGAAAATCCATCTTTTCCCCAAACCCGTGATTGTTATTGCCGACGGTATCACGATGGGTGGTGGATTGGGCATTGCAGCCGGCGCCGATATCAGAATTGCCACGGACAGAACTAGAATGGCCATGCCGGAAACACGGATCGGCTTTTTTCCGGATGTCGGTTCAACAGGCTGGATGTTCACACGCTGCCCCAAAGGCTATCCGGAATACCTGGGGCTGACCGGTTATGATATGCAGGGACCGGAATGTGTGCGTTTGGGTTTTGCCACACATTTCATTTTATACGATCATATCCCGGGGCTGTTGGATATTCTGGAAAGTGTCAGGCTGGAAGACACGCAAGACAGGCAGGTGACAGGAAAAGTACTGCTGGAGAAGATGTCAGGCCTGCTGGATTTTCATATACCCGACCGCTTCCCCATGGATGCGTGGGTGAAAAAGTATTTTTCGGGCAAAGCGAATATCAAGGATATTCTGGCGTCTTTATCAAGATGCGGCGATCAGGAAGAACGCTGTAACGAAGTATTTGCGAGCATCGCGGAACGGTCACCGACAGCTCTGGTCCTGACATTGAAATTGCTGCGTTACAATGAAGGCCGTTCAATTGCGGACGTCTTTGCAACTGAATTGAAAGCTGCAAAATATATGTCAAGGCATCCCGATTACCTTGAGGGCATTCGGGCCCGGCTTGTTGAGCGCGACAACAATCCCCACTGGCAGCCTGACCGGATCGAGCTGGTGGATCCGTCGGGCTTCCTTCCCTGAAACGGGCAGTGCGGTCAGCAGTTTACAGGCTCTTGAATGGAGTTCAAGAGCTTTACCGGGACCGACGCTATTTCTTGTGATTACGAAAAAAACCCATCAGGAATTCAGTATCCTTGGGGGATAAATCGAATTTAAAAACTGATTTTTCTATCAGCATATGCAGCGGCTGATTGGTGTTATCTTCAAGATTGGCTGAAATCCATTTGATTGCTTTCTGAATATTTTCACCTTCCGGCATTACGGTTGCCATAGTTTTGAATCCTCCTCATCAATAAAGAATATAATGGCTAAAAGAAGTCTTTAATAAAATCATTTGATCGTTACATACTACAATATGCTTTAAAAATTAACTAAATTTTGTATAAATTTGACATTATTGCTTTAATAATTAACTTTAGCAGGCAGTTAAGATTTCACAAGAAGGAGAAAACAATGAAGAAATCTCTTGGCGCTTCAGCTCTTATTTATCCCGCTCCCGTCTGGGTGATCGGGACATACGATAAGGATGGCAAAGCCAATGCCGCAACAGTTGCGTGGGGTGGAATATGCAGTTCAAAACCGCCCGCTGTGGCCATTTCACTGAGAAAATCAACATATACCTATGATAATATTATGGAACGGCAGGCATTTACCGTAAATGTGCCGAAATCCGACCAAGTTGTGATTGCTGACTACTGCGGAATTGTTTCCGGCAGAAATGCCGATAAATTCGCAGCAGCCGGGATAACAGCCGTGAAAAGCGACAGAGTTGATGCGCCATGCATTAAGGAATTCCCAATGGTTATTGAATGCAAGCTGATTGGCCAGACTGAAATAGGCGTCCATGTGCACTTAATCGGCGAGATACTGGATGTAAAGGTTGATGAATCCATGCTGGGCAGGGACGGCCTGCCGGATATTTTAAAGATCGCACCGGTAATTTATGCCCCGGAAAATCAGACATATTACGGTGTTGGGAAATTTCTGGGGAATGCTTTTGCCATGGGCAAGGATTTAAAATAACGGTTGATAACTTTTAAAGAATATATAATGAGTAAATAAACAAAAAGGAAAGGAGATGAACGATGGCACAATCAATTAAAGGGACAAAAACAGAGAAGAATCTGCTGGCTTCCTTTGCCGGTGAGGCGCAGGCCAGAAATCGATACACTTTTTTCGCAAGCGCTGCAAAAAAAGAAGGATATGAACAGATTTCCAGGATCTTTCTGGAAACAGCGGACAATGAAAAAGAACATGCTAAAGTGTTTTTTAAGTATCTCGAAGGCGGTGAAGTTGAAATTACAGCCTCCTATCCTGCCGGTGTAATTGGAGATACACGAAGCAATCTGGAAGCGGCTGCAGCCGGTGAGAATATGGAGTGGACGGTTCTTTATGCCGAAGCCGCCAAAATAGCCAGAGAAGAAGGATTTCCCGAAATTGCGCGTTCGTTCGAGCAGATTTCCAGAGTCGAAATGTTTCATGAAAACAGATACCGCAGGCTTGCCGCAAATATTGTTAACAGTGAGGTATTTAAAAAGAAAGCGGTCACGAAATGGCATTGCATTAACTGCGGTTACGTTTATGAAGGGGATGAAGCACCCAAAGAATGTCCGGCCTGCAAGCACCCGCAGGCTTATTATGAAGCACTGGCCGAAAATTATTAACATAGCTTTTAACGTCAGGTTGGTTTCCAAACAGCCCCTGTTGTTTAACGCGGGCTGTTTTTTTATTATCTTTAAGGCTATTTTCTTAAAGATTGGATATCGGGAGACGTTCTTTAACCATTAGATCTTGTTGTGCTTGACAGTGAAATAAAAATACCCTAGATTGGCGCAGTTTTTTCAAGAGGAGTCGTTCGTGTATGTCAACAAAAAAGCAACGCAGGTCTGATAATTTCAAAGACCGGCAGAAAAAGAAATCAACCCGGATTGTTTATTTAATGGCAATAATCGGCGGAGTTGTCTTACTGCTGGTTATTTTTTTTGTTATCCTGTTTAACGCATTATTTCCACCTGTTGATGTGGAGGCCTTAAAAAAGAAGAAAAAGGTGGTCGCTGAAATCTATTTTTCAGACCAGCAGGAACGCTTCCTGGTTGCTGAGAAACGCTATATTTTTGAGGAAGAAGATCCCGCTCTGCAGGCCAGGGAAGTGGTTAAGGCCCTGCTGGAAGGTTCCAAGACCGGACATGTCAATACTTTCCCGGCCAATGTTGCGCTTCGGGACATAAAACTGGATGAAGACGGTCTGGCCCAGATAAATTTCAGCGCCGGTCTGACCAAATCCCATCCGGGTGGTTCCACGGCGGAAATGGCCACCATATATTCATTGACGAATACATTGGCCGCCAATATCCCTGACATCAAAGCCGTGAAAATTCTGGTAGAAGGCAAGTCATTGCCTTCGATCAAAGGTCATATAACCACTGATCATCCTTTCAGGCCGGATCCTGATCTGTACGTTCCGGTCAAAGAAGAGAAGAACTGATATCATTATGGCGCCGAAATCAAAAATATCAAGAACGCGAAATATCGGCATCGTCGCTCATATTGATGCGGGCAAGACAACCGTAAGCGAAAGAATACTTTTTTACACCGGTAAGTCCTATAAAATGGGCGAAGTTCATGATGGTGAAGCGGTCATGGACTGGATGCCCCAGGAGCAGGAAAGGGGCATTACCATCACATCGGCGGTGACCACCTGTAACTGGAAGAATTCCGAAATTCATATTATCGACACCCCCGGACATGTTGATTTCACAATCGAGGTAGAACGATGTCTGCGGGTGCTTGACGGTACGATCGTTGTGTTTTGCGCGGTTAGCGGTGTAGAACCGCAGTCGGAAACAGTCTGGCACCAGGCGGATAAATACCATATTCCCAAGGTCGCTTTTATCAACAAAATGGACCGTATCGGCTCTGATTTTTTTCATGTTGTCAATATGATGAGCGCTCGTTTTAGCTCAACGCCCGTGCCGATCCAGCTTCCCGTAGGAAGTGAAGACACCTTTCGTGGCGTGATTGATCTGATCAACCTCAAAATGCTGATCTGGGATGACTATACTCAGGGAGTGGAATATACAACCACTGAAATACCTCAAGAGCATGCCGAAGCGGCAGCGCATGAACGAGAGAAAATGATTGAAATCCTCGCGGACTGTGATGATGGTCTGGCAGAACTTTATCTGGCCGGTGAGGAACCGTCCGCCTCACAAATTATTGCCGCGTTGCGCAAGGCGACGATTGACTTGAAAGTAGTGCCGGTTTTATGCGGGACAGCACTGCGCAACAAAGGCCTTCAGCCACTGCTGGATGCGGTTGTCCATTATCTTCCATCGCCGGAAGACATTCCGCCGGTCAAAGGCATCAACCCCAGGACAAAACAGGAAGAGATTCGCCAAAGTTCCGATAAGGAACCACTGGCGGCACTGGCCTTCAAAATCATGCTTGATGAAGGACGCAAGCTGACTTATCTGCGTATTTACTCCGGCCAGATTTCTTCAGGCGATGAAGTGTATAATGTTGTTAAAAAGAAGAGGGAAAAAATTGCCAGACTATTACGCATGCATGCCAATAAACGTGAAAGAATCGACAAGGCCTCAGCGGGAGAACTGGTTGCAATTCTCGGATTGAAAGAGACGACGACCGGGGATAC
>JBDKUG010000039.1:0-3682 GCA_039679815.1 Smithella sp.
GCCTGAAAGCGTTTTGAATAAATCTAAAGCTTGCGAAAGGTAATGACAAAACTCGCCTGCGGCTCAAACAGTTGTCATTACTGATCTTTCGCTGCGCCTTGACCGGAAGCGCGCAGCATTTGCGAAGGGCAATAATTCGTATATTCCTTACCGGGAAGGCCACAGGCCTTCAGTTATGAGACAAAAGCTTTCAATGGCCGCTCAAAGGGATATCGTTTGGGCAACAGCCCGTTGAGCCTTGAACCTTGTCCCTTGAACCTTGATTTTTTATTCTCGATGTTCATCAATGGCCAGATTGGCCAGTTTATCCGCCCGGGCATTGTGACAGCGCAAAACATGTCTTACCTGAGACGATTCGAAGGAAGAAAGCAGGCGGCGGACGTCCTGCATTAAGATTTTCAGTTTCTCATTCTTGACTTTGTAAGAACCATTGATCTGGTTGGCCAGCAATTCCGAATCCAGATAAATCTCCAGATTCTTATAACCGCAAGCCAATGCGCCTTTCAGACCGAGAATCAGCGCCTGATACTCGGCGATATTATTCGTGCAGTGTCCCAGATACTGACTGTTTTCCCAGAGAACATGATCGGAGTCATCAGTAATCACTGCACCGGCACCGCCAATGCCCGGATTTCCGCGGCAGGCGCCGTCACTGAATAATTTCACCTTTTTATTTTTCATAAAGACTAGGCGGACTCTTCTTGATTTTGAAAATACATAATCCGGTTACAATTGGGACAGCTCAGCAAATCATTTGAGCGCTGAAGTTCATTATACAACTGCGGGGGAATATTCATGTGGCAACCTTTGCAGACCGCTTTCCAGACGGGAATCACACCAACACCATTATTGCGTTTTTTTACTCTCTCATATTGAGCCAGGAGATCTGCGGGAATACTTTTTTGCAAAACGGCCCGTTTCTCCGTCCAGGTCACCGTATCCGCATCAACCGCACTGAGATCATCCTCAATGATTTTCTTTTCTTTTTCATGATTGCTTTCGGCCTGCTTTAACGTTTCCTCATCCTTTTTCACCAGCACCGAGAGTTTATCCATTTCTTCCATGAGCGCGATGATCCGGGATTCAATATCGCCCCTCGTCTTCTCGGACGTTTCAATTTCCTTGAGCATGGCCTGATACTCTTTATTGTTCTTAACCTCCAGCAGCCTTTCCTTGGTTTTGATCATCCCTTCGCTCAACTTCTTAATAGTCGCCTCACATTCAATCCGCTGCGCTTTAAGTTCATCATACTTTCTTTTATTCTGCTCAACGTTTTCCTTATAAATTTGAAAATCTTCTTGCATCTTGCAGATCTTTTCCGGAAGTTTAATCTTTTTTGAGGACAACTTGACCAACTGTGAATCACATTCCTGTAGACTGATTAGCAATAATAATTTCTCTTTCAACTATTTTCTCCTTTTTTAGGGCAATAAAAAAATGCACCTTTTCGGGGTGCATTTTCAGATAGCCTTGATTTTTGCCTGGTTCTGTGTGCCGTGCGATGACAATTTCATTTGTCTATCCACGGCTGTGAAGTCATTGGCAGTATCGCAACAACTCCTTGCCTGTGAAAAAAGTATTTTTCCTGCCATCATACAGAGTATCCCTTGTTGTAAAATATGGTGGGCCCACCTGGGATCGAACCAGGGACCTACCGGTTATGAGCCGGTGGCTCTACCAATTGAGCTATAGGCCCGCCCTTTATCATTCGATTTGCGGCTTCTTTACCTTTTAGCCATCCATACCGCGACGGCACCGCCAATGAATCTGTGCGGATCGGACCGGCATCGGGTTTGTGAAATATACCGTATTGAGCCGGTTGTCAATACTATTTTGCTGCACGCTTTCTGGATGAATTCTTTGTTTTTTTGGGTATTTCCTCTTCTATAATTTCCTGTCCCCCGATATCGGACGCCACAACATCAACAGGCAAATTTTCATCCTGAACCGCCACGCCTATCCGGTCACTGATCCCAAAACGCATTCGCAGAACCTTTTCTTCACGCGGAGTGAGGGTGGATAAAATTTTGCGTGTCTGATCAGCCAGATCCATACTGATTGTTGCTTCCGAAGGAGACATGATTTTTTTATCTTCAATAAAGTCGCCAAGATGACTGTCCTCTTCCTCCCCGATTGGCGTTTCCAGAGAAATCGGTTCTTTGGCAATTTTCAACACCTTGCGTACTTTCTCCAGTGGATATTCCATTTTGTTGGCAATTTCCTCAGGGGTCGGTTCACGCCCCAGTTCCTGCACCAGGTAGCGGGAGGTCCGGATCAGCTTGTTAATCGTTTCAATCATGTGTACCGGAATCCGGATGGTGCGCGCCTGATCGGCAATGGCTCGTGTAATCGCCTGACGGATCCACCATGTCGCATAGGTGGAAAACTTGTAGCCCCGCTGATATTCAAATTTATCAACGGCTTTCATCAACCCGATATTCCCCTCCTGAATCAGGTCGAGAAACTGCAAACCGCGATTTGTATATTTCTTCGCAATGCTGACGACGAGGCGCAGATTGGCTTCCACAAGTTTCCTTTTAGCGATTTCCGCCTTAACTTCACCGTCTTCGATGGAATCCACCACATTCTTTAATGTGGCTGTCGGGATACCAACCTCCTTTACAACATGTTTGATGCGTTTTTGCGCTTCCGTAATTGCGTCATGGCTTCGATGCAGCCAATCAATTGAGACTTTCGCTTCTTTTGCGACTTTTTTCTCATCCTGCTTGGATTTCCTCATTTTGGGCCAGATTTTTTCCAGCTGCGTCAGTGTCAGGCCTGATTCTTTTTTAAACTGATTGATAACCCTTTCTGACCGTTCAATTTCATCTGTATAAGATCTCAACCGGGCAATAAAGCGGTGGATTTGTTTTTTACTGAAACGAATTTTACGGCAAAGGATAATAATATTTTTGGTATTTTTTTCCAATTCCGCCGTCAGCAACTGACGCTGCTTGGGCTTTATGGTTTTGAACTTCAGCTTTTCGCGTAAAGCATCGTTGCGGTCGCTGAAAAGACGAATTCGAGCGATCAATTTGAGCACCCGCTCCCTGTGCTCATCTTCTTCCATGAATCCTTCTTCGTCTTCAATATTATCCACCACGTTTTTAACGCGAATTTCACCGGCTTCCAGTTTTTCACCAATGTTCAACACTTCGGCAATTGAAACCGTTAAACTGAAAATCGCCCACATGGTTTCACGGGCACCTTCCTCGATTTTTTTCGCAATCTCCACTTCTCCTTCACGGCTTAAAAGGGAGACCAACCCCATCTCTCGCAGATACATCTTCACCGGGTCCCCGGTTTTTCCCACACCGGGAACCAGTGTCAGGGCCTCGGAAAACTTGGACGGCAAAACATCTTCCACTGGTTTTTTTACCACCAGTTTTTCACCCTGCTCGGTGTCAATAATATCTATGTTCTTTTGCCCGAATAACATGATGATATCATCGATCTGGTCCGAAGAGTTAACATCCGGCGGCAACATGTCATTGACGTCATCGTAGGTTAGAAATCCCTTTTCTTCCCCCAGTGAAAGTAACTTTTTAAATTCATCGGATTGTATCTGTTTAGCCATTTGGCAACCCCCAAATTTCATTATTGGTTAATGTAGTTGTTTTTCTTCCCTCATCAAATTCTGCTTTTGAAAAATCAGCTCCCGGGTCAGTTCCCCGTCACCGCT
>JBDKUG010000041.1:0-21424 GCA_039679815.1 Smithella sp.
TTGCACGGTTCCGCTGCAACTTTCTTTACCAGCATCGGGGGGTTGGAAAGGACAACATTATGTACCTGGAAATTTCCGAAAGGGATCTTGAAGAAGAGACTCTGCTGAGCCGCGAAAAACGCGTGCAGGTGGAATTGACGAATCATGAAACCCTGGATATGAGCTTTTTTATAGAAATGCCCGAAGAAAGATCCCGGGTCAGTGATTATCTCCATTTCACTCCGCGCTTTATTTACCTTTGCGGAAAAGAGAAAGACATGATTGTGAATAAGACTTACGTGTTTTCCGTCAAAGATTTATAAAACATCTCTTCCTGAAATGCGGCATTCGATAATTTTGACAAATAAGCCCTCTGTTCATGTTTTCTCTATTGCCTTCGTCTGCCGGAGGCAACGGCGGCAATGATGGCCGCACCGATTCCAGATCCATCCGCAGCGGTGCTAAGTGCTATCTTTTCCGCACTGTCCCCGAAAAGTTCCTGCAGGATGTTCAGTATATTTGTTCTGAATCCCGGATATTTTTCAAACAGGGACCCGTCAACGGCAACCGTGTGAGATCTCTCAAGACCGGCGTCCATCCAGGTAATCACCGCGGCAATTGCCGTTCCCGCAATGCGGGCGGCCCGCATTGAAACGATATGACTGATTCGGAGGGCAGCTTCACGATCACGGTCGGTTGCGTTCACAAGACCAAACTGAGCAAAAATATCTTCTCCCCCGGCCGCCTGTGACAGATGCTCTGTTCTAACGGTGTGTTCACGATCAAAAAAAAGCCTGTCTTTCTTTTGAAGAAGGCATCCTCTGTCGATCATATCCAGAATGACCAGGCGAGCCAGTTCTCCCAGATACATTCCGGAAACCATCTTTTCCATGCGCTGCCTGCCGACATTCCGGGTTGTGCGGTCAAGCGCCCGATCGTATCTGTTCATTTCAACCTTACCGAAGTTCCCCCACTCGAGATTGACGATCATTTCCCGCTCATCATCAGAACCGGAATATTTTGCAATGCGGCGGGTGTTTTCCGGATAGCACGCATTGGTGCCCGTTCCCAGAATCACGCCCATGTCGCATGAGGCATCGGCATAACTTTTTGTCATCAGCGTTCCTATTGTGTCGTTGGCAAGGGCTGTCACGGAAATATTTTTGATATTCCTGCGGCCGAGCGCCTCTGCAAGTAAGGCAACGACATCTTTTCCCTCGACCTCGGAAGCGGTAAAACCTTTGGTCCAGTTCAGAAGAATACCTGCGTTGAGGGCGCTTTGCTCCACGGGAAAGGAAAAGGTAAATGCCAGATCCTGGTGCTGTTGAAGATTATACCCATGCTCTTCAAGAAAGAGAGTTACGCCCTCTGCCAGAAAATCGAACAGCCCTTCGCCTCTGCCATGCATGACGGATGCCGGGATGACAAATCGGCTGACGGCTGAAATATTCGCCCCACCCCGGCCGTCAAGTTCCACGGCCAGGACGCGCAGGTTTGTACCACCCAGATCAAGCGCCAGGAAGCTCCCCTCCTCCAAACCCGTAGGTCGGCTGACATAGCAGGGGATCATCTTGAGCGAGCTGGTCTGCCCGGCAAGGCCGCGTTTCATTTCCTTATGAAAGCAGGTGATAAGATTCTGCGCATCCGGACGGGCAAAGGAAAACATACTCTCCAGACGGGACCATTCTTCTTTTGTTTGAGCGTTGCCTTGCATAAAGTACCCGATCGTCTGGCGGGTGATTATTCGATAAGTTGCTGCCAGTGATACCGCATACTTGAAAAACAATAGACCCAAACGGCAAACAATGTCAACAGACATTCCCCATCCATTGTTCGGGAAGTGAGGTTCCTAAATCATGATGAATCTCTGCCGAAATTGGCAAAACATGAACAATATGCCAGGCTGTTGTTCAGGTTCATGAAACAGCCCGGCATACTGCATCGTTTTGTGTTCTACTTCGGGACAGCCCAGGAATCTTCGGACTCGATGCCATCGGGTTCCCATGTCCATTTAATTTTCTTATAGGTGAAGGACACTTCTTCCATGTGACGGTAAGGCTCATTTTCTGGCAGGAAGGCTACCGGCATACTCGGCGTGATGGAAACAACAATAGCATCTTCCAGAACATGCGAGAAGTAATGTTCTTCTGATCCTTGCTTGTTAATTCGATACCATTTGATTGTAACGTTCTTTAAGTGCTCACCGGTGCAAAGCGCCTGATACAATTTAGGTGAACTCTTGTCATATTCTTTCATGATGGTCAGGGGCCCGTGAATTCTTTTTCCACTCCCTAAACCTGACTGAGGATCGCGCGGAATATGGATATCATGATCCATTGCGTAAACCAGAATGGTACCTTCTCTTCCCTGCATTTCGCAGGACCCTTCAATTTTTCCCTGTTTCTCTCCCTGTAAAGTCAAATGTGCTGGCAATGACATTGTACAACTCCTCCTTTTATTTGGTTTTTAATATTTCAGCTCGATTGACCATCGAATGGAAAAACGCAAATAATCTGATCACCGTTAATATTTGTTTTGCATCTCTGTCTCTGATCTATTCCTTATCCAGCTTGCCGACCAAAGACAGCGTAAAATACGCGCCCATGTATTTAAAATGCGGTCGCACTTTCAATCCCACACGGTACCAGCCGGGCTCTCCTTCAACTTCCTCAACTGACACTTGAGCCTGACGCAAAGGCCTGCGGCTTCTGACACCCGGCATAGGACTATCCATATCGGCCACATACTGACGAATCCAGTTGTTGAGCTCTGTTTCCAGATCCACCCTCTCTTTCCATGTACCAATGTTTTCACGCTGAATCACCTTCAGGTAATGCGCCATACGACTGATGATGAACATATAGGGCAGTTGCAAGCCCAGCTTATAGTTGAGTTCTGCCTCCTTGCCTTCTTTGCTGATGCCGAAATACTTCGGTTTTTGTGTTGAGTTGGCCGAAAAGAAGGCTGCATTGTCACTGCCTTTACGCATGGTCAGTGCAATAAAGCCTTCTTCGGCCAGTTCGAATTCCCGCCGCTCTGATACCAGAACTTCCGTGGGAATCTTGGTTTGAATGGCTCCCATTGCCTCAAACTGGTGAACCGGCAGATCGTAAACGGCTCCACCGCCCTGCGGTCCGATGATATTGGCACACCAGCGGTATTGAGCGAAGCTTTCGTGAATTCTGGAAGCCAGAGCAAAAGCGGTATTGCCCCACAAATATTGGCTGTGCTCGTCGGAAACATTTTCTTCATAGTTGAAGCTTCTCACTTGCACACTGTCATTTCCGTATGGAATCCGAAGCAAAAACCGCGGCAGGGTAAGACCTACATAACGTGAATCCTCGGATTCCCGAAAACCATGCCATTTCACATATTGCGGAGCCTCCATGATGGATTTGATGTCCTTGAGATTGGGCAGCAGACTGTAATCTTCAAGACCGAAAAATGCGGGGCTGACGGCTGCCAGGAAAGGTGCGTGGGCCATCCCTGCCACACCCGACAAATATTGTAAAAGCTTCATATCCTGCGGTCCAACATCAAATTCGTAATTGCCGATCAGCACACCGTAAGGCTTACCGCCGAACTGGCCGTATTCGCTGGTATAAACGGTCTTATATAATCCGGATTTCGGAATTTCCGGTGCGTCCTCAAAGTCTGTGAGCAGGTCCTCTTTGGAGACATTGAGAATTTCAATGCGGATGTTTTCCCGAAAATCTGTCCTGTCAACCAGAAACTTCAGGGATTTCCATGCTGATTCCATTTTCTGGAATTCCCGGTGATGCAGGATTTCATCAAGCTGGGCGCTGAGTTTTTGATCAATGGCGGCAATCATATCGTCCACTACCAATTTTGACACTTTGATCGTTTCGGTTCCGGGCATCAGCAATTTTGACATCAACGCTTCCACTCCCTTACGCGTCAGCGAATAAGCCTCATCAGCCGGACACAGCCTTGTCGCCTGAACAATTTCTTCCACCAGAGATTTTTGATCGTCCATTTCATCCATCATCGCTTTTTCCGTTGCCTGTTTTATGCTCATTTCACCCCCTCTTCAAAGCCGATTTCAGTCAGAAGCTTCTCCCGGGCATTTTCATCTTTCACCAGCTCATGGATTTTTTTTCGAAATTCGGGAACATTGGCCAGCGGCCCTTTCAGGGCCCGCAAAGCATCGCGCAATTCAAACAGACGGCGTAATTGCGGAACCTTCTTTGCGATCGACTCAGGCCCGAAATCATTGATCGATTCAATGTTGAGGTGCAAATCCAGTTCCGAATCCGGCGGTCCCGAGAGCTTATTGGGAACCGCAAAATTCAAACGGATGCCCTGGGCTTTCATCACATCATTGAAATTGTCTTTGTCCACATTGATCGGTTCCCGGGTTTCCAGAGACCGTTCATCATGCTTTCCCGTAAAGTCTCCCATCACCAAAGTCTTTAATGGGAGCTCCACATCTTCTTTTATATCGCCGACCGACGCGCGATATACGATATTCACCCTCTCCTTAGGCGCCACAGATGGTTCTTTTGCCATGGTTTCCTCCTCTTTTTTCTGTCAGTTATTTTTAAGTCTTTCCCAGACGTACCGCCTCTGCCATGTCAATCTTCGCAATACGATACATCACCTCCGCTTTTTTGCTTTTTGATGATTCATCATCCTGCAATTCCAGTCCGGTGCAGACCATTTTCAAACCTTTCAACGCAAGGGCGGAATCGTAGTTTTCCAGATGGAAATGATCGATCTCCCGAATGATCTGGGCCAGATGGGGCAGGGCCAGTTCGTATCTCTTCACATCCAGCAGCAGCCGTGCGACCGCAAGTCGCCAGATGATCTTTTCCCTGCCGGCCGACGCGGCATTCAACTTTTGCTGCAAACCTTCCATTGCTTCCAGAAGCCTGCCTTTCTGAATCATGACTTGCGCTTCCGTGATTTCTTCTTCTATCCGGCTTTCACCACCCCTGAACTTCAATTTGTTGTCAGGCACGGTTTGTACCGACATGCCGGAATGAATCGCGATACTTTTAAGCCAGTTCTTTGTCTCCAGGGTGGCGAAGGGAGTCCCGTCAGAAAATGACAGGTCCTCCAAACCGGGCAACTGATAAATCAGAAAGGCGGTTTCCCGGCAGACGGCCCTGTGCGCCTTTGTATAGTATGCACCGAGTCTGGCAAGCGATTCCGCCACAAACCGGTTTAAATCCATCCAGAAAATATACTGCGAAAGCCTTCCTTCAGCGGCCTTTAATAAAGTCTCGGCGTCTCCGCTGTCGTGCAAATCAAAGAGCATTTTCACGATCTGTTTATCGGGTGCGGGAATTCTGGTAAGGCCATTGGTGGATATCGGCAGATCCTCGATATTGCACCACATCAATTTCCTGTTCAGTCTGTAAGGCAGAGGGTCAGCCGAGTTTTGCTGCCGGCAGTGACTGCCGATCTCACGTATCTTTTGCAGATAATGCTCCAGCATTCTCCCGTCGTTTGGGAAAGATTGGATTTCTTCAGGCTGCTCAGAAGGTCTGATCTGGTTTTGGTTATTCTTTGTGTCATCAGCTATTACACGGGAAGCAGACGGTTTCACAGCTTCTTTCTGAACCGCAACTTCGTGCATAACGGTCAAATCTCCAGCCAGATTTTTAATTGCCGTCAGAGACGGCGGATTCTCCAGGTGCTTTACGATCCATTGTTCGACCTGATTCAAATGATCTTTCAGAATACGAACCTGCGCCTCGGGAACCGGAATTGGTGGAAGCTGCCTCAAAGCAGAATCCATTTTTTCAGCCCACCATTCCAGGGCGCGTAAACGTCCGCGCATTCGCTCCCGGGGCGGATAAAGCTGCTCCCAGAATTTCCCCATCAGATCCATCAGGAGCTTGACTCCCATGGACAGGCCATCGTGCTTGCGGGCATAGGTTAATGCGACTGACAGGTATATCGCCACCAGCAGATCTTTTGACTTATGCGCAAGGATATCAGACGCAAAACGAACAACTTTTTCCCAGTTGACCGAACCTGCGGCAGATGGCAAAGAAAGTTTGTCAATTTCGTTTTGCAGTGCTTGATACTCCGCATCATAACGAACGTCCGAACCGCAGGGCCGATCCGCGGAAATCGGCTCTTTGCCGAGCGTTGAGATATCCATGGGATATTCCGTTCCAATGATGTCCTGCCATGATAAAGCCGAAGGCACCGACCATAATTGAACAGCATCCTCCGCCTTGAGAGTTCGGCTGTAAGCAACCAGAAAAGCCTTGTCCAGGGTTCCGCCTAAAAAAACGGTTTGCGGAACAGTTTTAAGCGTGCCTTTGAAAAGATGATGCCACAGGCTGACAGGAAGAATCTTATCATGACACGGTCCGCGATCAAGGCTGACAAAATATTCTTTTTGATCGGACAAACCGGCCACCTGTTCTGTTAATTTTCTTAAATCCAAAAAAGAGGCAAAAGGATCAAGCGGCGAACCAATCTGATTAAGGCATTTTCGCCTGTCGGAATGCTCGGACCATTGAGCGGTCGGTGGCCTGATACCGGCCAGCTCCTCTTCCAGTTTTTTTACATGGTCAAAATTTTGTGTTGACAGATATTCAAACTGGCACCAGGTGTTCTCACACGCAAAGGGCAGAAGGTCCCATTGAAGCTCCCAATCTTTCAGCTGGCCGCTGCCGATAATCAGGAATGGATAGGGCCTGCCCATTTTATCGGAGCTGTCGCGAACAATGCCGCAGATCAGGGAATCCTTTCCTGATCCTTTTGACCAGAAACGCCAGGAACTGAAACCGGGTGCGCTGTTGGATCTGGATGTCAGCGTGGAATAGGCGGTTTTCAGCATCGCTGACAAATCATTCACCAGGGGGATGCTCTCCCCCAACTTCAGGAAATCCTTTGCCACAGGGTGCTTGCCGACGGCAATAAAGCGCCAGTTTAGACTGCTTGATGGATTCATCATTTTCCAATGCTCCCCGGCAATGCGACAGGCATGGCTTCCACGGTCTGCACGACCGGCATGCTGCCGATGAACTGATAGGCAACTTTGATAAATTTGATTTTCAACCGTTCCAGGGAAGATTTTTCAGCGGGAAACTCACGTGGGTGAAACACCCGCCTGCCGCCCTTGAAATCTTTCAGGAAGTCCGGAAATGCCCGGGGCCCTGAGTAACGTCGGGACAGAACCAGATCACCGACTTCAATGTTCAAAATCACATCACTGCATGATTCGGGCGACCAGTAAAAGGTCTTGTTTACCGGGTAATTGTTGTTCTGCAAAATCTGTGCTGTCGGGCCGCATTGAAGCTCCAGCCACGTACCATGAGGCTGCAGGCTGGCATCCGGGTTGGCGGCCGTCGGAAGCCCGTTAATCTCCACATTATAATTATTCTGCTGAACTTGCTTTGTGGCCTGCGCTCTGGCACCTTTGTTTAAAAAATTGTAGAATGATTTGTTAAGCATGACCGTACCACCCAACACTTCCTTTGGATAATACCCGGTCTTCTCATTTCTGTTCAAAAACGGCGCCGCATACTCTTTGACATATTTCCAGACCAGACCGTCAGGCCCCACCAGAAAAGGCATCATCTGCTGAGGGCTCATGCCCATGGTCGGCGCAAGCACATGCTCGCTCCACCGGCTCTCCAGCTGCGCGGCCGTCCGGTTGCACACAAATAACCATAGATAGTCAAAGGGACCGGATATTAAGCGTGCGACCGTCGCATCCACTTCATTGCCGCCTCCAATCCCTTTTTTCAGCCGATCAATCGCTTTATGGCCCCGATGGAAAGGCGATTTGCTGACAGCCGGGTCATCACTGAAGGTTTGCCTGGCGATTTCAAAAGCCGATTTTCCTGAAGTTGTGGCTGTCTCGATGCTTTTCAATGCATTTTGATAATCCGCATAAGCCTGAGCGTCTTCTTTCCGGTTATCCAGCGTCGCAACACCGGCATCATGACCGGTTGACTTTTCGACGGACATTGCCGTTTTTTTAACAGAGTCCGTCATGGTCTTCACAAAGCCTGTCTGGTATGCATTGCCCTGACCCCTGAAGGTTTGAAAACGGAGAATCTGGGACAACCATGCAGGAAGCGCCCCCCCGTTGTAAAGGGGTTCAAGCTGTACGGTAATCTTATCGATCAGCTTACGATATGGGCCGCCGCCATTACCTGCCATGTCACTCGCCATCTTGTCCCATTCAGCCGGGGTATGCAGGCGTTCTATCCCCTTGGAAAATCCTTCAGTAAAATCCCGCCAGGCTTCAAAACAAAGCGTTCGGTATTTTTCGTCAAACAGGTTTTTGTTGGTGGTTAATGAGGGCGCGTCCGGATAAGCCTGAGACAATTCACTGAAGAAACGTTCAATCACTTCTCTGCCCTGACGGGTAAAACAAGGTTCTACCCTTCTTTCTTCAGCAATCTGCTGACCACCTCCCCAGAAATCATTGAGCGTAACCGGAAGAATACCGCTGTACTGATCACTCAGCGTAAGCATCCATTGCAGATTGCCGTTCCGCCGTCCGTACAGAGATTTTACGGCATCCTCCAGTCCGTTAATTTCTTTTTGTATTTGATCGGAATCTTCCCGCCAGGCCAGGTAATAGAAATTCTGGTTGCCGATCAAATTCCCTGTTTCCGGATGATTTACCGGATCATGGTTCTGCATGGCGATGTATTGCGGTTGCGGTTTTTCCCTCAGGCCCCTGATGTCTGAAGAATAGGGAGCATCCCTGAGAATGTTGATTCTTCGAACAAGATGCATCATGTATTGCGCATAAACATGATCGGACGCGGTAAAATCAAACGCCTGAATATTCTGCATCAGGTTCTGATCAAAAGGTCCCATGAAGCGCGATTGATATTGTCTGCAATAATGTTTTTTCAGTTCTTTTTCCACACGGATGCTTTCCCGCAGACCGAAGCGCGGCATCCACCAGCTTTTATTCTGTTTTTCGATACGGATAATTCCCTCACGGAAACGATCCAGCGCAGTCAGATCGGATAAATACTCGCCATGCAGAACGGGCAGTTTTTGAAATTCTTTCGATATGCTGCTAATGGTGTGTAAATTCCTAACAAATGAAAAACTCAGCAAGCCGCAAAGAGCGACACATAAAACAGCCCATGCACTCAATCCAAGGTTGCCGGTCAAAGTGCTCCACTCGATAAAACTCCGGGTCGGGGTCAGCAAATGACGGTCTTTAGGTAATACCTTCGCAAAAAAATCATGCAGGAATAATCCCCTGGCCGTACCGGGCAAACTTTCTTGAGGAGCGCTAAACCCCAAACTCCGGGAAAAGTGAGACACGGGATTTCCGTCCTGCCGGCCGCTGCTGAAAAACAGTCCCCGCAAAACAGGCATTTCCTGGTAGGGATTTACACTGAAAGTTGTTTTTACAAATGTGGACAATCCCTGTTTTATATCATCGAACTCTTCAGGGAAAAAGAAAAGGGGCGGATCGACATACTTTGCGACGAGCAGATGAAGAATCAGCATTCGCATGTTTCTCAAACGTCTGCTGACGGTCTGGATGGCGTTATCCAGAAAAGCAGGAGTATCGGCGGATAAATTCTGATTGATCATCCCCATGGGTTGGGTCAGGCTTTCGACCGGAAGCTGCTCGCAAAACCTGTTGATGCCCTGAATCAAATCACACTTCGTCACCAGCACATAAACAGGAAATTTAACCCGCAGGAGCCTCATTAATTCATCAATCCGCCGCCGCATTATGCGCGCCTCATCTTCAATCGCATTTTGCCCCGCGTTCAGAAGTTTATCCGCGGCTATGGTCACAATGAGCCCGTTCAGGGGTTCTTTCTTACGGTACTTCACCAGGAGCGACAGAAAATTCTGCCATTCCCGGCTGTCAGGTTCCCCGTTTACCGGGATACAGTATCTGCCTGCAGTATCAATGACAATTGACTGTTCCAGAAACCACCATTCGCAGTTTTGCGTTCCGGATATGCCGGCTGTCCTGGCGAGATCCAGAAAGGGGGTCGCCAGTCTCGCGCTGTTTAAAGACGTTGTCTTGCCCGAACCACTTTCGCCAATCACCAGATACCACGGCAACACATAAAGAGGGTTGCCGTTTTTTTTCAGGTGGGATTTGCGCAGAACGTCAATTGCCACTCTCCATTTTGCCTGCAGCAGCTTTCTATTGTCCTGTTCTTTCTCTGATAAGGTTTGAATCTGGGCATTATCCTGCGCGACAAGGCTTTCTTCAAATTGCTTTCCCATTCGCTGATCCAGCAGTCTGCGGATGAAAAGCCCTCCAAGCACCAGGCTGCCAATGAAGAGCAAAAGAAACAGGATAGCCCACCAGGGCCAGTGCAGGGCCAGCGCGATGCCGATAACGACCAATGTGATAAAAATGGTGATGGCACTAATGAAAAAGATTTTTAGGAATGGTATTATTGTGTTTTTCATTTCATCACCATCTGCAGATAGTTTTCGCCGACATTATTCAGGATAAAGCTGTAAGCAGCAAATAATATAATCAACATGATCAGCGGCGCGGCGGCACAAACCGCAATCAACCATTTGCTGCGCCGTTTGCCGTCAGACAGATCTATATTCTCATCTCCCGCCGGATATGCCTCCGGGAAAAGATCAACACGTTCCAGAGAGGGTAATCCGAGAGAACTGCCCATCAGGAGCTTGAGATTCGCGGTTTTTATCTGATCGAGGGTGTGATCATCATTAAAGTAACGTCCGGTAAAACCAAGTGAAAGGCACAGATAATAAATCTCCCTGACCTCCAGCTGATGGGGTCCTAAACTGTTTAACCGTTCAAAAAATATTTCTCCGGCATCCATGGTGTTGTAATATATTCTCTGCAACTGCTGACGGATCCAGATCTCTTTATGGTGCCAGGAGGAGTTCAAAAGCGCTTCGTCAATCCAGGCACAGACGGCAAAGCGGGCTTGATCGTAATCATCCGGGGATATGTCCCCCTTTCTCAGGGCGTCTTCACTTTTTAATAAAAGCTTCTGGATGTTGTTTTTCAGCTGATCGCCGGAAAGTTTCAGGCTTTCCTCCGACCGCAAAAAATAGTTCACATAGGCCACCAACTCAACAAAATAATCACTTAGATGCATGCGATCTCCTTATCACCATTAATTCAATATCCGCATCTCCGGGAGCATTATTCCAGTAAAGGGCAATATTCCGGTTTTTGACGATGGATTCCCATTGTTCACTGTGATGATTAATCAGGAAATATATAGCATTGGACCGGCGCGGCAGTTGTTGAGGAGGCTGCGGCTGATGTTCGAGATGAATCCCCGGCAATGCCCGGGCTACAATGTTCCGGAGATCTTCGCGTGACCCCAGCTTGGCCAGCGTTGTCATCGTTTGAATGACGGCTCGCGCCTCGTCATCGGTTCTGACGGACAGATAGAAACGGTTGCTTCCCTCGAAAATGGCGGGTTTGAGATCTGCGCTGTAGAAAACACCATCCCTGATTAAACGCATAATGTATTCCGGCCCCGCGGTTATTTCATCCAGTAGATGAGAAATCAGATTCTGCACTTCGGAATAGCAATTCCACAGGCTGGAATGATCATACGGGGGCAATGCATGATTGTCGTCTGAAAATTCACCCAGCGCGTTGATGCGGTCAGAAAATGAAGACAGTTCACCGATTAGCTGACGCAAGGTTCCGTAAACAACCCACGGATGGACCTTCGGTGTCCGGGTAAAATGATGCAGCAGCGGAACATAGCGATTCACGGAGCGCAGAGCAAGGATATAAACCATATCGCGTGAACCGAATTCTGCCGAATGCACGCCCCTTTTTCTCTTGTACTCCTCCAGTTGACGGCTGCGCGCGGTAATCTGGTCGCGAATTTCACCAATCAGGTTGAGCAGCGATTCTGAACCGGCGATCGTCGGGCAGGGTGGAATGTAATCCTGGAAAAGAACGACGCCGCCACCTCGCTTTTCAAGCCGGGCAATCTGAAAAAGCTGATAGTCACTGGATTGCTCCAGTTCATTTTCCCAGAAAAGCTTCAATACGTAGTGCAGTTTTTTAACATGGCCGGCAGGTCCGCCGGCATGAAGATCCTCAACTTCTTCCGAAGCAGTTGTAGCAACAAATCTTGTCGTGACACCGACAAGATTTTCAAGATTCTCCACAACCGTCACATTTTCACCTGAACCAGACCAGGATTTCAAGCCCAGGTAGACGTCGAGGGACCCCGCCGGGGAATCATCAAAAAAGCGGACATTCATAACGGCATTGCCCGGAAAAACAACATGAGTTCCGTCAGGGAAAATAAAAGCGCCATTCTCGATCTCCAGAATCCCGTTAGCCAGTCGCGTTTCTTTGATCTTCAGATTGATCACTCCCCAGAAATACGGAGTCATGAACTGCTTTACCGGCGTCAGTAATTCGTGGAAGGACTGCTCCATCAGCTGAAAATGCTGAGGTTGTAAAAAAAGGCCCTGCTGCCAGAAAAGGGGTCTCTGAATACTCATTGCTGCCCCTCGCTTTTTTTATCCGGCATATCCTGAATTTCCTGCGGTGAAAGATACAGGGAAACGTCCATTCCTCCAGCTCTCCTCAAAGAAAACATCCTTTTCACCGGAAGGGTAATCACCTTTACAGCCTGTTTTTTCTGGAATTCATAATATCCGGCAATCACCGCTACCTGTCTGGAACCTTCCGTTTTTTCCATGGCCTCATAAATATCCTGGCCCGGTTGAACAATCATTTTTTTCGCGTAATTTACAGTGGGGTCAAAACGAGTGCATGCAAGAAGCCTGGTCATCCCATTTTTTTCTTCCAGCAGCTGATGAAAAGCATTAGCGTCTGTCAATTGATAAGCGCACAAAACCAGTGCGTGCGGAACACCCCTGTATAAGTTCAACTGGCTGTCTCCCCTGAGATGAAAGTTAATCCCGTCCTTGATATAGGGCGCGTCTTTGGGAAAATCTTTTGATTGAAAAAAAGCACACGAAGAAAAAATAAAAGCAGGAACGAGGACACATAAAGAAATTAAAATCCGGTGGAAATGAATTTTCATAAACATACCTTTTACACTCCATGACATTGACTCAATTAAAATAATCAATCACCTCGCAGCAGACTACGGAGAATTTACGCTCGTCCCGCAACAGCGGGATTAAAATTATGCCACTTCTGTCGCGCAAGAACGCCCGGCGGACAACCGCCGGTTCAAAACACAGAATTAGTAAGAATTATAATTGTAAGGATATAATATATTTATCAGCTTGTTGCCTGTCTCTGCTATACAGAGTTTGTCAACAAGCAAATTTAAAAAATTTGCAGCAGTGCGCATCAGAAATTATTTTCCAATAACTGATCACCACGGCCTGCTCACATATTTATTTAACAAGTGTTTGGTTAAGAGACGGCGTGTATATATTAAAAACGCAATGCCATGTCAACATGAAATTACGGTTAATGATTTTTTTTCAGCGTGTGGCGCTCGTAAAGCTTGAATAAATTCATTGCTGCACAGTATTTAGCCATAATGACGAATTACAAATATGGAAAGTCAACCGGTTTGCCTGGATTGAAATCAAATCAGTCGCATTGTCGGGGTTGATCCGTTAGAATCACAGATGAAACGTACAAAGCAAAACTTGGCGCTTTCAGCCGAAAGGATAATCTGTCAACCGAAGATTTTGAAATGCTTGTCATAGCCCAAAAATTGTAAATTAATACTTGGAATTATTGAAAAAAATATGTATATAAAAAATTAGCTTAAATATCGCTGGTGATCAGAAAAATCGGGTATGCAGGGCCTGCCGACACCCCCCTGCAGACGGGAGTAGAAAAACTGACTGTTCAATATGGAGGTTCATAGTGCCGGTTGCCGCAGCGCCTGAAAAAATCCCGGTCGTCTTACTGTACAATGTTGATCCGCAATGGACACAGGCTGAAAAAGAGGAGGCCATTAAACTCTCGACGCAACTTGGACACGCGTTGATTGAAGTGGGTTATTCAACCATTTTCGTTCCGATTGCCGATGACGACATCGCCAACCATCTCCATCCTTTTGATCCTTCTGAACACATTATTTTCAACTGGTGCGAAAGCCTTCCCGGTCTCAGACACAGCGAATGGCTGGTGGCCAAACGGCTTGAGATGCTGGGGTTTACTTTTACCGGCGCCGATTCCGAAACGCTGGCGCTGGCGCAGGACAAATATCGGGTCAAGGTTCTGCTCGAACAGGCCGGTATTCCGACGCCCGCCTGGCGGATATTCCATGATGGCGAGCCGTGCGAGTGGAACCGCTTCCCGGCTATTGTCAAGCCGATGAACGAACACAGTTCTGCGGGCATCACCCGCGAGTCCGTTGTGCTCAATCAAACGGAACTGGAAAATCGGATTCCCTATATCCTGAACACTTACCAGCAGCCGGCCATGGTTGAAGACTTTATCGACGGGCGCGAATTTCATGTCTCCGTCTGGGGAAATGAAAAGCTTACGGTGCTGCCCGTCGCGGAAATGGATTTCTCTTTCTTCAGCAATATCAAAGACCGGCTTTGTACTTATGATGCCAAATTTATTCCAGGCTCCGATGCCTATGAGAAAATCGAGACCCTGCTGCCTGCGGCCCTGACCGCGGAAGAAAAGACGGCACTGGAAAAAGTTTGTTGTGACGCATACCTGGCGCTGGGATGCCGGGATTACGCCCGTCTGGACATCCGCCTGCGCGATAATGTGTTTTACGTTCTGGATGTAAATCCCAACGCGGATATCAGCCACGAAGCCAGCATGGCCTGCGCTGCGGAAGTTGCAGGGATCTCTTACGGTCAGATGGGCAGCATGTTTGTGCACCTGGCCGCCCGCCGGCACCCTGTTTTTGGTAAAATGACAGAACCAGCAAAAAAGCAATCCGCCATAAAACGTTCCCGCGCCAAAAGAGCTTCTTCTTTTAAAGAACCCCAGGCTTCCTAAAAAAGCCGGCATCATCCACATATCGGGTTTTTCAACCGGCATCCAGCACAACATGATGTAAAGATAATTCCTTGATGTTCAAGAGGATTTAATGATTATTCAGACAAATAAAAAAGATTCCACTTCTTTTACCAAAGATGGTATAGAAATATTGTTTAACAAAAATGCATCCTGTTCAGGGGCAATGGTGAATAAAAACAATAAAATTAAGAATCTTTTGAATAAACAGGTGGTTATTCTGGACGGGGCAACCGGCACCGAGCTGCAGAAAAACGGATTGCCGGCAGGTGCCTGTCCGGAAATCTGGTGTCTGAAAAATCCGGCGGTCATTCAGGAAGTTCATGCGGCCTACGTGAAAGCAGGAGCTCAGATTGTCTATACCTGCAGCTTTGGCGCAAATCGTTTCAAGCTCAAGCAATACGGCGTAAAGAAAGATGTTTATTCGGTGAACCTGGAGCTCGCACGCCTGGCCAGACAGGCTTGCGGGAAAAAAGCGCTTGTTGCCGGGGATATCGGCCCTACCGGTTTATTCGTTGAACCCTTCGGCCCGCTCGGATTTGAGGAAGCCGTGGATGCGTTCAAAGAACAGGCGCGCGGTCTGATCGACGGCGGCTGTGATCTGATCGTGATCGAAACCATGATTGACATTCAGGAAACGCGTGCGGCCCTGCTGGCAGTGAAAGAGCTTTCGGACATTTTCACCATGACATCCATGACGTTTGAAAAAGACGGGCACACGCTGGGGGGCACCCCTCCGGAAAGTGCGCTCATTACCCTGCAAAGTCTGGGCGCGGATGCCGTGGGTTGCAATTGTTCCGCCGGCCCCGAACAAATGGCGGAGTTTATCGCCGCGATGAAGCCCTACGCTACGGTTCCTCTGCTGGCTAAACCCAATGCCGGAATTCCCCGGCTTGAAGGTTTAAAAACGGTCTTTGACATGGACGCCAAAACGTTTGCCGGCCATGCCCGCAAACTGCTGTCCGCCGGCGCCAATCTGCTGGGTGGCTGCTGCGGGACAACACCGGAACATATCGCGGCTTTGGCGAAGGCCATCGGTGGCAGAAAACCGGCAAAACCAAACCGTGCTTCAATAGCTGCCCTCAGTTCCTCACGGAGCTTTTTGCATCTGGATGAAAATCAACCGCTCTTTGTTATCGGAGAAAGAATCAATCCGACAGGCAAAAAAGCCCTGCAGGAGGAGCTTCTGGAAGGCAAGCTGTCTATCATCCGCCAGATGGCGCAGGAGCAGGAAAGGCAGGGTGCTTCCCTTCTGGATGTCAACGTCGGCCAGCCCGGCATTGACGAAGTGCAGACCATCAAAAAAGTGATCGGTCTTTTATCCACGTCCACGCGGCTGCCGCTGGTCATCGATTCATCCAGGGTGGAAACCATTGAAGCGGCCCTCAGGATTTATCCCGGGCGTATGCTGATCAACTCCATTTCAGGAGAAAAAGAGAAGCTGGCCAGGCTCATGCCGCTTGCCGCAAAATATGGCGCGATGTTTATCCTGCTTCCGTTAACGGACGGCGATATTCCGAAAACCGCCAAAAAACGCCAGGCGGTGATTCAGTCAATTTTTCAAAAAGCCCAAAAATTGGGCTTGACCAAAGACGATTTTGTCGTGGACGGTCTGGTGATGGCGGTCGCCTCAGACGCCCAGGCCGCCAGGGAAACCCTGGCCACCGTAAGCTGGTGCAAAAAAACCTTTAAAAGTAGAACCATCCTCGGGTTGTCCAACGTTTCGTTCGGCATGCCGGGCCGCCCCTGGCTGAATTCCGCGTTTCTGGCCATGGCGCAGTACAGCGGACTGACCATGGCAATTGCCAATCCGGCCAGCACGGAACTGATGAACGTGAAGAAAGCGGCAGACACACTGATTGCCAGAGACAAGGCCGCTTTGCATTTCATTCACCATTTTGCACAGCCTGCCGCCGACGCTTTACCCAAAACGGTTTCTGCTGCGGCAGCTTCTCCCGACGAAAAAATCACTGCGGCCGTTTTGGACGGAGACCGGGAGCATATCACGGCTTTCATCGAGGATATTCTTCGAACAGGCCGGCCGGCCAACCGGCTGGTTGATGAAATCCTGATCCCGGCCATTGTGCGCGTGGGGGATTTGTACGAGAAAAAAATTTATTTCCTGCCGCAACTGATGGCGGCGGCGGAAACCATGAAAAAAGCGCTTGCTTTTCTGGAACCGCATCTGAAAAAAGTTGCGGGATCCGAGAAGGGGAAAGTATTGCTCGCCACCGTCAGGGGCGATATCCACGATATCGGTAAAAACATTGTCGCGCTGCTTCTGAGAAATTACGGTTATTCTGTCATTGATCTGGGCAAGGATGTTCAGGATGAGGTCATTATTGAGGCGGCTAAAAAGGAAAAACCGGATGTGATCGGGCTTTCCGCCCTGATGACGACAACAATGGTCAATATGAAAGACATCATCAGCCTGGCCCGCGCCCGGGGGATCAAGACAGATTTTCTCGTCGGCGGCGCTGTGGTGACTGAAGCTTATGCCGCATCAATTGGCGCGTCCTTTGCCAAAGACGGCGTGGCCGCTGTCAGAATCGTTGATCAATTATTAAAAAAGTAAAACGACTGTTCATGGAAACTGAGAAACAAAATAGACTGCTGGGGATTTGCGCATCGCTCGGCCTGCACGGACTGGCGGCGGTCATCGTGGTTTTCGGTCTGTCCGGCAATGCGGTGATCCAGCGGGATTTGGGCAAACTTGATTTTATGTGGGTGTCATTTGCTGCAAAACATGAACCGTCTTATGTACCCGTCCCGGAAAACCACGTTTGGAGGGCACCTCTACCATCCACAAAAACCCGTGTGGCTCCGGAAGCAAGGACCGCAGGACACATCAGCGCGGACAGTAAAACAGCCACCTCATCAACCAAACCGGCTGCCGGCGACGATGCGATGTTTTCATCCGATCACGAAACCATCGCTTATACCGTGGCAGACAGTCATTCCCCGGCTTCCGATTCTGGCGTGAAGGGACACATGGCAGTCCAGGAGCCTGCAGGTTCCGACAGCCATCCCCTGTACAGAGAGAATCCGCCGCCCGGTTATCCGGAAATCGCAAGGCAGCAGGGCTATGAAGGTGTTGTCCTCGTTGGGGCTGAAATCCTTGTCAATGGCCGTGTCGGCGAGGCTGTCATCCGAAAGTCGTCCGGTTATGCCGTTCTGGACCAATCAGCCATCAAAGCGGTCAAAACATGGAAATTTGAACCGGCAAAAAAGTCGGGCATCCCTTATAAAACATGGGCGGAATTGCCCGTCAAATTTGTGATCAGCAATCATAATTCCTAATCCTGGAAAATCTCTCTACCGGAGGAAATATTCACATGAGCATTCAAAAGAAAAAGGAACGCCTTGGCGAAATCATCCTGCAGCGTTCCTTCAAATACAGCGAAAACCCGCCTTTTACGCTGGCCTCGGGCCGGCAGAGCAATTATTATTTCAACTGCAAACCAACCACCCTGGATCCTGAAGGGATGAACCTGATCGGCGAAATTGTTTTTGACATGATTAAGGACGCGCCGGTCACTGCGGCAGGAGGCCTCACCCTGGGAGCCGACCCGATCGCCAATTCCCTCGCCGTGATTTCCTACCAAAAGGGCAGGCCGATCAAATCATTTATCGTGCGCAAAGATGTAAAAGATCACGGCACCAAAAGCGCCGTCGAAGGAAACGTCGCAGCCGGCGAAACAGTCGTGATTATCGACGATGTGATCACCACGGGCGGTTCCACGATTACCGCTGTCGAACATGCCCGCAGGGCCGGACTGGTCATTGACCGCGTGATCGCGCTGATTGATCGTGAAGAAGGCGGTAAAGAAAATATTCTCCAGCATGTCGATCGTCTGGAGTCTGTTTTCACCCGAACGGAAATCATGGCGTTACGAGCGCAGAAAGCTGCCGTCCGTCATGAGTAAAAGTACATTGTCCCTCCTGAGTTTTATTTTGTCCATTTTTGGGGTCGTTGCGGTGTGCGCCGTCGCCCGCGCGGCGGTCGTCCCGGTAACCAGGTTCCGATCCGCGGATATGCCGGGCGGAATGCCCGCCGGCTGGGTTTGGGATAAAAAAGCCGGAACGCCAACAATGAAAATCGGGAAAGACGGGACAAATTATTACATGCATTTGTTCTCCCAGGGCAACACGTCTTTCGGCCTCCGCACATCTGCCCGGGTGAACGTGAAAGATTTTCCGATTATCTCCTGGCGCTGGAAGGTCAACAGACTGCCGGCCGGAGGCGATGTCCGCAAAAAAGAGACCGATGACCAGGCCATGCAGGTTTATATCGCTTTCAAGGAAACGGGATTCCCGGCCTTGCTCAATACACCGGTCGTCGGCTATATCTGGGACAATGAAGCCCCCAAAGGCTGGAGCGGACGCAGCAAGCAGATAGGCGGCGATAAATTGCGTTATGTTGTTTTAAGAAATAAAACGGATAAAACGGGCCAGTGGTACACGGAACGGCGCAATATCTACGAAGATTATAAAAGACTTTTTGCCGACATCAACGGCGGTGAACCGCTGGGCGTAACCACCGGCGTTCAGGTTCATATCAACACCCAGCGGACAAAGAATACCGCCGAAGGCATGATTGGCGATATATTCTTCAGCAGCGAGGCGAAAGATATCGCGGTAACCAAGGCCGCCAAGGAAAAAATTGTAGCCCGTACCCCCGTTATTTCAGCCCCCAAACGGAAATCCATTCCGAAGGCCATTGTAGAAATACCGGTCAAGGAAGATTTCAGCAAAGCCAGTTGCGTTAATATCAGCGTTGAATTTGAAACCAATTCAACGCATGTTCATCAAAGCCTCGATGACAAGGCGCCAATGATCCTGGAATATCTGGTGAAGAATCCGGGCGCAAAGCTGACGATTACCGGCCACACGGACAATGTGGGTTCAGAGACATACAACATGGAACTGTCCCGTCAGCGTGCCGAAGGCGTGAAAAATTACCTCGTCGAAAAATTCAGCATAGACGCGGAACACCTGATCGTCAAAGGCGCAGGATCACTCGAGCCTATTGCCGACAACAGCACGCTGGAAGGTCAGCTGAAAAACCGCCGGGTTATGATTCAGGACTGCCCGGAATAAATCCATCCACGGAATATAAGGAGTGTAACAGGAATGCCTCAGGTAAATATCCCGGAGCCGACCATGAAAGCCGGCGATCAGTTGCACGGCTTCAAAGTGCTGCGGGTGGAAATCATAGAAGCCATGCGCCTGACCGCGTATGAAATAGAACACATCAAAACCGGTGCAAAAGTTTTGCATCTGCATGCCTTTGACCGCGAGAATTTATACGCCATCGGTTTCCGGACACCGCCCGGGGATTCAACGGGCCTGCCCCATATTCTGGAACATTCCGTTCTGGCCGGCTCTGAAAAATATCCACTCAAGGATGCCTTCAAAGAACTGATACGCTCCACCATGCAGACATTCATCAATGCCTTTACCTACCCGGACAAAACGGTCTATCCGGTGGCCAGTCAGATCAGGACGGACTTTTTCAATCTTGCCCGTGTATACACGGATCTTGTACTGCACCCCCGCATGCTCAAAGAAACCTTTCTGCAGGAAGGCCATCACCTGGAATTTGCAGTCCCCGGCAACATTGAAAGCGATCTGATCATTTCCGGCATTGTCTATAATGAAATGAAAGGGGTCTATTCGTCCCCTGATTCACTGATGAACAAAGACATTCAGGAAAATCTCTATCCAGACACCATTTACGCTTTGGATTCCGGGGGTGATCCGGACGTGATTCCCGATCTGACGTATGAACAATTCAGGGATTTTCACCGGAAGTATTACGCTCCGTCCAATGCGCGCTTCTTTATGTATGGCGATATTCCAACCTCCGATCATCTGCAGTTTCTGGCTGAAATACTGGACGGTTTAGACCGCGTTGAGGTTGATTCTTCCATCAAAAGCCAGTCTTTTTTCCCCGCGCCAAGACGTGTTTGGGGCACGTACCCCGTGGATCAAGACGAATCCATCACGAACAGAACCGTCGTCAACATGGCATGGATGCTGGCGGAAAATAAGGATTTTGAAACAGCCCTTCTTCTGGAAATTCTTTCCGGTCTGCTGGTAGGCAGCGCGGCCAGTCCCCTGCGACAGGCGTTGATTGACTCGGGCCTCGGCGAGGATATGACGCCGGTCTCCGGCATGGAATCGGATTTGAAGCAGTTGATGTTTTGCGCGGGCCTGCGCAACGTGCAAAGCAACGACATTCAGAAAATCGAAAAGCTGATTCTTGACTCACTGGAAAATATTGTGGCAAAAGGATTTGACAGGAAACTGGTTGAAGGCATTCTGCATCAGGTCGAATTTCACGGCAAGGAAATCTCCCGCGGATCCTATCCCTACGGCATTACCCTGATGGGCAATGTTTTTCAGACCTGGCTCTATGAAGGAGATCCCCTGGCGGGCCTTGATTTTGCAAAAGCCATCGAACGCATTCGCAACCTCTGGACAGACGATCCGCAGATCTTCCAGAAAATGACCCGAAAG
>JBDKUG010000321.1:0-6824 GCA_039679815.1 Smithella sp.
CGGCGAGAACATATATCCGGGTGAGATTATCCCTGTATTGGCCGGTCATCCGAAAGTGGCGGATGCTTTTGTCCTCGGAGTTCCGCACGATGACTGGGGCCAGCAGGTGGCGGCAGTCATCGTCAAAAAAGACCCGGGCCTGACGGAGCAGGAATTGCTTGATTTCTGCGGAACCCGCAAAGATTTAAGCGGCTATAAAAAACCGAGGGCGATTAAATTCGTGGATACAATGCCGAAGACGGCGTCGATGAAGATCGATAAAGGAGCCTTGCTGAAGCTGTTTAAAAAGTAGTTTCGTCCAGATTTCGATTTCTTATCCGGGGCTCACAAAAAAACCGCGCGCCCCTTATTTGATTGGGGCGCGCGGTCATTGTAATCATGGTGGGTCAGGGCAGAATTGAACTGCCGACACTCGGATTTTCAGTCCGATGCTCTACCGACTGAGCTACCGACCCGCCTTGCTTTCTTATCTTCGAAAGGCTGGAAACCTCTATAAAATCTGACTTCCTTTGTCAAGGTATTTTTTGGCTGTCCATGCCTGCCGCATCCTCACGGGGCGCTATTCCCGGCCTGTTCGTTTCCATCTGTCCAACGTCACCGGACATACCGCAAAATGGAACGTCCCCCCCCGGCGGCTGGCCGGATTCGGGAATGGAAATTCCATCCGCATTTCCCAGTGGTTCACGGATAATAACGACCGTACCTGCAATTTTATCATGCCATGCCTGCTTCTTTTTATCAAAGGCTGCCCAGATATAACCGAGAGGTACTGTAAACAGTAAACTGGAAACCAGATAACCCACCGATCTTAAAAAAGCGGTGCCGAAAGAAATCGGGCTGCCGTCTGTGTGTACTACCTGCAGGACCAGCAGTTTTTTACCGGGCGTCCGTCCGCTCAGTCCATGAAAAAATGTAAAATAAGCTATAAACAAAATAATGTAAGATGACAGAATGACCATTCCAATCGGGCCAAGACGTTCAGGATTGTTCAGTTCGTCGATCAAAATCTGACTGTCATTGGAGACCGCTCCGGTAAAATAGGCAATGCCGGCCACAATCATCAAACTTAAAGAAGCAACAAAGATAATGAAACTATCGATCGTATAGGCGACAAAACGCCGCCAGAACCCCGCATACTGGTATGTTGTCATTTTCCTTCCTCCACCGTCTGGCTGAATATGCCTTTTTCATACTGGATAATGGACAAAATGGCCGCGGCGGCTGTTTCCACTTTTAAAATCTGCCTGCCGAGGCTCACTGAAACAAAACCCGCTTCTTTTGCAAGGTTTACTTCATCGCGCGACAGACCGCCTTCGGGACCCACAATAATGAAATAGCCGATGGCATCTGCAAACCGTTTCTCATTCAGTGCATCTCTAATGCTTTGCTGATCCTCTTCTTCCCAGAAAATCAGCTTCCGCTCGTCGGGTGCTGCTCGGGAGAGCATATCGGTAAAAGACAACACCGGCTCGACGACAGTTACCCGGATGCTGCGCGCACAGCGGACGGCTTCACGGACAATCTTCTGCCAGCGGGCGACTTTCATCGACGCTTTTTCCCCTTCGATACGGCTTACCGATCGGGCACAGATAAAAGGGACAATCACGTCCGCACCAAGCTCAGCGGCGGTTTTAACAATCAAATCCATTTTCCCGGCTTTCGGAATCGCCTGGGCCAGGGTGACACTGATTTTTCTCTTTGTCTCCGGAAACTGCTTTCCTAAACTCAAAGACACATCGGAGGCTCCAAATCTGTCGATGCACGCTTCAAATTCATGTCCAAAACCGTCAAAGACAATGATCCTGTCGCCCGGCCTGAGACGGAGCACTGTTTTTAAATACCGGAGATTATCCTTACCCAACAGACATGTTGAAGCATTCTGGAGTGTTTCTGAACTGTATATTCGGGGTAAGGTCAACGCCAAATGTTCCTCGAAAGATTTTTTTACCGTTTGGACATCATCAGGATTTTCCGTCCGCCGAATTATTTCTGAGAACGTAACATACCCATTCCTTTTCGGTGAGTTTATTCTGCAGCACAAGCGGCGCAACAATGAAATGCTCTTCAGTCGCGGGCATATCGGTTTCAATGATTCCGGAAATAATCATGTAGCCGCCGGGCATCAGGAGCCTGACCAGATGTGCGTGCATCTTAAGCAGCAACTTTGCCGTCAGGTTCGCAATGATCAGATTGCGCGGTTCCTTGATTCGCATCGCATCTTCCTTCAGAATGTGCAAACGGTCAGCGACGGAGTTGATGACGGCATTCTCGGCCGCAATTTCAGTCGCCTTGGGATCGTTGTCCACGCAAACCACATCCTGAGCGCCCATCTTGGCCGCAGTAATCCCCAGAATTCCCGTGCCACAGCCGACATCAAGAACTTTCCAATCCGTGATGGATCGATCTTTCATAATGATATCTTCAATCGCTTCCATGCACATCCGCGTCGAAGCGTGCTGACCGGTTCCAAAAGCCATTCCCGGATCAATTTCAACAACAATATCACGGCTTTCCGGGGCATATCTTTCCCAAGTCGGCTTGACAACAATATTTTTACAAACCCGAATAGGCTTGAAATACTTTTTCCATTGCTCTCCCCAGTCCGGATCAGCAATGATGTCTGTTTCGAGCGAGGGGGCACCAACGTCGGGAAATATTTCCTCAAGGCTCTTTAAATATTTGCGTATAGTATAAATCCGTTTTTCGCTACGGACATCCACAGGGAAAAATGCGTTAATGACTTCAAAACCTTCAGCTTCCGGAAAGTCATCGGCTCCCGGCGGCAGCAATGATTCCGAAAAGACGCCCTGTGCACCCGTTTCGTCCAGAAAGTTACTCACGGCATCAATCAGGTCCGCAGACACCCTTATTTCAACCTTCAGCCATTTTTCCGGTTCTTTCGAAGTCATATTCATGCCTTATTGATTTTAGAAACTGTTAATCGTTGATTGTTCATATAACGTGTTTTCATAAATATATCAAGCTGCGTCATTCAAAAACAGAGAGCCTAACTGCTGAAAGACGACATTATGGCCACCCGGGGGAAAAAACACAGATCAATGGCTCAAACAATTTTCCCGCAATACGGAGCCGTGTATCAGACATCGAAGCAGTCGTTGCGCCTGCAAGTCCGTATCCAAATTCAATGAGCCTATTTTCATCTTGACAAAGTCCCTGCAAACCATTATTCTCCTCTTGGTAATACCACCAGCCACATGAGCAAGGAGCAGGGATGTTCGAACAACTTATAGAACCCCTCCGGACCGACAGTCTCAAAGATGTGTTTGTTCTTCGGTTTGAAGAACTGATCCTTTCGGGAAAAATAAAAATAGGGCAGAAGCTTCCATCGGAAAGGGAGCTGGCCCTGCAGCTGGGCGTAAGCCGCCCGGTAGTGCATGAAGGCCTGGTTGAGCTCGCGTCACGCGGACTGGTTTCACTCAAACCGCGCATTGGCGCCACTGTCAACGATTACCGGAAGGAGGGATCCATTTCCCTGCTGGCATCGCTGATCCAGTATCAAAAAGGCAAACTGGAACCTGAACTTCTGGAAAGCCTGCTGGAGTTGAGGATGCTTCTGGAACCGGCCTATGCCAGGCTTGCTGCTCAAAACCGAACGGAAGAGCAGGCCCGCGAATTTTATGAAATTATCAAAAAAGAAGAATCTACCGGCAGCCGGGACATTCAAAAGATAACAAACCTCGATTTTGAATTTCACCTTCTCATTGCCGTGGCGTCGGGCAACAGGGTTTATCCTCTTCTGTTAAATTCTTTCCGGCCGGTTTACACAAATCTTTCCGGCCAGTTTTTCAATGATCCGCGAGTGACCGCCGCTGTCCACAAATACCACCGTAACACGGCTAAGGCAATCGAATCCGGGGACGGAAAAAAAGCGGCAGCCGTTATGAAAGAACTGCTGCGTCACGGAGAAACGCATCTCCGTGCAATGATCGATCGTGAAGCGTAACGATATTGGTTTCATCTTGTTCCAAAGGAGGTCTGCATGGAAACCGTTTTATCATCCTCGCACAGGCTTAAAGAACCCGCGGGATTGTCCAGCCGCATCCAGTGGCTGAGGGATTATTACTTCCGGGGAACCGAACGGGCCTGGAACAATGAATTCACGTGCTGGACAACCGGAACTCCCTGGGACATCATCTACAACGAAATGACCTTCTATATTGTGCCGGAGACGTACACCCTGCTGGGCACACTGGGAGCTTCTTATCGTCAGGCTGCGCGGCCCGTGGAGCTTCATCCGGACTTCTGGCGATGGCCGCTTGTGGAAAGGCGCGCGTGGTTTGTCCGGGAAGTGATCGTAAACTGCGTGCCTCAGGAAATTCTGCCCGGCGATCTGCTGGTCGGCGCCCGTTTTAATGTTCAGACCTCCATGTGTTTTACGAAGGAGGAAAGCAGGGAATGGCAGAAATTGGTAAAAGGCAAAAATGGCGCGAGAGCAAGGATGAAATGGTTTCATGACCACGGCTACGGAAATGCCGGCGCCACAAGCGGTCACTTGATCCCCGGACATGAACGCGTGCTGAACCTCGGCTGGAAAGGAGTTCACGCGGAGCTGATGTCTTTCTACAACGCGCTTGATAAAAATGAGCGCTCCGGCCCGAAGGGCGCACAGCTCAGAGCCATGATCACCGCATCGACCATGGCGCGCGATCTGGCTTCACGATATAAGACACTGTGCGAAAACCTCGCGCAAAGCGAGCCGGACGGACAGCGCAGAGAGGAACTCCGGACCATGGCGGCCAACCTGAGCCGCGTGCCCTGGGAACCGGCAACAACGTTTTGGGAGGCGATTCAGGCGCTCTGGATCAACCATATGCTGGTCATGACGGACGAAAATTATCCCGGTGCCGGTGTTTCTTTCGGCCGGGTGGATCAGTACCTGTACCCCTTCTACGAAAAATCCATCCGCGACGGCATGGACCGGGAATGGGCCAAGGAAATCCTGAAATGTTTCTGGATTCACGCCAACACGGCATACGACGCCATGATCCGCAACGGCAACCAGGGCATCACCGCCGGTTTCGGCCAGCTTGTCACCCTGTCCGGCCTCGGGGCACACGGAAAAGACATGACCAACGATCTGACTTACGTCATTCTGGAAGTGATCGATGAAATGTCGCCTATCCTGGAGCCCAAACCCAATGTCCGTCTGCACCAAAACAGCCCTGAACCCCTGCTGGATAAAATCGTGGACATGATTGAATCCAGCCAGGGCGCGCCTTTCCTGCTGAACTTTGATGAACGGTCCATGGCGGGCATGATGCTGGAAGCCCGGAAAGCCGGCCTCACAGATCTCATTAACCGGGACAATGTTCATGAGTATGCGCCCGTCGGATGCCTGGAAAATACGATGGTCGGCAATGACCGTTCCGGCACGGTGGACAATAACATCAATCTGCTCAAAGCTGTTGAACTGACCCTGACCGGCGGAAAAGACCTGCTGCCGTTTACCGATCCCATGACGGGAAAAACCGAACCCGTAAGGCAGGACGGTCCCTGCACGCCGGACGCATCATCGCTTGAAACCTGGGAAGACTTCTGGCAGGCCTATGAAATCCAGACCCGGTACATCATTCAAAAATGCGTTGATCTCTACGAGACATCCGAATCTATCCGCGCCCGTTTCTTTCCCACACCTTATCTTTCCTGCCTCGTCACAGGCTGCGCGGAGAAAGGGAAAGACATCACACAGGGAGGGGCCCAGATCAGTTTTGTCACGCTGGAAGCCGTCACATATGCAACGACTGTAGATTCGCTCCTGGCCGTCAAATACCTGGTCTTCGACAAAAAAGCCTGCACCATGCAGGAATTGGTTGCCGCCCTCGCGGCCAACTGGAAAGGTTCTGAAGTTCTTCAGGCCATGGCCAAAAACCGCGCCCCCAAATACGGCCGTGACGATGATGAGGCCGATGGACTTGGCCGCAAGGTCATGCAGCTATGGTGTGATGAAGCCTGGCGGCATACAACAAAAACCACGTGCCGACGATTCCGGCCCGGGATGTTGAGCTGGAATTATTGGGCGGGCGACGGCTATGTCATGGCGGCAAGCGCCGATGGAAGAATAAAAGGTCAGTTCCTGTCCAACGCCATCTGCCCATCCAACGGGGCAGACATCAAAGGCCCGACCTCCAACGCCAACTCTGTCGGGAAAGTGCTGGGCGGTAAAGCTGAAGACGGTCGTGGAGACTGGCAGGATTATTTCAATGATCTGCCGAACGGAGCCAGTCATACCATTACCTTCAATCCATCCATTCTGCGCGACCCGGCGCACAAGGACAAGTTCAAGGCGTTTCTGAAAGGATACGCACATAACGGAGGAACAGCTCTTCAAATCAACATGCTGGACCCCGGCATGCTCAAAGACGCGCAGGCGCATCCGCAGGACTACCGGCATCTTTTAGTGCGCATTACCGGTTATAATGCCTACTTTACAACTGTGGGGCGGGAACTTCAAAACGAAGTGATTGAACGTGTCAGTCACAATAAATTTTAAGGATTTCGACGGATGACACACCAGAACAAACCCTACGGAACCATCCTGGAAATCATTCGCATGTCCACCGAAGATGGCCCGGGCATTCGAACAACCGTCTTCTTCAAGGGATGTCCGCTGGCCTGCCAATGGTGCCACAACCCCGAAAGCATCAGCCCAAAACCGCAGATTCAGTGGATACAAACCAGCTGCATCGGATGCGGCATCTGCGTGGAAACATGCCCTGAAAAAGCGCTTGAGCAAATCTCCGAAGGCATCATTATAAACCGTTCGGTTTGCACCGGCTGCGGTTTATGCACGGAGGAATGCCCGA
>JBDKUG010000351.1:0-2565 GCA_039679815.1 Smithella sp.
GACAACGCTTCTTCCCCGCTGGAAGCCCCGACAGCATCCAGTCCGATGATTTTCATATATTGGCCCAGCACATCCAGTATTGCCTCATCGTCATCGACAATCAATATCCGTTTGTGAATTTTTTTCAAGCTGTTGAGCGTATCCATGGACCATCCGTTACAGATAAAAAGGTGTACGCATTTTTTAACAGGATATCAAAGTAAAGTCAATCGTAATCATCAGGAATTTTCATGACCTGCAATACGGGTAATCTTCTTGACATGACCCTTGACTTCTCTTCTCAATATGGATAATGTAAATAATATGCAATGAAAAGTATTGAGTAATACGTTCGGTTCGCATCATCCACCAAAATAAATTTTATTTAAGTGATGGTGATGACAGGCTCAAAAAAAACAGATCAAGCGCTCGATGTTCTTGTTATCCTGAACACGGCAATTAAAAGCGTCCGTCTTTACCCGGCGGCCAGTTCGTCCGTTTCAAGCGTCATTGAAAAACTTTTCCTGTCCCTGCTGGATCTGCTGCTTCAGGAAGAACAAATTTCCTTTTCGGAATCGGAAAAGGCTCTCCTGATTGACGGTCGGCCTTTGACCCCGAAAGATCAGGAACGGCCCCATACGGTTTCATTGCTGAACCTCCTGCTCGCATTAGGACTCAAGAGCATTACATTTGGCAAGGGGCTGGAAAAAGAAGAACTCTTCCGTTTTATAGAGCTGTTTTCCCGGACGCCGGAAAGCATTCAGGACAGCGGCGGCATAAACAAACTTATAACAGATCAAAACATTGTTCATGTTGTTATCGATGAAAAACTCTATGTAGCTCTGGACAAGGATCATCAGTTCATTGCCGGTCTTGATATTACCGACGATCAAATCAAGAAATTTTTTAACATGATGCATCCGGAGATGGATCCGGATTCTCCGCAATTCGCCGAAATGGCCAAAGACCCGGATGCCCTGTCGAAAGCCTTCAACACCGGATTGTCGAAAATCATGGCTCAAAAAGAAACATTGACCGGTGTGCAGCTTTCAGAAAGCCTGAATCACATGTTGTCACTTCTTGATAAGGCTTCCGGTAATTTAAACGATGAAAAGCGCGATATCCTTTCACACCGCGTCGGTCAGGCTTTGATTGCTTCCGACCCGGCAATCGCCGAACAACTGACCAGACAGGACACGGAACACTTACTCGGTGGTTTCCTTTTGCAGTATCTGATAGCCGAACTGATGGACAAAAATCCAGATACGGGCTACGGCAATGACCCGGACAATCCTGGCGCAAATGAAGCATCGGGCGACTCGAAAAGCAAGCTTCTGCAGGTCGCGGATAAATTCAGTACGCACCTGCAGGATACCAGAACCCTGCTGGATGAGGGTTTAATGGCCCTTCTGCCGAAGATTATCGAACAACTGGCCGCACAAAAAGAGCAGGAAACCATAGAAACTATGATTGAGCGCCTGGTCGAAAACTTGTACAGCAAAAGCACGGAAGTTCGCTTAATCGCGGCAAAAAGTCTGGCCGATATTATCGAAAATCTTCCCGGTGAACACAAAAATGAAGTCGTTGAAAAACTATCCGGCCAAATACTCCCCTGGTTGACCAATGAAACTGTCTTCTCGCTAGGATATCAAAGAATATGCGTCATTCTGAAAGATACTACGAAGAATCACATCGAGCAAAGACAGTTTCCAGATGCGTTGAAGTATCTGGATGCTTTTAATGCCATCGCCGGCGACACTGCCGGAAAACCGGCTGACATCAAAAACGAATCCGTTGAAATCATCAATCAGCTGGTTTGCCCCGAAAACACCAGCATCCTGCTGCAGGAAATCGAATCACCCGATCAACAAAGACGGGAAAACGCGGGCCGGGTATTTACCTCACTCGGCAGCACAGCCATTGACGACCTGCTTGACCAGCTTCGCACAACGACAGACAGCAATGAACGCGTCCAGATCATGCACCTGATCTCAACAGCCCGGGAAAAGGCTCTGCCGCTGATTACCGGCCGAATCAAAAAAGAGGAACCCTGGTTCTACCTGCGTAACATTGCTTACCTGCTTGGACAAATCGGCAATGCGGATAGCACCCGCGCGCTGGTTCCGTTACTCTATCGGAGCAACGAGAAGCTCCGTAACGAAGCGCTCAAAAGTATTTACCGGGTGGGCGGGGATCAAAGAGGGAAAATACTGATGGAGGCATATCCGTCTGTCGATGAGGAATTCAAACCCGGCATCATAGAGGTATTGGGCCAATCCAAAGCCGCCGATGCGGTTCCGTTTCTGATGGACCTGCTCAAGAACAAACCCTTGATCGCATCAGCAACAAGAACCACGCTGGAAGAAAAAATCTGTTCGGCGCTGGGAATGATCGGATCACCGGACGCTATCGATCTTCTTTCAGATATAACCACAACAAAATCATTCCTCGGCCTTCGCGCCTACCCGGAAAAAGTGAAAGCCGCGGCGGCCAGAGCCCTGATAACGATCCAGACTAAAGCCGGGCAATCCCCGGAGCGCTGACCGCCAGAAAGATATCACCTTATCACAACCCGGTTTATCCATG
>JBDKUG010000248.1:0-9210 GCA_039679815.1 Smithella sp.
TCAACTCGGCCGGAGCTTCTGCCCCCGGCACATTGTAGAAGACGAAGCGTACGCCGTCAATGACCATAGCCTCCCGGGGTTGCCTGATGACGATATTTGGAATCAGGATACCACAACTGCCGGATGCAACAGCCTTGCCTAATCCCGTATCGACCATCCCTTTGGCGGAACGCTCGAGAGCCATACCAAACTGATAGCCCGCCCGGCGCGCCATGGCGGTTCCGACCAAAATGTTTTCGCTGACCGCCTCCTCCATAAATCCATCAGGCGCAATGACAGGAATTTTGCGCCGGGATACCTCTTCGGGAGAAGTCACTCCCAAAACGCCGCCGAAATGGTCGATATGACTGTGTGTAAAAATGACGGCCGAGACTTGTTTGTTTCCCAGGTGCTTGCGTGCAAAGCGGAGTGCTGCTTCCGCACTTTCCCGGCAGGTCAATGCGTCTACTACAATCCACCCGGTCTTGCCTTCGATCAAAGTCATATTGGCAATATCAAAACCACGCAGCTGGTAAATCCCTTCCGTCACTCTGAACAGGCCGGTTTGGGCATTGAGAAAGGCATGTCTCCAGAGACTCGGATTGACCGTCCGGGGCGCCTTGCCTTCGATAAACGTAAACGCGTCGAAATCGATCAGCACCATTCCTTCCGCATTGGTGATCTTTCCATGGGGCCTGGCAATCAGGCCGCGTTTGGCATCATCAAAATCTTTCTGGTTGTCGAGTTTCAGTGATTGAGAAAAATGCTCATTGGCCGTCAGCGTGGCAGTTGTTGCGTCACCGGCAGCACCGCCGATTCCGGAATATTTAACGCTGCATCCGGCAATCATTCCCAGAAGTGCCAGACAGAAGGAAATGGTGCAAAACGTTTTCATGAAAAGTCTCCTTTAAATTACCTGTATTACACAATAGAAATCCCCGGACTCCTGCTGAGAAACGGGGATTCAATAATCTCTTTCTATCATCACCCTTTAAAAAGGGTCCAGATTAATTGTTAAACCATTGACAATTTTTCATTTGATCAAATTAACCACCTCTCAGCAAGCCACATAGGATTAACGCTCGTCCCGCAGCACCGGGATTAAAGGTTCATTGCATATTTCACCCTGAGCAAGGGTTAATCCTCCCGTTCCCCCGTAGAGCTCATCATACTCTCTTTTCGTTTTTACCAACCTGCTCCTAGCTAACTGCAGGCTGCCTTCCCATTCTCTGATCATCTTCCTGTAGTTTTCGGTTTTGTCCCTGTCTTCCTGTGATTTGTAAGGACAGCTGGCATACCTCTTTTCCATCTCCTGGTAACACTCAATGAGTTTTTCATTAAACCGGACATTTTCTTCTTGATCTCTGATCAAAGCCCTATGGAGTTCCTTCTTGTCTGTGTGGTTCACATATAACATAACGACCCCCTTAAAATTTTGTCACTCTTCCCCCCCTGATTTTTCCGCTTTGACGACCCAAAGATCAAAATTGAAAATCTGATTCTTTGTCATTTGAATCTATTTCCTTGCATAAATTGTGCTCTATGTTGCTTAAATAATTAAGACAATGTATTACAATTCAAACTATGCCTTTATAAGTAAGGATTTACAAATATTAAAATATTTTTTATTTAATGATATGGCGTTGCTATTTCAAAAGACAAAATAACGAACTGTCAAAATAACCGACATTTTTAAGCAAATCAAAAACCATATTTTTTAAAAAAGTCAGTTAACTGCTCGTATATAGATGTTATTTTAAATTGTCTGAATTTGAAAAGAATCACGACATTGATGATTATGGATTGATCCTGAATATGAATACCTGATGTTAAATCAAGTTTAGTTTACGTTTGTCAGCGAATCTTGGGAATAATGACAGGGGTTCTTTCTTTATATTCATGGTATTCTTTTCCAAAACGCTTCTCCAGTTCCGGTTCTTCAATATATTTGAACTCAAGAATGCTCATGAAAACAAACAGCGGCGTCATGATAAATGTGAGCGTTATTGAGCCAAACAAAATACCAATCCCGGCCATTACCATAAAAAGACCCGTCATCATTGGGTTGCGTGAATAAGCGTAAGGACCTCCTGTAACCAATTTCGGCGGCGGATTGATCGGCACGGGAGTTCCTTTTGTTTTCAAGAATTTCACTGCGCACCATAACCACAAAAAGGTACCCAAAATCAAAAAGGGCATCGAAACAGCAATGCTGAAAGGTTTTGAAATAAACTCAGGCAATCCCGATAAATGATCCAAATAAAAAGAAATCAATATCAACAACAATACGATGCAGAAAAAAATAAAGCCGACCAGCGGTGTAAGAATTATTCGAATTCTTTTTGTGGCTGTTGCTCCCTTATAGATAAGGTTGATTATCCATTCAAGAAACTCTTTCATACGCATCCATCTCCTTCACATCTCCCTATATTCATTCTGAGAAACAGGATCATTTCTGTTTGCTTTGCAGTCCTGATTTTTTCTCGAGGTGCTTACCCATGGCCACAAAAAGATCCGTGCACTGGGAAATGATGTCATCCAGGGGAGTAATAAAACCGCCGAGGACCCACTCATGAGCGATCATGATGATCGAACCCGCCAGACCGGTCGGAATGATGCTCCTGTTGAGCATTTCTTTATGAATCCGCGGAAAAACCTTGAATAAGAAAAGCCTCACCAGGTCGGCCAGCAGGCGCATGGCGTTCTGGTATTCCCTGTCTATTTTTGGGCTGACTCCCAGGATTTCAAAAAGCTGTACCTGCGCCCTGCGGGGATCCTGCTGAAACCGTTGATAAAACATCTTTAACACCCGCGACGCTGTTTCCAGTGGGAAGCCTTCGCTGTCTTCCAGTGCTGCCATGGCCTCACGCTGCCCCTCATCGATCAGTTCACGGTACACGGCACACAACAGATCCTCTTTATGATGGAACGACTCATAGAAATAACGTTCTGTCAGGCCTGCAATCCCACAGATCATCTTGATATTGGTCTTTGTGTAGCCCCTGGTCCCAAATGCTTCAAGCCCCGCTTCGATAAGCTTTTTCCGACGCTCTTCTTCCCTCAGGTTCGCTTCGACACCGCCGTAGACCCGATTTTGGATTGTTTTCGTTTTCATGAAAATAATCTGACAATAACTCTTGTCAAAGTCAAGAAGATTTGATAGGAAACTGAAAACCTTTAATGTCAGATTGTTCGGCGCAAGGGAGATATCGCTCATGGGGATCAGGCAGGACATTCAATTCATTTCGGAAGGATCGAAATGTGCGGGCTGGTTTTTCAAAGCTCCCGGCATGGACAAGGCCCCCTGCGTCATTCTTGCCCACGGGTTCTGCGGGGTCAAGGAAATGCGCCTCGACGCGTATGCTGAAGCCTTCGCCGGAGTCGGATACCATGCCCTGGTTTTTGACTACCGGCATTTTGGCGGTAGCGAAGGCAACCCCCGGCTTATCCTCGACATCAGAAAACAGCACCAGGACTGGCGCGCCGCGATCCGGTTTGCCAAAGAGTTCCCGGAGGTGGATTCACATCGGATCGCCCTTTGGGGCACATCATTCAGCGGAGGCCATGTTCTGGAGATAGCAGCAACGGATCAGGATCCCGACATTGTTGCCGTTATATCACAGGCGCCGCACATGAACGGCTTTGCAACGGCGGCGGCAAGCGGTCCGGTCCATTCCATTCGACTGGGGACAGCCGCCTGGCGGGATCTGGTGTACATGATGCTGCGGCGAAATCCCTACTATGTTCCCGCCATCGGTTTTCCCGGCGATCTTGCCGCCATGACGGCCCCCGGTGTGGTGGAGGGAGTGAAGAAACTTTATCCCCCGGAATTTGAACCGGATGAACGGGTAGCAGCGCGCATTTTCCTGTCTGTGGGGCTTTATTCTCCCGGACGGCTGGCAAAACGCCTGGGTGTCCCCTGGCTGGTGCAGGTTGCTGCCAATGACCTTACGACCCCCGTGAAACCGGCAGTCCGGGCGGCAAAGAAGGCGCCGAAAGGCGAACTCATAATCTATCAATGCGGTCACTTTGATGTGTATGTTCCACCGTATTTTCAACAGACCGTAGGAGATCAGATCCGGTTTTTAAAAAAACATCTTAGCGATGCGCCTTATCCGGCGGTGTAACCAGATACGATCGGGGTAAAAACAGGAGGGTTTCATGTTAACCAGGTCAGAAGTTGCATCAATGCTGTCCCGTTTTCCAAAATTTGAGGATTCCTATATCGGTCTTCCCTACGCCCCGCAAATGCCAAAACACATGGTAAAGGAGACCCGGGAGGTCATAGCCATTGCCCGCAAGTTCAATGAGGAAGTGGCAAAACCCCTTGCTCTCCAGCTTGACCGTCGCACGCACGAAGATCCCGATTTCCTTCCCTGGGAACTGATTGAGGAGGCCAACCGGTGGGGCTTCTATACGATGTGGGTTCCGAAAATTTTCGGTGGGCAGGGATACAACATGCCTTCGAGTTCCTTTTTCCTGGAAGAGGTTGCCTCGGCCTGTGCCGGCATTGCAAACGTCATCGGCGTGCATTACCTGGCGGTGGCCGGTCTCGTCGCATCGGGCAACGCGCGGATTTCCAAAAGGGTTCTTAGGGAGGTTATTGACGGCGAAAAGTCGGGCAAGCCCTGTTTGCTGGCGCTGGCCACCACGGAGCCCGGGGCGGGAACGGATGTTGAAGAAGTCGATCTCTTGGACAAGGGCCGAGTGACCTGCACCGCCAGACGCGTTGAAGGCGGCTACATTGTTAACGGAACCAAGGTATTCATTTCAATGGGGCACGTTTCCACCTGGACAGTTCTTTCTGCTTATGAAGATGTCCGGCGGCCTTCCGAGACAAACATCGGCTTTGCCGTCAAGACCGGAGCCAGCGGGTTTTCCTTTGGCGGGCATGAAAACAAAATGGGGCAAAGGGCCTGCCCGGCAAGCGTACTCATTTTCGAGGACTGCTTCATTCCCGACGACCACGTGATCATGAGCGCGGCTCTCGTTAAGAAATATTCCAGTCAGCCCAACAGAGATGTTTCCCAGCACTATATCGATTATGTGGTTTCCGCCACCCGTCCGGGTGTTTGTGCCTTCGGCACTGGCGTCGCACGCGGCGCGTTCGAAACGGCCTTGCAATACGCATCCAGCACTAAAGTAAACGGCCGCCTGTTGATCAATCAGGAGTGGGCACAATGTCTGCTTGCCGAGATGCATAAAAACGTTCTTCTGGGAAGGCTGGCTTACACGGAGGCAAACAACGCCAACAGTCTGCGTGGCCTGTACCGCATCCTGCAGATCAAACCCGTCTATCAATACCTGCGTTTCATGCCGCGCATCTGGTTTGACAAGGTAATCTCTCCCTTCCTTGATTTGGGAGTGACATCCAGAGTCATGGGCAAACTGTATTTCGATCACGCAAAGCCGGAAGACCAGCGCTGCTGTTCAGGATGGGCCTCGGTGGCAAAGTTCGCGGGGACAGACCTGGGCGTTAAAAACTGCCAGATGGCTATCGAACTGATGGGCCAGAGAGGATTGAGACAGGATGCAGGCGCGGAAAAACTGCTGCGCGATATCAAGCTTCTGCAGATTTATGAGGGAACCAACCAACTCAATCGCCTCAACGCATTTAAGTGCCTCATCGCACCCGCAGTGCCTCAGGCGAACGTGTTTGACGAATAAGGAGACGCTATGTCCAATTTTAACTCAGACGACCTGAAACCTTTTGCCGACCTGGCACAGTCATTTTCCGTCAGGGAACTGGCCGGGAAAGTTGCCGAGCACGACCGCTATCCTTTCGGTGAATTTTATGAGGATGTCCTGAAGAAAATTCATGAGGTGGGATTCCTGAACGCTGCGCTTCCCCTGGAACTGGGCGGTACGGACTTTGGCATTGCGGCGCTTTGTGCAATCCTTGAGAATATCAGCGAGGTCGATGCATCGCCCGCCGGTATCATTTTTACACAGGCGCTCTCTCAGAAAATTCTGATGGCTGCGGGAGCGGGGAAACTGGCCGCGCCTTTGTCTGCCGGTGACACCGCCGTCAAAGCCAGCCTGGTAGCCTTTCCTGTTTACGTCAATCCCGCTTCAACCGATACACTACCCGTAGCGCAAAATATCGGCGGCGACTACACCCTTGCAGGAAGGATTGAACTTCTGGTTTTGGGTAATCTGGCTCATCGGGCCATCGTTGGGGCGCGCACGGGTCAAGGACCGGGCTACAGCTTTTTTCTGGTGGATCTTGACGGCAAGGGTGTGGAGAAAAGCGAGCCTGTCTTTACGCTGGGGCTTCATGCCTGTCCGGCAGTGGATGTAACGTTTCAGGGCGCCAGAGTGCAATTGATTGGCGAAGAAAATGCGGGACCTGTTTATTTTGAACAAGTCGTGCCCCAGATGAATGCCGCGGCAGTGGCGATGAGTTCCGGAATTTTACGCGGCACTTATTCCGAAGCGCTGGCCTATGCCCAAAGACGCGAGCAGGGTGGAAAACCGATTGTCCAGTGGAGCGAAGTCGCCATGATGCTGGCCGACCTGTCCATCAAAGCCGATGTCGCTGGCATGTGCGTTTGTCAATCGTGCCTGGAGTTGGAACAAAAACGAAGCGGATACGAATCCCGCTTATGCGCAGCCGCTCTGCACATTTCTGCGCTTGCCTGCAAGGCTACAGTCGATGGCGTTCAAATTCTCGGCGGATACGGCTACATGAAGGACTATGGCCAGGAGAAGCGCTACCGCGACGCGCGCATGGTGCAGGCGCTTCTCGGTTCGGTTCCCATGAAAAAACTTGCCATGATCAGGCGGGTTTCGGAGATCGACACAAACAGCATCTGATGAGACCGACAGGCTGCTTTTTTCAGGGCTGTCAGGCGTGAATACAACCGGGGGAATGAAGAGGAATGAAGATTCTCAAAAACAAGACCGCGGCCGTTACGGGCGCGGCTTCGGGCATCGGCAGGATGCTCGCCGTCAATCTGGCAAAAGAAGGGTGCAGTCTGGCGCTTGCGGACATCAATGACCCGGCTCTGCAGGAAACCGCAAAACTCGTCGGCAACCAGGTGAAGGTGACAACCCATATTGTGGACGTCTCCCGGCGCGAACAGGTCTTCCAGTACGCCGATGAGGCGGCGGGCCGTCACGGCGGTGTGGATCTTATTATCAACAACGCGGGAGTTGCCCTGGGTGATTTTCTGGAAACCGTTCCTATGGAAGACTTCGAATGGCTCATGGGCATCAACTTCTGGGGGGTCGTGTACGGAACCATGGCCTTTCTGCCCTATTTGAAGAAACGCCCGGAAGGGCACATTGTAAACATATCCAGCATCAATGGCATCATTACGAATCCCAACAACGGACCATACTGCTCTGCGAAGTTTGCAGTTAAGGGGTACACGGAAACCCTTGCACAGGAGATGCACGGGACAAACATCCATGTCAGTTGTGTCCACCCCGGCGGCATCAAGACCAACATTGCCCGCAACGGACGAGTAAACCGGGCCATGTTCGGCCTGACAAAAGAGACGGCCGCAAACCTTTACGAGGAGAAACTCTTCCGGACAACAGCGGACGATGCGGCGAAGATCATCATTTCCGGCATCAAGCGCAACAAGAGGCGTATTCTGGTGGGAACGGATGCAAAGATCCTGGATTGGTTAACCCGCTTTTTCCCGTTGACTGCCGTGACCCTGAGCACCCTGTTCAGCAGGCGGATTGCCAGGGAATATGCCAGCAAATGAGGATATCATAAAAATTCAGAAAGCTTTTACAAGAGAGGAGGTTCTATGAACAGAGGTGATTTTTTCAAAGGGGTTGTTCAATGGGAAATTATGACGCCGGACATGTCCCTTCAAGGGAAGCTGCCGGTTTTCTACTATGACAACACATCAATGACGGCAACCTACACCGCTGCCACCGACAAGGTGCGAAAGCTTCTTCCCCATTCTGATATGCACCCCGTGGAGGCCATGGTCGGCAGGACTTTGGTTGCTTTTACCGCTTTCGAATACCGCAGGACGGACATCGATCCATATAACGAGTTCTCTATCTCGTTCCCCATCACCTTCCGGAAAAAGGCCATTCCGGGCATCACCGTTCTGGGAATGATGGCACGCAGATACTTCACGGCATACGTCTGGCAGCTCCCGGTCACGACAGAGCGCGCGCGCATAGGCGGTGTCGAGATGTACGGATATCCCAAATTCCTCGCCGACATCACGTTTGCAAGAGAAAACGGCATGCTCGGCTGTACGCTCTCCGAGGGCGGGAAAAACATCCTCACCCTGAAGGGTCAACAACTCAAGACTGCCGTGGAAAAGGTAAACCGCTTCAAAACCTACTCCCTGAAGGACGGAGTGCCCCTGGCGGCGAATATTTACATGAATCCCGTCGAATTCGGCAAATCCATGAGCGGCAAGGCGGCCGAACTCACTTTGGGAGACCATGACATTGCCCGGCAACTCCGGGAAATCAAACTCAGCGAGAAGCCGCTGTTCTACCAGTATATGCCCGTCATGGAGGCTATCCTTTACGGAGCCAGGAACCTGATGGATGATTAAATTTTTTTAGTGATACTCTTTGTAAGGGAATGCTATCCAGGCTCTTAAAAAAAAGATGTTTCAGAGATATTATTTAACATAATTCTTTTTGAGATCTTCTTCAACATACTTACGATATTTAGATGTTGCAGCCGCCTCAATATATTGGCTCTTTTTTGCCATTTTCATCATTTTCTTTAACGTTTTATACGGGTTCGTTTTGATCACGCTGTTGGCAATGGACGATGGTAATCCTTTGCCAAGATCCGGATCCACCATAAAAGTTACCCGGGTGTGTTCCCGGTCAATCCATTCAATGGTAAACAATGAATGAAACGAGGGCATTCGGACATATCCTTTGCCCGCGTCGAAGGGAATTTCGTTGGTCGAATCAGCATAAACAAGGCTGCGGCCGTTTTTCATATCGATGATCGTTTTGCTTTTCAGCACCATATCCCTGTCCGGAAACATCGTAACATGCTGACGCAGCCAGAATATAAAAACATCTTTTTCGTCGTCCACTGTTTTCAGGATTTTTGTAGCTTTGCAATCTTCCATCCATTCCGGGTAATTCGGTATATCTCTGAGAATTACGCCGATGACCTCCATTCTGGCGGGGATAACACATGTGGCTTTTGCCGCGATATAATCTTTGCCGGCAACATCGCTTGTATGTATCTGGCATCCATCTTCCGTTGCGGCAAGCTTCCATTGA
>JBDKUG010000036.1:0-1529 GCA_039679815.1 Smithella sp.
TAACCCACTGAGATGATCATATCAAGATTGTAATAATTTGTTTTGTATGTCTTTCCATCTGCGGCAGTATGTGCAAAAATTGCACATACTGATTCCTCATTTAATTCCTTTGTTTTCAAAACGTTGCGTAGATGCTTTGTTATAACGCTTCTTTCGGTATCGAATAATTCCGACATCTGTTTCTGTGTCAACCAAACCGTATCTTTTTCCAGACGGACTTCCAGATGATTTTTGTATAAAATCACCTCCCCTTTCGACGCTTGCACAATTTTTTCTTTTTCGGGTGCCATTGTTTTACCTCATAATCCGACTGCAAAAGCAATTTGGTCCTTTTAATAACGATATAATCTGTTTGATGGAATTATCTTTAATGACTGCAACATACTATCAGCAAAGATGTTCCGCAAATAGTTTATTTCTTCAATTCCGGGCACATAACACTAAATACTTGCTAAATCGCGCCCGACCGGAATGAATGAAAACACGCTCCATTATCGGCAGGAACTGTTTTATTGTTGATTGGCGACAGTATATAGAAAATTAGATATGTCTATTATTTTTACTAGACCTGTCTAGTAAAAATAACTAAAAGTTACCACCAGAGTTGTCTTAACCTTTTGCTTCAGACTACCCCTTGCTGTCTTTTTCTTTCTTCACCAGTGTGGCGAATGTTATAGTTTCGGTTCCGTGCCTGTTTCTTATTTTGTCCATGACCTCGTCAATCTGTCTGCTTTTATCTTTTGCGGAATTGCTTTCCATTTGGTCAAAAAGCGACAGCTGATCCGAAACGCTGTCTTCATGGAGCCCGGAGAGGCTTATCCCGATCAGTCTCACCGGATGGGACTTGTTCCAATTTTGTTCAAGCAGGTAACAGCCGGCCTGGTATATTTCCATGGTGGTACAGGTTGCCGGTATGGTTGCCTGTTTCGTGACCACCCGGAAATCAGAATATTTCAGGGTGATATGAACCGTACGACCCTTTTTGTCATGCCTTCTTGCCGTCATGCCGATATCATCGGCAAGCTCCATCAGAACCAGCTTTGCTTTCTCGACGTCGGAGATATCTTCCGGCAATGTCGTTGAGCGTCCGATGGACTTCATGTCATCATCCTCGCGGGCCGTAACAGGGGAATCGTCCATCCCGTTGGCATGCAGATGCATTTCACTCCCGCCCTTCCCGAAAGCTCTGACAATGAGATTCACATCGGACTTTGCCAGGTCACCTATCGTCTTTATTCCCATGCGGTTCAGCTTTTCAGCTGTTTTGGCGCCGACGCCATACATTTCTTTTACAGCCAATGGCCAGAGCTTAGCTGGAATATCACGTTCCCATAGTTCCGTGATGCCGAGAGGCTTTTTCATCTCGGCGGCCATTTTTGAAAGGAATTTGTTTTCGGCGATTCCGATTGAGCACGGAAGCCCCAGCCGGTCTTTTATTTCATCCATAATACGCTTTGCGGCCTTCAGGGGGCTGCCGAAAAGCCCCTCCGTCCCGGTCATATCAAGCCAGGCCTCATCAATGCTGTTTT
>JBDKUG010000109.1:0-10715 GCA_039679815.1 Smithella sp.
CACCGTACATCCAAATCTTACCTTTGCGTCGTTCGATGAATACGACCTGATCATGACGTCGCCGATCTTTGTGGGGATACACTGCTTTCATCCTGTTCCTCCTGAATTTATTTTGCGCCAGCAATAAAAAGCATTCATTGCCTGACCTGCTCAACGTATGTATACCATAAGATTCAGTCAGAGTTCATCTCTTAATTTATCATGGCAGATGTTACCGGACGTGTGCAAAATATACATGGAAATTTCTCAATATTTCTTATATTTAAGATTCATAAGTTTTCAATAATCAAAGAATACGGATGAATGGACATGAGCAGATACTGGAGTAAAACGGCAAAAAGCATCAAGCCTTATATTCCCGGAGAACAGCCGAAAGACCGCAAGTATATTAAGTTGAACACCAATGAAAACCCTTATCCGCCCTCTGTCAAGGCCATCAACGCCATCAAACTTGCCGCCAGTGACACACTACGGCTTTATCCTGATCCGTCAGGTGATGAGCTGAGAGATGCGATTGCCCGGTACGTTCGCCTCAAGAGGGAAAATGTGTTTATCGGCAACGGCTCCGACGAAGTGCTGGCGTTTTCCTTCCCCGCTTTTTTTGAATCGGAGGGACCCCCGGTGCTTTTTGCGGAGGTAACGTACAGTTTCTATCCGGTTTATGCGCAGTTTTTTAATATTCCTTACCGGTTGATTGGGGTCGATGATGAATTTGATGTTTCTGTTGAAGATTACTTTCAGAAAAATGGAGGAATCATCATCGCCAATCCGAACGCGCCTACAGGGAAGTTATTATCGCATACAGACATCAGGAAGATCCTGAAAAGGAATGAAGATCGCGTAGTCATTATTGATGAGGCGTACATTGATTTCGGCGGTCAATCCGCTGCCTGCCTGATCGACGATTATTCAAATTTGCTGGTCATCCGGACGTTGTCCAAATCACATTCGCTGGCAGGATTGCGGGTGGGGTACGCATTGGGGAGCGAAGAACTGATCGAAGGCATCATCAGGGTGAAAGATTCGATCAATTCCTACACGGTTGACCGCCTTGCCCAGGCCGGAGCGCTTGCAGCCATTAAGGACGACGCTTATTTTCAGGAAACAAGATCGAAAATTATCCGGACCCGGGAACGTGTATCGGCAAAGCTCAACGATTTTGGCTTTCGCGTCATTCCTTCAAAGGCGAATTTCGTTTTTATCAGCAGTCCGCAGTATCCCGGACGCATCCTGTTTCAACGATTGAGGGAAGAAGGAATTCTTGTGCGATATTTTGATAAGCCCAGGATTGACAATTTCCTTCGGGTGACCATCGGCACAGATGAGGAAATGGACCGTTTTCTGGAGATCATAGGAATAATCTGCGGCAAGGCATGATTCAATGGATCATGCCTTGAATCCCGCTCACGCGGGACTAGCGTTAATGCTCCGTAGCTTGCTGCGATATAATAACGCTCATTTCATGCCTCGACAGTTTGTGGCGAGGTGGTTGAATATGATCATATCCATCGGAGGTTCTCCGGTTATTTGTCCCAGAAATGATGTGCTGCTTCCTGTTCCTGGATCAGGGCGTCTTCCACTTTTTTTCGGAGTGATTCAAACTCATCATCGTTCATTTTGTCAGGAACCAAAAAGGTTGAGCCGAATCGGACAAGAATTCTGCTGAATGGCTTGGGAACCATGAAACGATCCCAGCTGTTCGCTGTCCATGCTTTTTCATAAGAAACAAGGCCAAGAACGATCACTGCGTCAGCATTCCGGGCCAAGGCGATTAGACCCGGCTTAATGACGCGGGGTGGTCCGTTAGGGCCGTCAACAATATGGACTCCGATGGGGTCCTTCCTGAGTCCTTTCACCATCGCTCGAAGAGCCTGCGTGCCACCCCGGGAACTCGATCCCCGGACAGGTTTCCATCCGATTTTCTGGACGATCCTGGAAATAAAATCTCCATCACGACTCTGGCTGATCATGATGCATGGGGTCAAATCTAACATCGGGGGAACAAAAAAACCTCCAAAAAAGCGCTGATGCCAGACGCCGATAATTACCCGTCCCCCGTTTTCCGCATGCTTGAGGACCATCTCAGCATTTTCAAGATGAACGTGTATGGTTTTCGTATAGAGATTCAGCAGAAAATAGATCACGGAAGACAGCATGGAGTTTATAAAAAAGTATTTAATTTCCTTTGAAACAGACATGGGAATATCTCCTTTTACAGCACGTTTTTCTATTCATTCTCTATTTTGCCGGCAATGTAGCACAAAATAATGATTTTAAAAATATGAACTCGCTACACCGGCCTATATTTCATTGACATACAAGAATGAAATTTCTATACTCAAGCGCCCATAAACATGCTCTTTATCAGGCGTGTTGCTTAAGTGTTAAAATTCCCGCGTAATGTCGGAGCGTAACAACAAAAAATCAGAAGGAATGAAAAAATAAATGCCGATTACCAGAATTCTCGAACATAATGCAGCCCTGTATGACGAAGAAATCAGCCTGGTTGAAATCAATCCGGAAATTGAAGAAATTAGCGCGAGCTGGAAGGATTACGAACTTGTCGAAACCAATCCCGAAAAGAGATACAGGCGGGAAATGACCTGGCGCGAGTTTGACGACAAAGCCAACCGATTTGCCAATTTTTTACTGGGGAGAGGCTTGCAGAAAGGGCACAAAGTTGCAATTTTACTTATGAACTGCCTGGAATGGCTGCCTGTTTATTTTGGTATTTTGAAGACGGGTGCGCTCGCGGTACCCCTTAATTATCGCTACACGGAAGATGAAATAAAATATTGTCTTGATCTTGCTGAATGTGACGTTTTGATTTTCGGACCGGAATTTACCGAGAGAGTCAATGCGATCCGGGAGCAGATTCCGAAAATAAAAATTAAGCTTTTTCTGGGCGTGGAGCGCCCCGCTTTCGCAGAAAGCTATTATGCGCTCACCGCTTGCTGTTCCTCTGCGGCGCCGAAAGTCAACCTTTCCGATGACGATGACGCAGCCATATATTTTTCATCCGGAACCACCGGGTTTCCCAAAGCGATTCTGCACACACACCGTGCGCTGATGATATCGTGTGAGGTTGAAATGAATCACCACAGGCAAACCAGAGATGACAATTTTCTCTGTATTCCGCCGCTGTACCATACAGGTGCAAAAATGCACTGGTTTGGCAGCTTCCTTGCCGGCAGCAGGGCAGTTCTACTGCGGGGCGTGAAGCCGGAATGGATCATCAAAGCAGTATCAGAGGAGCAGATAACCATAGTCTGGCTACTGGTTCCATGGGCGCAGGATATCCTGGATGCCATCGAACGCGGAGATATCAAGCTTGCCAACTACAAGCTTGATCAGTGGCGGCTGATGCACATTGGTGCGCAGCCGGTTCCGCCCAGTCTCGTCAAACGCTGGAAGCAGTTTTTCCCGAAACACGATTACGACACCAACTACGGCCTGTCGGAATCGATCGGTCCCGGCTGCGTGCATCTCGGTATTGAAAATATCCACAAAGTCGGCGCGATCGGAAAAGCCGGTTACAGTTGGGAAGTTCAGATTGTGGATGAAAATGGCAAACCGGTGGATCAGGGCGCTGTAGGCGAGCTTTGCGTAAAAGGTCCGGGAGTCATGAAATGCTATTACAATAATCCGGAAGCCACTGCAGAAATCCTCAAAAACGGCTGGCTGTTCACGGGAGATATGGCGCGGATGGATGAAGATGGCTTTATCTACCTGGTTGACCGTAAAAAAGACGTAATTATCACCGGCGGTGAGAACATTTATCCGGTACAGATCGAAGATTTTTTACGCACTCATGATGCGATCAAGGATGTGGCGGTGATCGGCCTTCCCGATCATCGTTTAGGGGAAATCACCGCTGCGATCATTGAGCTTAAGCCGGGTTTTTCCAGTTCTGAAGCCGAGCTTATGCAGTTCTGTGCCGCACTGCCGCGCTACAAGCGTCCGCGCAGAATCATATTTGATCATGTGCCGCGGAATCCTACCGGAAAAATTGAAAAGCCGAAGCTTCGGGAAAAGTATTGTGGCAGCGGGAGCCTTGTCGAAATGGAAACGGAGAGTCAATGAAAAAGATGACCCCCCATGTACAGGTTTGATTCCAGATTTGTCTTGATAAAACACAGGTATAATTGTAAAAAAGATACAAATCATAATTTGGCTGGAAGATGAAATTTGCTGGTAATTAAGATAGAGAAACAGGGGAAATGGGTTTTTTACAGATAACTGAATAGATGGATGAGAATCGAGGGGAAAATATGATTTCATATCAGCTTTCTGTGTTTGCGGAAGATAAACCGGGGCAGCTGGCCCATGTCACCGAGGTTCTGGCCAAGGCAGAAATCAGTATCCGGGCGACAACCATATCGACTGCCGGTTCGTCCGGGGTAATCAATTTGATCGTCGATGAACCGAAACATGCAGAGAAAGTGCTGACGGAAGCCGGCATGACGGTTCACCTGAAAAATGTTTTAGCCGTGCTGATTCCCGATAAGCCGGGCGGTCTGAATAAATTGATGCAGCTTCTCTATCGCGAAGGCATTAATATCAACGATGCCTGCGGCTTTGTGCTGGAATGTTCGGAAAAGGCTGTATTTGTCGTTGATGTGGATCAGATCGAAAAGACGGAAAAACTGCTGGAGAAAAACGGATTTAAAACCCTTGATACGGAGGCTTTGTCGGCAATAGAGCCGTTCCACTACATGAAATACTGATGACGCCGTCAAAAACACCATATGTTTTGTCGCGCATCATCTCTCGTCACTGAGGCCTGCGCACGGCAGGCCTTATTCCTCCAAGGCTCGCGCGTCTTGCCTCTGGCGTATTTTACGACATCATTACATTTTGAAAGAAGAGGACAAAACCATGGCACATCAGGACAAGGGGAAATATTTTAAGAAGCATCCGGAAGGCACAAAGGTGCGGGAAGATTTGAAGCAGGAAATCATCAAGCAGGCCAGAGACAACAATATTGCCTGCAGGGCGGCAGAGAAAATAGCTCAAAAAACAAACGCGTCGCTCGGTGAGATCGGTGTGGGGATTGACCTGCTCAATTTCAATATTGTTCAATGCCAGCTGGGGCTTTTTGGCTTTGACAGCAAACAAAAGAGTGTTCCGGCCGCTGCGAGTGTTTCAACGGATCTTGAAACAGCCATACGGAAGGCGACGATCGACAACAGGCTTCCCTGCCTGGCAGCCTGGGAGATTGCAGACAGGCTCAAAATCAAACGCCTCGACGTGTGTGCCGCCTGTGAGAATCTCAAAATAAAAGTCAAACCCTGTCAGCTTGGCGCTTTTTAATCCCGCTTACTCGGGACGCGTGTTAATTCTCCTCAGCTTGCTGCGATATAAAAGCGTTCATTTCATGCCCCGACAGCTTGTTACGAGGTGGTTGATCGGATAACATTTAAGGCCGTTTGTTTCCAGGATTTCAAATTTCCGGCAATCCATCACGTGGATGAAGAGTATTGATCTTTTTCGTGAACGGGAGAAAGGGTGATCGATATGATCCTCAATTGGCAGGAGTCCTATAAACAGAAACTGACCGATGCTCAAACGGCTTTGTCCAGAATCAAAAGGGGAGCCCGGATATTTATTGCATCCGCCTGCGGAGAGCCGCAATTACTGGTGAAGACTCTCCTGGAGATGGGAAGAAACCTTGCAGACGTGGAGTTGATTCACTTTCTCGACCTGGGGCTCACCGATTACACAACGGACATTTACACGGAACACTTCCGGCATAACGCTCTTTTTATCGGCTCAAACGCCCGTTCGGCGATCAAAGATGGCCGTGCCGATTACACGCCTATCTTTCTCTCGGAAGTGCCCCTGATGATGCAGCGGGGCGCCATGCCTATTGATGTCGCCCTCATTACCGTATCTAAGCCGGATCTGAACGGCTACGTCAGCCTGGGGATTTCGGTCGATATCACCAAGACGGCTGCAGAAGTGGCGAGATACGTGGTGGCGGAAGTCAACTCCAATATGCCCAGGACGCTGGGCGACAGCTTCCTGCATGTCAGTGAGATTTCTGCGTTTGTAGAAAGTGATACACCGCTTCTGGAATTTGATCAGAAGTCGCCGAACAATATCGCTCAATCGATCGGAAAACTGATTGCCGATTTGATCGACAACGAGTCCACTATTCAGACCGGTGTAGGTAAAATTCCTAATTCCGTTTTTCCGTATCTTGCCAATAAGAAAGATCTGGGCGTTCATACGGAAACGTTTACCGACGGCCTGATCGACCTGATTGAGGGCGGTGTGGTGACCTGCCGGAAAAAATCACTTCACCCGGGAAAAGTGGTTGCGTCTTTTTGCATGGGCACCAGGCGTCTTTATGATTATGTGCACAATAACCCGCTTTTTGAGTTTCGTCCGTGTCAGTATGTCAACGATCCGTATGTGATTGCTCAAAACGATCGGATGGTGTCCATCAATTCTGCGCTTACCGTTGATCTGACCGGACAGGTCTGTTCGGATTCACTGGGTTTTGAATTTTACAGCGGCATAGGCGGGCAGGTTGACTTCGTACGCGGTTCGGCCATGTCCCGGCGCGGCAAATCCCTTATGGTGCTGCCCTCCACGACGGAAGACGGCAAAATATCACGCATTGTGCCTTATCTATCGTCGGGCAGCGGCGTCGTTGTGACACGGGGAGATATCCATTATGTCGTAACAGAATACGGCATTGCTTATCTGCATGGAAAGTCCATTCGGGAAAGGGCCATGATGCTCATCAACATCGCTCATCCCGATTTCCGCGACGAGCTTTTGGAAGCGGCCAGAAGGCAGGGCTATATATACCGGGATCAGATGCTGCCGGTAGTTTTGTATCCGAAAGAATATGAAGTCAATTGGGTTGACAAGAAAGGCACTCCAATATTTTTCCGTCCGGTCAAAGCAACGGATGAGCGTGCTATTCAGGATCTGATTTATGAACTGCCGGAGCAGGCCGTCTACACAAGGTTCTTTCAGAACCTGAAATCCTTCTCCCATAAAGTAGCCATGCCGTTTGCCGCCATTGATTATAATGATAAAATGGCCATCGCTGCGGTTATCGGCAAAGAGGAGCCAGAGGGCCGCGAGAGGATTGTGGCCGTCGGACGGTATATCAATAACCCGAACACCAGGTATGCCGAGGTGGCTTTTACGACCCATCAGGATTGGCAGTCACGGGGCATCGGCACATTTCTTTTGCGATACCTGATCCGCATCGCAAAAGAGAAAAACATAGCTGGATTCACGGCAGACGTGCTGTCGAGCAATAAGCCGATGATGCTGGTGTTTTCCAAATCAGGCCATCCCATGACGACACATCTGGATACCGGAGTTTACGAACTGAAAATCACTTTTGCGAAAGAAGACCATGAAGGTCAATGACCAACAAATGGAAAGGCCGGGTAAAAAAAAATATGAATACCAGACGAGATTTTATTAAGAAAAGTTTAATTGCATGCATCGCTTTAAGCCTGCCGTTGTCGTTTCCAGAAAGCGGACAGGCCCTCCCGCGGGAGTTTAAAATCCGAAACCCGAAACGTGCGCTGGTTTTGTGTTACAGCCAGACAGGATTTACCAGCCGCTATGGAAGACTGATTGCCTGTATCCTGAAGGAAAAGGGAATCGCGGCGGTTCTGGCGGATATGCGGACGTTTGATAAAAAACGCATTACGGAATTTGACCTGATTATAATGGGTTCCCCTGTTTTCTATTATGATATTCCGCCAAATGTCAGCAGTTTTCTGGCAGCAATGCCGAAGCTTACAGGCATACCTGTGGCGGCGTTCGTCTCATTCGGAGGACCGGAGGGAAATCAGCACAATGCTTTGTGTCACGCCCTTCATTTGCTGGACGACGCCGGCGGCGCGGCCGTGGGGATGATCGCATTACGCAGCATTCCATCTTATCCCACGCCCACCTGGGACAGCGCCAATCAACGCGCGGCAGAACATCTGCCTGATGCATCTACTTATGCGCAGGTACGCAGTTTTACAGAACAGGTGCTTGCGCAAATCAGCCGCGGGGAATCGATTATTTATGAATCGGAAATATCGGCAAGAGAAGTCGTGCGGACGCTGCCTCTGATCTGGCTCAACAAGAAAGCGATCAGGAAACACACGGTTGATGGTGAGAAATGCATCGGCTGCCGGACCTGTGTCAAACAATGCCCGGTTGATGCGATCCATCCGGAGAAGCAATTTGTGGATCGGGAGAGATGTGTGGCCTGCTTTGGCTGCCTGAATAACTGCCCGGCTGACGCCGTGGTGATGGAGTACACGGGGAAACGTCTGTATGGTTTTCCGGAATACCTCAAAAGGCGGAAGATAATCATTCTGGAGCCTGTGGAATTTCAGACATGCAGGCTTTGATCAGCCGGCATCATAGGAAATCCGTTTGAACCGCAAAAGACAGATAAGAGAAATCACACAGGGGGCTAAATGAAGGGCATCGGGAAAAGGCACCAAAAGGCGGTGAATTTCATTAAACAGGATGTCTGGCGCATCCAGAGGAAGCATCTTTCCCCCGTGAAGTCCTTTTTTCTGAATCTGCTGAGGGTGGTGATCCTTTCAGTGCGCGGCTTTGATGAAGACAAGTGCCAGCTGCGCGCATCGGCCCTGACCTTTTATTCGCTGATTTCAATTGTGCCGATCCTGGCCATGGCCTTCGGTATTGCCAAGGGGTTCGGTTTTGAAAAAATTCTGGAAAAACAGTTGCGCGAAAAACTTGCGGGTCATGAGGATATTCTGGCCAATGTCATCCAGTTTTCCCATTCCCTGCTTGAAAACACGCAGGGTGGCTTGATGGCGGGGGTCGGCGTCATTATGCTTTTCTGGGCTGTTCTCAAGGTTCTGGGCCAGGTTGAAGATTCCTTCAACGATATCTGGGGCGTCAAAAAACACCGCCCGCTCAGCCGGAAGTTTGCCGATTATTTGTCGCTCATGCTGATCTGTCCGGTGATCCTTATCATTTCCGGTGGAGTGACGGTCTTTGTTTCCACACAGGTTGCCATGATTATGGAAAAGTTCACCGTTCTGGGTAGCTTCCGGCCCGTGGTCTTTTTCCTGCTGGAATTTTTTCCCTATACGCTGATGTGGGGTCTTTTCACATTTCTTTATGTTTTCATGCCCAATACACGGGTGCGTTTTTCTTCGGGGCTGTTCGCTGGAATCACTACAGGAACAATCTTTCAGGTGGTTCAGTGGTTTTACATCACGTTCCAGGTCGGTGTCGTAAAATACAACGCCATATACGGCAGTTTTGCGGCGCTTCCGCTCTTTCTGGCATGGCTTCAACTGAGCTGGCTGATCGTCCTGTTCGGCGCGGAGCTTTCCTTTGCCCACCAGAATGTGGATACCTATGAATTTGAACCGGACGCGCTTGGGGCCAGCCATCGCCTGAGGACACTGCTGGCCCTTCTGATCACGCATCACCTGATTGCTAATTTCCGTGCGGGAGATAAGGCGTTAACCGCGGGTGAAATATCAAACCGACTGGAAATCCCGATCCGTTTTGTCAACGATATTCTCTCTGAACTGGTCGAAAGCAATATTCTTGCGACAGCAGAGAGTGAAGAAGGCACAGACCCGGCATATCAGCCGGCGCTGGATCCGGACAGACTGACGATCCAGTATGTGGTGGAAGCGATGGAAAAACGGGGGCAAAATACCCTGCCGTTCATCCATGCCCCGGAATTTGACGCATTGTCCGCCTCTCTGGAGTCGTTTGGAAGAACCATTGACCAGATGCCGGAAAATATTCTGCTTAAAAGGCTGTGACGATGGTGTACGTCTAAACAGCGCTTTTCCTTCTTGCACAACCGGAAGAGGATCTTTCCGGCAGGCGGCCATTTATTTGAAATCGTGGATATGGAAGGCAACCGGGTCGATAAAGTACTGGTTAAATCAGTTGCCTCCGAAGCAGACAAATAATCTCCTCGATGTTCAGCGCTACAACATCCCTTCGACATACCGTTCCAGCAGCCTCATCATCATATCCGCGTTTTTACGTGTTCCGGTGATGATTTCCTCCATGCTCAGCGGTTTTTCCACCAGACCGTTGCCGTAATTGTCAATGGAACAGGCTGACGCGTAAGGCAGACCCATTTCCAGAGCGATGACGGCTTCATTGGCCATGGTCATGCCAACGATGTCGGCATAGTTTGCCATCATCCGGATTTCCGCTTTTGTTTCCAGGCGCGGGCCCATAACCTGCCAGTAGGTCCCTGTTTCCACAACGTCCAGGTTACTGTTCCGGGCCGCCGTAATCAGTTTCTGTCGAACGGATTCATTTAAAGACGGTGTAATATGCGTGGCTTTATCCTGGTGAATGGTAGGTGTGGCCATGAGCGTGATAAAATCGTCGGGAATGACGATCATGCCCGGATACAGGTTCTTCTTCAGCGATCCGGTTGAGTTGATACCGATCACCTCGGTTACGCTCAAGTCTTTCAGTGCCTGAAGGTTCGCACGATGATTGATCCTGTGCGGCAGGATATATTCGGCGGGATCATTGCCGTGACGTACAATAAAGATGATATGATCGGTTACCGTCAAAAGCACTTCCCCGTATTGATTACGTATGTTCTTCCGGTGTCCTTTCTGGAGAAGCTCGCTTCTTTCCATCATAATTGTTCCTGCTAATACGCCCAATGGTCCCATCATGCCCTCCTTATGTACGCTGATTCATAGCAGATAAAGGCTGTA
>JBDKUG010000093.1:0-2754 GCA_039679815.1 Smithella sp.
CACTTTCTTTGCTGGAAGGCCTATCGGAATTCTTACATCGATATCCGCTTCGCAAAGATCCGGCACCATGTTTATTTTTATTCCCCCCTTGATTATGCCGGGGTTTACCGTGACGTGATCGATCACATCCTCCACATGCGGTCTTTCGAGCTTTTCCTGCGCGATCTTTTTGGAGTCGAACAACACTTGGGTTTGCGATTCGGAGTATACGCCTTTCATGGAACGGAGTTCCTCAATTCGGCTCAGGAGGGTGGCGACTTTCATTATGGCATTCTCTCCCACGTAATTGCCGATACTGCCGTGAGCAGCCTTTCCCTGTGCAGTCACATGAATTCTGATCTGACCTTTTTGGCCTACTTCGCATGTATCACTGGATGTTGGTTCCGCGACAATGCATGCGAATGCGTTGTCGGCATACCCGTTTTCGACAAGCCATTTTGTTCCGTTGGCACCCCCCGTCTCTTCATCGGGGACAATGTGTATTTCGAGTCTCCCTCCCAGCGGAATTTTCCCCTGTGCAAACAGGCTCATGGCAAAGAGAGCGGCACCAAGGCCGCATTTCATATCTGAAGTGCCCCTGCCCCTGATTGTTGTCGAGGTAATTTCACCTCCAAATGGATCGAAGTTCCATCGCGCGCGGTCTCCGGCGGGAACAACGTCGCAATGGCCGTTGAAGAGCAATACGGGGCCTTTCCCGATTCCGGCGATAATGTTGGGATATTCGGGTGCTGGACCGGTGATACGACTTTCAATGCCGTTTTTTGCGAGAAATTGAGATATAAATGAGACGATTTCGTCGACGTTCCCCGGCGGATTTTCGCTCGGTATCCTTATGAGATCGGAACATAGGCCGACAATCTCATTTTTTCTTTTATCGATGATGTCCCACAGAGAACTCTTTGCGGCAGACAAATCCATATATTCTCTCCTCTTCTATATTTCCTCTGCTCTCCAGCACGCGGCATATCTTCCGGGGCTGACGGCTTTGAAGAGCGGATTCTCGCTGAGGCACTTATCTATGCAGTATTCACATCGCGGGGCGAATCTACAACCGGGTTTTGGCTCAATCGGAGAGCCGATTTCACCCCGAAGGATGGTCGATGTATCGCTGCTTTTCGAGTCGATTTTCGGAATTGCAGAGATGAGCGCACGGCTGTACGGATGATACTGGTGTTTGAACAACTCCTTTGCCGGTGATTTCTCAATGATCTGGCCAAGATACATCACGGCAATTTCATCGGAGATGTGTTTGACCACCGCCATATCATGGGTGACGAACATGTAGGTGAGACCCAATTGGTCCTGAATATCCTGCATCAGGTTGAGTATCTGCGCCTGAACGGATACATCGAGGGAAGAGACAGGTTCATCGCACACTATGAATTTTGGTTCCAGGGCGAGTGCACGGGCAATGCCGATCCGCTGGCGCCTTCCTCCATCGAGTTCGTGCGGATATGCCGAATAGAGGCGATCCTCAAGTTCAACCATTTCCATCAGCTTCTGAACATGCTTTACAAGTTCTTTCTTGCCGGAGACACGCCTGTGGATGATGAGAGGCTCCGCGATTATGCCGGAGACGGTCATTCTCGGATCGAGCGAGGAGTAGGGATCCTGGAAAATGATCTGCATTTTTTCGCGCATCATCCTGAGCCTGTGCTTGTCCAGGGAGACAATGTCCGTACCATTGAAGAGTATGGATCCGCTCGTAGGTTCTATCAGCCGGAGAATGGCTCTTCCTGTGGTTGTCTTGCCGCATCCCGATTCTCCGACGACCCCCAGCGTACCGCCTTCCTGAATCTCGAAGCTTACGTCATCGACCGCATGAAGATTTCCCCTCGGGGTGTAGAAATATTTTTTTAGGTTCCTTACCTGCAATATCGGCTCGGCGCCAGATCGTTCATGCATGTTCAGTCCTCATTTTATTGGCAATTATTCCTTCGTACATCAGGCACATAACTTTTCTGTTGGACTTTTCAGTGATGTGTGGTGCTTTGGTTGCGCAAATATCCTCGGCGTAAGGACATCTTGGCCTGAAAATACATCCTTGCGGTACAATCGAGGGATCGGGCATCGTTCCCCTGATTGGAGAAAGCCTTGTCTTGTCAAGTTCTATTCGGGGAATGGAATTTAAGAGGCCTTCGGTATACGGATGAAGGGGATTTTCAAATACCTGACGAAGCGGCCCGTATTCAATGATTTTCCCGGCATACATGATTGCGACATTTTCACATATCTGAGCTACAACTCCGAGATTGTGGCTGATCAGGATCAAGCCGGTATTAAGCTTTGTCTTGAGTTCTTTTATCATTCTGAGAACCTGCGCCTGGATTGTCACATCCAGCGCCGTAGTAGGTTCATCGGCGATTAACAGCTTGGGATCGCATGCCAAGGCGATTGCGATTATGACACGCTGTTTCATTCCACCGGAAAACTGATGAGGATACTCATGCATTCTCTCTCGTGGAATTCCGACCATTTCGAGCATATCCCCGGCTTTTGCAAGAGCTTCTTCTTTGTCTGCGGTACCGTGGATTTCAAGGACTTCGGCAATCTGGTCCCCGGCGGTGAGAATGGGGTTCAGGGACGTCATCGGATCTTGGAATATCATTGAAATCTGATTGCCCCGGATTTTTCTCATCTCGTCTTCCGGGATTGTCGTCAAATCCTTTCCCTGAAAGAAGATGTTTCCTTCGACTATTTTGCCTGTCAATTTTGGCAACAGGCCCATTATCGAATATGCGGTCGTGGTTTTTC
>JBDKUG010000031.1:0-8609 GCA_039679815.1 Smithella sp.
TTTGCCGACGTTGGTATTGTCTGCATACATATCAACCATGATGTCACTGATCTGGCCGAGAACATCCCTGCCATCGGCCATGTCGTACTGATTGCCGTAGATTCCCGTCATCGGTTCGTGGATCATAAACATGGTATTTTTATATGCTTCTCTTTTACTACCGGCGATTGAGATATAAGAGGAGGCGGAAGCAGATAATGATTCAACTCTTGTTATTGGCTTAGATGGATGTGCTTTAATCGCGTTATGGATTGCATTTGCATCAAAAACATCGCCGCCTTGAGAATTTATGCGAATAATAATTTTGCTCTGTTTCAAACTAGCAAGCGCACGAACAAAATCATTAGCCGGGTTAAACGGCCAACCAATATAATCGTATAAAAGGATGTCTGCTTCATCATCAGATACAGATTCAATTTTATACCAATCAGGCTTATCTAAGGGCTTACCATAAGCCGCCGCGATAAACCGTGCATTCCGTTCATTTCTGTAATTAAGCTGCATTTTTTCCTCCCTTCTAAACCGCTATCGCCAATGATGGCTGAAATGGTTTGTCTATTTTGTCGTTCTTGCTCATGTTCTCGTGGGCTTCTAATGGTTGTAGGTTTTTTAAGCTCCAACAAATCTTGAAGTCAATATCTTCTGGTCTTTCAAAGTTGAATACGGCGATTGGTGTTTTATGGTCAATGTGCCAGTAGGTTCCGTAGTTGTCCCAATTCATTTCAGGTGTAAATAATTTCTCAAGATGTGCCTTGAGTTGGTCGATTGTGAAATCAATAAGTTCTTCCCACTTACGGTTCGCCTTCACCTTCGTCTTGTTATTTTTTAGTGAATATCTCAATGCGTTAGAAACTCGTCCGGCAAGAACAAACGAGATGTCCTGTTTATATCTCTGATATTGCCCTCGTTTAAGTTCCCGCACCTTGTCTGGATTCCGCTTTTTCCAATTTTTTGTTGCTTGGCACTGTTTCTCCCTGTTATTGGTTCTCCATTTAACGACTGCTGCCTTTGCTTTTTCGGGATGCTTCTGGTGCCATATTTTCGTCTGCTCAATAATCTTTTCTCTGTTTTCCTGATACCGTTCTCGTCCTAATTCAAGAAGGTGATTTTTGTTTTCTTCGTAATATTTCTCATGTTGAATTTTTAGTTTTTCCTTATTGTTGATATAATAAACAGCGTGTTTTTCTTTGACGCATGTTTTGCAATGAGCGACCAATCCATCCCGTTTATATTTCGATTTATGAAATTCACTTAGTGGCTTTAATTCTTCGCATTTAGTGCATTTCTTGTTTTCATTGAGCAGCGCAGATAATAATTTCATTATGCCTGCTCCCCTTGGTTCTCTTTGGGTTGATTTTTTGCATCATCTTTTGTCGTTGAGGTGCGAGTTTTAAAGACCTCCCCACCCTTGTATGGCGGAAATTCCAGTTTCTTCCTTGCTTCGTTAGGATTAAGAATACAAGTGTTCACCCCGATTTGCAGCCCCTCCATTCTGGTTTTAAAATCACCACGCAGCAGGGCATCAATATTGAATTTGACGTAGTATTTTTCGCGTTCTTTTTCGGTCATTAAATCTGACTGAATTGTCTTTTCATAATTCCGACAGTCGGGGGCGACGCCCATAATGGAATAGTTCAAGAAAAACTGTTCTGCGGAGGCATGTGTAGTTTCTTTTTCCCCGGCCTGAATGAGCATAAGCGGCGTGCGGAAAAGCCCACAAATCTGCGCCTCATTCATTTTCATTAATTCAAGATATTGAGCATCGACGAGTTTGATAGTAGGGAACTCTATCTTCATCCCCTCATCAATCAGCATCAAGTCTTGTGAGTTTCCAAGTCCTGCGTATTTCTTTTTAAAGGCATCCCATAAGTTTGCATGTGTTTTAGGGTCAAGAGACATTGGATGTTGGATAATCGCGCCGGGGTGCATCCCTTTCCCGAAGTAACGGGATAAGAACCTTGTACTTGCCGTTCCAAGCCCGATAGTCTCACGGGAATACTCGATAGGGTTCACGCCGTTGATTCCGTCAAACGTGAGCAATCCGCGTATGTGCATGATCTTGTCTTGTGATATGGGTTGCTCTTCGCCAGTTTTAAAGCGGACATAATAAGTTAATGAGTAGTCGGGATTCTGGACAATCTTAGTCACTTTATCTGTAATGGGAATAAGCTCTAATACAGGTCTTCCGGGAAGTCCTATCTTATAGGCAATGAAATTTCCTCTCATACAGACGAATGCTTCAACCATCGCCCAAAAGATAGGAGACTGCATCCATGAGTTAGGCTGATCATTTAACAGTTTATAAAGCGGTAATTCTGTTGCTTCCCTGAAATCATCATTCCCTAAATTCTCGAAAACATGACACGGAAGTTGTGCCATCGTAGCAGCGCGGACACGAACACAGTTTTGCACCGTGATTAAACGCATTGCCGTATCGGAGGCCATCGGCATCCCCGACTCAGTGAACGGCAGGCCACCATAAAACGAGCCGCCCGGATAATAGTAAGCGTCATCGGTAGGACTCAGTGCTTTCGGACTGAACTGCGAGAATATCCCCAATTATTTATCTCCGAAAAGAAAAGCCAATGTGAATATAATTATCCCGCAGACCGTGAAAGACAGCGCAGGCATGAATAAGTAAAGCCCTTGCCCGAATAGGCAAAGGCCAAAGACAAGGAGAAAGTCACGAAGGGTAATTGATTTGATAAATTCTTTTACCTTATTCACTAAACCATCCTATTCTGATTTACAGCCCCGCCCCTACTGTAAAATTTCCCCGCTGATTCGACTGCGGCCTTTACACAAGAAAATTATTCGTTTTCTTCATTCTTAGTAAAAAATTTTGAAATCTTCTGTTTTGCTGAATAAATTTGGTTGTTTAGTGTTGTTTTGTCCTGTTTGAGGTTTCTTGCAATTTCGGCATAGGAAAGCCCGTCAAAGTAGAACAGATACAAGGCTTTGTTTTGGATTGTTGACAGGAATGGAAATTGAAAGATCTGCTGTTCCGCTGAATAGTAATCGTTTAATTCCTGAAATGAATGCGATGAAATGTAATAAAACACGTTGTCGGTGTGCATGTTCATCGTAGCATTCGCATATTCTCGGACTTCGGACAGTGGTGATTCTCTCTGCGAAACGTGATCCTGTCGGACGTACTTTTCGGCTTTGGGGCAAAGAGTTTTACAAACCGATTTCTTTTTCGGAGGGCAGTTTTGGCAAAGCATCTTACACCCCCTTCGGACGGTAGCCGCACTTAAAGCACATTAATCCGCCGCCGCTTTTCTTAGACACATTGGAAACACAAAAGGCGTTGTGGCACTGAGGGCAATCTTGTCTTTCCCACTTTTTAATAGGCGGGTGTTCAAAGACATCCTTCCCATGAAAAAGTAATCTCTGTTCTGTAAGTTTGATTTCGCTGATTAAATTGTAGGCCATAGGACGCTCCTGTAAATTCAGGGTCGTCCGAATGTGCGGGTGGACACTGGCTAAATGGTTTTAACCGTCCGATGTGCGGGTGGGTTGGTTAGGTATGATTGACTTTCTTTTTACTTACTGCTTTTTCAGCATTAGGATAACCTTGCCAAACTGATTTGTATTTGTGACAATAAACACGAGGTTATTAATTACAACTTCGGTTCCGGCTCGTGGAAGACTATCAATAACGACTTTTGAGGCTAACTTTCTTTCAAGTAAATAATCTGATCGTTTCCGCAATTCTTCTCTGTTTCCAGTCATCGTTTCAAATATTCTTCCGTCTAAATCGTATGCTTGCATTCGCTTCTCCTTTACTTAAATTTAAGTTCAATTCTTGATGTTAAGCATTCGTGTCTCATGGTTGTATTGAATAGTTGATGTTATCTATCCATGCTAAGATGGCAGTACCCCCAAATCTTGCTGCCCTTTTACAGATGCAATTTGCACACAATACACCATTTTCGGGACATATATGTTTCCATTGTTGGTCGGGAAGTACCATGTCTAATCCCAATGAAGAATAAGGAATACCACAATCCCTGCACGTTAATACGTCTGTTGGCGTTGGCATGGCTACTCCTGAGTTCTTAATGCACCTCTTTACCGCAATGATCGCATTTCCAGTATGATGTTAATACACTCGGACTATGGTTGCTACGGTTTATTGATTCTCCAACAAAACTTACCAACGGGAACATATTGCCATAGTTACATGAATTGCATTTCACGATTTTTAAGTCTCCCAACGCGACTTTTACTTCAATTTTTGTATCAAACATCCTTTACCTCGACCCCTAAACCCTATATTTCGACTCAAACCCACTGCATGTATCATAATACTTACAGTTCTCCGCAACGCTACCGATTGAACCGTCATTCTTGAGATGAACACAGAACCGTGGGCACTTCGATTTCCGGCAACCGCCGCTAAATCCCATTTCTGGCTTGTACCCGCTGAACTCTGTCACAATCTGTTCTTTCGTCCACTCTGTCAGCATAATATCCACACCAGCCTCAAAATGATTAGAAGGGCGAGAAGGGGGATTAAATTGACCATCATGTCGGCTTCACACAACCGCTTTAACCAGTTTGTCATAGGGACTCCTTTAAGATAGTTTTTCTGGCCGCAGCAATTGGGGATTCACCTAATATCCCGACTGGATTGATCTGTGCCAATGGGTCGCCAAAAAGTATCGCCGCTTCTCTCCAGCACAGATGTGCCTCGTGCCTAAAGAACCTATTAATATAATCTACCACCTGAAATTCATCGCCAACTAATATCGCCTTTTTCGTTTCAACATCGACTAGCTGATATTGGACTTTCATAGGGACTCCTTTAACGCATTCCTAACCTGTTCTGTGTCGCTTACTTCGCCACCGGGAGAATTAATGCTGACAATAGACCACGATAGACACCGTGAAATGTCAGAATCTAAATCATCCATCAACTTCTGCCAGTCACTTTTATATTCTTTTTTGAGTCTCTTCTTGCGCTGGCGTTTGTTCACAGGGATATTCTCTCCATAATCTCCGATTCGGTTAAACGTCTTTCTTGATAATTGAAATATCCATCCCCTCTTGCAAGAATAGGATGTGGACATCTTACCCCCATTCAGCAAATACTCTCTTGAATACAGCCTTGATATTATCTCTGGTTTGTTCATCAACCATTCCAGGGTGCCTCAGTACCACAATATCCTTATCCAATTTTCCGTCTGTCATAATTATTCTCCTTTTTATTACCTTTTTTATATTGACATCCTTTGCAACATTTCCTCTTTGGTCAAACCGGCGTAGGCTGAGGTCTGCGCTGCCGGAACTCGCAATAGCCTGTCCAGACAAAGTAGGATAACCACGATAGGGTCAATTTTCCCCTGGCTAGAAGCCTTATTAGGTGATTTCCCGCCGCCAGTAGGGTTAATCTTTACCGACACATTATCAGCCGCGAACCGTGCAATGGGATTGCCGCCGTTATTTAATTTCTTTAGCAGTAAGAGCCGTTCAAGTTCCTGACATGGCCCGTTCATCGAAACCCAGCCCATCCCGCAGGCAAAAACTTTTGGGTCTTTCTCTGTCCCTCCCAAATCTGCATCAAGTTTCTGGGCGAACTCGTACCCCTGAAATCCACGGTCAACAGCAATGCTCTCGATGTTGAAAATATCTTTATCGCCGGGTACATAAATACCGTTTACGTCGGTATATCCGGCTATTTTACCCCTAACCATGTCATAGTCAATCGCATCGCCGGGGGTGACAGTCAGATAACCACCGTCTCGCCACGCCTTATATTGGTCACGGTACTTGTTTTTCGTGTCAAATAATCTCGCTTCTGGACACCAAACGCGAAGCAGGATGTCAACAAGGTCTTTATCTTCTTCGTCCCGAAACAACATCCCCCAGACGGTCAAATCGGAGATAGCAGATAGGTCACTCGCACCAACACAGGAACGGCCTTTACAGGTTTCATCGGTCACGGGGCGGATATTGTTTGCATCCCAAAGAGGAAGACTTAACCACCTGTTTTCTTGCTGAGTCCAAATATTTAACCTTTTTGTGAGGAAGTTGTTTTGCTCAGACGGAACTTGTATTGCAATCCGGCACTTGTCTCTCATGTCCTCGATTTTTGTCATGTAACCGGGGATGGAATTTCCCTTTTCATCAATTCCAAACCGTTTACCACTTTCTGTTACGCCAATCAGCGCCGGGGCCGCTTTTACCCAAATATCTTCGTTTGTCCAATCGTCCTCATGCTCCTCTCCGTCTTTAAGTTCTTCCTTTGCCTCTTTAAGATCGGGCCAGTCTTTTTTGGTGTCCAACGTGAAGATAATCCCAAAAAACGAGTCATCTTGAATCGTCCCTTTGAGAATTTTAGTTAAATAGTCTCGCATCTCATAACACACACCGGACTGATTAAACCCTGCTGTAGTAATGACAAAGATCATCGGCTGCCGCCTAGCACCAATCGAGTCGTCAATTAGATTATAGACTTCTCCTGTCGGGTGGGCGTGAAGCTCGTCGAGACTGGCAAAGTGTGTATCAAGCCCATCAAGTGATTTAGCATCCGATGAAAGCGGCTCACATTTTGAATTTGTGGAATCCACAATCATTTTATTAGCAAGGTAGGTTATGTTTTTAGCAAAACCAGTATCTTTTGTGAGATTCTTGACATTATCCCATACGAGTTTTGCCTGATCGCGCTTTACGGCGGCACAATAGCACTCGGCGGCTTCTTCCCCATCGGCAATAAGAAAATATGCCTCAATTCCACCTACATAGGTTGTCTTCGCGCTCTTTCTCGCTTCTTCGTCATAAGCTTTGCGAAATCTCCTAGTTCCGTCACTTCTGTACCATCCCATCAAAACCCAAGTGATAAAGACGCGGTGCGGGGCAAGCACAAACTCCTTCCCCTTGTATTCCTTGCCCTTCCAGAGCTTCAAAAATGAGAAAAACTTGACGGCATGGTAGGCTTTGTCTTCGCGGAAAACGAGTCCACGGGCAGGGCCGTCTTTTAGATCATTAAGATGCCGCTGGACTGCAAGGCGCGTAAACCTACAAGCAATAATCTTCCCAGATATAACACCGTCAATATAGTCGTGGGCAATCTTCTTAATGCGATCTATGTCTTGTTGTAATTCGGTTTTTGTCATTTGCCACTCATCCCCAAAAACGCATCGTGCGGGTCAACTTCTTCCTTATCCTCAAGCCCGAAATTACCTCTGTTTGAGAGCGGAATAAGATAAAACTGCTTCTGGTAATCAAGGAACAATTTTGAATACTTACGCTTAATATCCGACAACGCCGATTCCTTAAAAGACTGCGTTTCCATCCCGTTCTTAGCGTCCCATTTGTCGTCAATCTGCAAAAGTGATCTATTTGTCTCGTCAATAGCCTTATTGATGTCGCACAGTCTCGAAAACAGGTCGCACAGTTCCGCGAAGGCATCCTCTGATAGGACGTTTAAATGCCCCCTCTCAATAACCGTTGGTGAAATCTTATGCCAATATCCAGCCGCTGTTTCGTTCAGCCGATCAGGGCAAATGGGGGTGGAACCTGAGTGCAGTTCTGAGGGCGGTTTAGTGGTGCTTTTGGCTACCTTTCTCGTCTTATCCTTCGGTGCGCTACGCAATGAATTTTCATAGTTTTTTTTGCATTTTGGGCTATGAAATTTTTTATTCCCTTTTTCTTCAAACTTAATTGGGCAACCCTTACATTTTACAAGCATTTACCTATCCTTGAGTGCGGTTTTCTTCCAGCGGTCGGGGCCGTGAATGGCCTCATGGTGAAATCGACAGAGACTTTCTAAATTTTCCATAACCAATCTTAACTCTGGGGAATCCTCGACAGGTTTAATATGGTGAACAACATCTAAGGGTCGTTCAATCCCCCGCAGCAGGCATCGTTCACATAGAGGGTTAAGGTTCGCCTTCGCCTCCCGAACCTTCTGCCACGATGAATCATATCCCCTGCTACTGCTGCTCCCTCTCTGGCGGTCGTAATCCTTCTTATCTTCCCCTCTCAACGCCTCACATGCCTCACAGAGCCGAGTATTCCCCCGAATAAGGTTAGGGCATGACCTGTATCGTGAACCGACTCCGGGGCAATTACGGGCGGGTTTTAGGCTCATCCAAACATCCTTAACTGCCCTTGTGGTATTTTTTTGTGCGTTGCTTCGGTTTTGTTTTTAGTAATTCTTTCCTTTTTCGCCAGTTTAAAATTTGCGCCCTTTTTTCTGTAATCATTTCCGGTGTGATTTGACTGTATTTGATTATTCCCTTTGAACCGTTATAGATATTTCTCTTAACAATGCGGTCTGTTAATAAATCACGTTGCTGTTTTTCATAATCTTTTTGCGGTAATGACCTCACATAATCTCGATAACATTGCCGATTGCAAAACGGCTGCTTACTTTCCTTCCCGCAATATAAACAAAAACCTTTATGATCTGCTTTTGAGTTCATTAATTACCATTAAACACTATATATTGTATCTGATTTTGAATTATAGCACAACTAATAGTATGTGTCAAGTTTTTTGTAGAACTTTTGTTCTATAAACACAACTAATTGTGGTGTGTATTTATTTTGATGTCTATATGTAGATTTGAAAATTTTTGAGTGCGGCCACGCGCAGACACC
>JBDKUG010000079.1:0-11795 GCA_039679815.1 Smithella sp.
TACGCCACGTCAGAATGACGATATATTTCTTCCATTGATATATTCAACGTAACGGTGAGCTCTGCTACCATCCATTTTAACGAATTGTTTTGCTCAGAAGTCACAGACTCGAAAATCAGTTTATTAATGCACGAATCATTGTTTGGTAGAGCCTTGCTAACAATTTCAATGCCAATACTGTCGTCATTTGAAGGATAACGATAAGGAAATATCTTTCGCTTTTCAATTTTGCCGTATCTGACTTGATCTTGCCATTTCATCCTATTATATTTTTGAGTTTCAGTTGGATCACAACTATGTTGTGCAATGCATCGGGATCTCATTTGGCCCACATGGTGTGCGACCTTATAAATAGAAGCAGTCTGATAAATGGTTCCATCTTTATCAATCAGCAAATGTGCTCCTGCCTTACCATCTTTATAGCTATTAAAAGTTTCCTGAGCAGTCGAAGTATGTGTCTGGTGAACAACAATTCCATTGATTTGAACAACACCACCTAATTTTGCAATGTTATTCTTTTCAATACCAAGAAATCTCTTTTGCTTGATTCTGAGATTTTCTATCATGCCGAAATTGTCAATTCTTAACATGTTGTTTTCATCTTTAGCATGTCTATATTGTTTTGCGTTTAGAAACTTCCTTCTGAAGATTTCCGATTAAAAATACAATAAATAACAATGGAAACACAAAGCCACGAGTAACACAGCGTTCAGCATCCGGCACAGTTGCCACAACCAAAAGTTAATTATTTTAAGTAAAAAAATTTGAAGAAGGTTGCTTCTAAACATTGTTGAGAAATTTGTCAATAAAAAATCTTTCCGGTCTGTTTTTTGAGGTTGGATAAAGGACCTTGTTTTTGGTCAGTCTCTCGGCTATACAACAGACAGGAGTGTATATGAAAAAAGTGGATTTGATGATGTTTGATTTTGATGGGACGATTGCCGATACCGCTGCGGATATTGTAAATTCCATCAATTACACGCTGACGTCCATGCGGCTGGAATCGCGGCCGTCTGAACAAATTATTGGCTTTGTGGGTGACGGCGTTCAAAAATTAATTGAACGCTCCATTGGGGAACATCACAGCGGACGACTGGAAGAGGCAATGACCATTTTCAGCAGACATTATGAAAAGCATATGATGGATCACACGGTTCTTTATCCTGATATTGAAGATGTATTGAAATATTTTCAGCACAAAATGAAAGTTATTCTTACCAACAAGCGTCATCATTTGACCGTGGCCATCGCGGTCAGTCTTCACGTTGACCGTTATTTTATGGAAATCGTGGGAGTGGATTCCACACCGTTTCAGAAACCGGACCGGCGCGTGGTTGACCATATTCTGGAAAAGTACAATGTAGCGCCGCAAAAGGCTGTGATCATCGGAGACGGAATCAATGATGTTACCGTGGCTAAAAACGCAGGGATTCTTTCCTGCGCATATTTGAATGGACTGGGTAACAGGAACGCGCTCATGAAAATGGAAGCTGATTTTTATTGCGAGAGCCTGCTGGAAATCAACTCGCTGTTTCAATGATCATGATTAAAAAAATAGAGCACACCATAAAAAAGTATCATCTGCTGGAGCAGGGCGACACTGTTGTGGTCGCCCTGTCCGGAGGGGCGGATTCCTGTGCACTTATGTGGTGCCTTGTGAGGCTTTCTGACGAGTATGGTTTAAAACTGATTGCTGCTCATTTCAATCATGGATTGCGTCAGGAACAATCCGACGAGGATGAAATATTTTGCCGCTCTCTGGCACAGAAATTCGGCGTGGATTTTTTAACTCAGAAGATGCCTGATCCGTCGATTCCCCGGGGCATGTCACCGGAGGACTATTACCGTCGCGAAAGATATCGTTTTCTGGACAGGGTCGCAGCGGATCGCGGGGCGAACAAAATAGCGATGGGACACCATCTGCAGGATCAGGCGGAGACGGTTCTGCTGAACATCTTGCGAGGCAGCGGCCTGGATGGACTCAAGGGTTTTCTTCCGATGCGGGACCGTAAATACATCCGTCCTCTGATCGACGTGACGCGGCAGGATATTATTGCCTCTCTCAAAGAAGCCGGTGTTGACTTTCGCGAAGACAGTACAAACAGCAGCCATGTGTATTTGCGCAACCGCCTGCGCGGCGATCTGATCCCCCTGCTGCAAAAAAAATATAATCCACGAATTGAACAAAACCTGGCGCGTATGGCGGAAATTGTTCGGCGTGACGATGACTGGATCAGCGGGCATGTGGACTTGATTCTGACATCACCCCGGATTCAATACCAACAGAATCAGGCATCTTTTTCCGCTGAATATTTTAAATCACTCCACGAGGCTCTGGGTTTCCGCCTTGTAAAAGCCCTTCTTGAAGGTCTTTCACCGGAAGGCAGGGGCTTTTCATCTTCCCATATTCAAGCGGTCGTCGATCTGGTGATAAGCAGTCCCTCCGGGAAAATCATTACATTGCCGTATTGCATCAGGGTGCAAAAAGAGTATGACCGTGTTATTCTTTGCTCCAAAATTCAACCGCGAACCATGGATTACGAATATCCGTTGATTATTCCGGGAGTGGTTGATTTAAAAGAAAGGAAGATTAAATTATCCGCAAGAAGAGGTGATCTAAAAGACATAGATTTTAACTGTGTTGACAGGGTTTACTTTGATGAGGATAAAATCGAAGAACCCCTGCTGATCAGGAACCGTAGAAGTGGTGACTGGTTTGAGCCCTTGGGGACAAACGGATCGCAGAAGATCAAGAAGCTTTTTATTGACCGGAAAGTGCCGGGTGGGGAACGGGAGAGCATTGCACTTCTTGCTGACAATAATTCTATAATCTGGATTGAAAATATGCACATAAGTGAAAGAGTTAAAGTAACACATGAGACAAAAAATGTTTTGATTCTGGAAATCCGGCCGCTTTGATGATGGATAAAAGTCCAAGAAAATATTTGAGTTAAATTTGATAGTATTATAAAGATTAAAGATACAATTAATTTTAAGGAGAAAGATATTGAATCAGTTTCAAAAAAATACAGCACTTGTTCTGACAGTGCTTTTGGTTTTTTTACTTGTCTGGCAGCTGTTTAATCAGCAGAAGCCGAGCTCAAAAGATATTAATTACACGGACATGTTGACCCATCTGAGCAGTGGCGAGATCACGGAAGTTACGATTCAGGGGGATGCGGTTACCGGCAAACTGGTGAGTGGAAACACGTTCAGAACCTACGCCCCTAAAGATGACGGGCTGGTAGCCATGTTCAGGGCGAAAAATGTGAAAATTACGGCCAAGCCGATCGAGGAAAATCCCTGGTATATGATCTTTATTTCCTGGTTTCCCATGCTTCTGCTGATCGGCGTGTGGATCTTTTTTATGCGGCAGATGCAGTCGGGTGGGGGGAAAGCCATGTCTTTCGGCAAAAGCAGGGCACGCCTGATTACCGATAAATCTAAAAAAGTTACATTTGCCGATGTGGCGGGAATCAATGAAGCCAAGGCTGAGCTTGAAGAAGTGATCGACTTTCTAAAAGACCCGAAAAAATACACCCGGCTGGGTGGCCGAATCCCCAAGGGGCTATTGCTGGTGGGACCTCCGGGGACCGGTAAAACGCTTTTGGCGCGCGCGATTGCCGGCGAAGCCGATGTACCGTTTTTGAGCATCAGCGGTTCTGATTTCGTGGAGATGTTCGTCGGTGTCGGTGCGTCCCGCGTAAGGGATTTGTTCAGCCAGGCCAAGAAAAACGCTCCCTGTATTATTTTTATTGATGAAATTGATGCCGTGGGACGACACAGGGGCGCGGGCTTGGGAGGCGGCCATGACGAACGGGAACAAACTCTCAACCAGCTGCTGGTGGAAATGGACGGCTTTGAGTCCAATGAAGGCGTTATTCTGGTTTCAGCGACCAACCGTCCCGATGTTCTGGATCCAGCGCTTTTGAGGCCGGGACGTTTTGACCGACAGGTCGTCGTACCGCTGCCGGATGTGAAAGGCAGGGAGAAGATATTTGAAGTGCATGCAAGAAAGCTCCCTGTCGCGGATGATGTTGATTATGCGGTTTTATCCCGGGGAACGCCCGGTGCATCAGGGGCCGATATCGAGAATCTGGTCAATGAAGGAGCATTGAACGCAGCCCGTTTGAACAAAGAAAAAGTCAATATGGCTGATTTCGAATTTGCCAAGGACAAGATTTTGATGGGTACGGAAAGAAGAAGCATGGTTATCAGCGACATGGAAAAACGCAATACGGCTTATCATGAGGCCGGCCACACCCTGATTGCCCGCATGATTCCCGGAACCGATCCCATCCACAAGGTTACGATTATCCCCCGCGGCAGAGCCCTGGGCTTAACCCAGCAGCTGCCGATTGATGAGAAACATACCTATCCCAGTAAATACCTGGAAGGGAATATCGCCGTCCTGCTGGGCGGGCGTGCAGCCGAAGAACTGGTTCTGAATGATTTCACCACCGGTGCAGGCAACGATATTGAAAGAGCCACCAATCTTGCCCGGAAAATGGTTTGTGAATGGGGCATGAGTGAAAAAATGGGCCCGCTCAGTTACGGAAAGAAAGAAGAACAAATCTTTCTGGGGCGCGAATTTGCAACGCATAAGGATTACAGCGAAGACACGGCCAGGAAGATCGATGAGGAAGTTGTATCCATCGTTCAACGCAACTACGACAGGGCCAAATCCCTTCTGCAAAAACATATAGATATTCTGCACAGTCTGTCCAAGGAACTGCTGGAGAAGGAGGTTCTGAACAGCAACGAAATCGATGCAATCATCGGCAGCGCCCTTCCGGCCAGTCATGTGGTGCCAAGCGAATAAGCGATTTCTGTGTTGCCGATCTGAATCGGTTGATCGGCCAATAGCAGGTGCGAGAGTCTTTTTGCCGGTCATTGGGAATAAGACAAGGATTATTCATTCATTATCCACACATTGCGGATTCTCCTTTTGCATATACGGTGTAAAATTTGAAATCGGTAAAGATAAAAAATTCTGATGAAGCAATTGAAATTCTTCAGAAAATAGGCGTGGATTCTTATGGCATACGTGCGATGGAGCCTAAAACACGCCATGTGAACATCCTTCTTGCCGGGCAATCCTGCAGGGTGGCCAATATCCTCAAACAGGAAATGCTCTCACTGGGCGCCGATGCGGCTGTTGCCCGGGGTAGTGTCGCCTGTTCCATCGACCAGACTGATGTTTTGATTATGGGAACCGTCAAGCAGATTCGTGCTCTTGCTGCAAAAATCAAAAAACAGCCATTCGGATTGAATGTGATTGCCCTGGAGCTTCTGGATCTTCTGGACAATGCTGAGAGGAACCGCCATGTTCTGAAAACATCGAAGCGGGAGATTGTCCTTGGTGACAGAACCCTGACTATGGGCATTTTAAATGTCACGCCGGATTCGTTTTCCGACGGCAGCTGTTATTTTGATCACCAAAAAGCCGTTGAGAGAGGGTTGCAAATGGCCCGGGAAGGTGCAGACATCATCGATGTCGGCGGAGAATCATCCAGGCCCGGAGCGGCATCCGTCACCGCGCGGCAGGAAATGGCCAGAGTGCTTCCCGTTGTTGAAAGCTTGTCAGGAAAGCTGAATATTCCCATATCCGTGGATACGACAAAATCGCCGGTCGCGCAAAAAGCGCTGGAAGCCGGCGCCGAAATGATTAATGACATCAGCGCGCTGACAAGAGATAAAAAAATGGCCGCTGTTATCCGGAAAGCCGGTGCGGCAGTGGTCCTCATGCACATGAGGGGAAAACCCGCGGATATGCAGCGAGGTGACCTTGCCTATGACAATTTAATGGAAGAAATTACCGGTTATCTGAAAAACTGCTGCACCAGGGCGCTGGCGGCGGGCATAGAAAGGGACCGGATCGTGATAGATCCGGGGATCGGCTTTGGCAAAACCTATGAGGATAATTGTAAAATTATAAATAAACTGGAAGAGTTGAAAGCATTGGGTCTGCCCGTGATGATCGGGACATCCCGTAAGGCTTTTATCGGAAACGTGACGGGTGGAAACCCTTCGGAAAGAATGGAAGGAACAGCAGCGACAGTCGCCTTATCCATCATGAACGGCTGCCATATTGTGCGGGTTCATGATGTGGCTGTAATGAAGAAAGTTGCGGCGATGGCGGATGCGATCGTTCATGCATAGAAGAGGGAATTGATGATATACGGTGTGGGCATTGATCTGGTGGAAAATGACCGGATAGAGAAAATCATTCAAAAGTGGGACGCAAAGTTTTTATGCCGTGTTTTTTCCGACAGGGAAATTGAATATTGCGGAAGGCACGCCCAGGCGCATATTCATTACGGAGCGCGGTTTGCTGTAAAAGAGGCATTCCTCAAAGCGATCGGCATCGGCCTGGGCAGGGGAGTGAAGCTACGGGAAATTGAAGTGGTCAACGAGCAAAGCGGTCAGCCGATGCTGAAGCTTTATGGCGGCGCACTGGATTTCTTTCGGCAGGCCGGAATCCAGACAGCTTATCTGAGCATTACCCATACAAAAAAATATGCATCCGCACTGGTTTTACTGGAAAAATAATTTTTTCATGATAAATTACAGACCATCCCATGAATGAAAACCATGTTCTTGTTAAATTTGAATCCAAAAACGCGAAGCATACATTCACCATCGGTTTTGCTGTCGGCCAGAAGGCAGGGGAAGGGGATGTATTCGCGTTAACGGGCGAGCTGGGCGCCGGAAAGACCTGCTTTACGGGAGGATTGGCGCGTGGTCTTGGTGTCGGCGAAGAGTATGTGATTACCAGTCCGACCTTTACGTTGATTAACGAATACCCCGGACGATGCAGGCTCTACCATTTCGATCTTTACCGATTGAATTATTCAGCAGAGCTGGATGATCTGGGCTATGAGGAATACATATCGGGAAATGGTGTGGTCGTGATTGAATGGGCTGAGAAAATTGCGGAAGTCCTGCCTGACAACACAGTATCGATCTGTTTCGGGTATATGGATGAAAATAAGAGGATCATAGGGTTCAGCGGACCGGAAAAAAGAGTTCATGAACTGGTTGAGGATATCTCAAGGGAGGATTAAAAATGGGGTTGGTCGTACAGAAATTCGGCGGAACATCCGTAGCAAACATTGAAAAGATCAGGAATGTAGCAACCAGGGCAGTCCGCGAGAAGAATGCCGGTCATGATGTCATTGTGGTCCTCTCTGCCATGGCCGGGGAAACAAACAGGTTGATTGATCTGGCTCACAGTGCGGCGGAGTCACCCGATGAAAGAGAGTATGATTCGCTGATATCAACAGGTGAACAGGTGACGATCACCCTCCTTTCCATCGTTCTGAATTCAATGGGGTACCGGGCACGATCCTTTCTGGGATTTCAAGTCAAAATATTGACGGATACGGCTTACAAGAAAGCAAGGATATCCATGATCGATACCCATGCCATCGAGCAGGAACTGAAGAAAGGCTCGATTGTTGTCGTTGCCGGATTTCAGGGAGTGGATGAAGAGAACAACATCACCACGCTGGGCCGCGGCGGATCCGATACCAGCGCGGTGGCCCTGGCGGCAGCTCTTCATGCCGAACGGTGTGACATTTACACGGATGTTGACGGTGTTTACACAACTGATCCCAATGTCTGTGCCAAAGCCAGAAGGCTGGATAAAATTTCCTACGATGAAATGCTGGAAATGGCGATGACCGGCGCAAAAGTTTTGCAGCCGCGTTCTGTGGAAATGGCCAAGAAATACGATGTCCCGGTTTATGTAAAATCCAGTTTCACCGACGAAGGCGGAACACTTGTCACCAAGGAGGATAAAGAGATGGAAAGAGAAATACTGTCAGGAATCACCTATGATCGCGATCAGGCGAAGATTACCGTTGTTCATATTCCGGATAAACCGGGAATTGCCGCAAGCCTGTTTACACCTTTATCGGAGCGCAATATCAGTGTTGACATGATCATTCAAAACGCCAGTTCGCAGGGTTTTACGGATCTGACCTTCACGGTTTCGAAAAAAGACACGAAAGAAGCACAGAAGTGCGTTGAAGCAACGGCGAAAGACATCGGCGCCCAGAAAGTGGAGGTCGATGACGACGTTGCCAAAGTTTCGATCATTGGAGTCGGGATGGTCAGCCATTCCGGAGTTGCTGCGAAAATGTTCAAAACCATGGCTGATGAAGGCATTAATATCATGATGATCAGTACGTCGGAAATTAAAATATCCTGCGTCATCCAGAGAAAGTACACGGAACTGGCCATCACAGTGCTACATGACGCGTTTCAGCTGGAAAAAAAACATAAATAAAACATGATAACTGACCGTCAGACAAGGGGAGTTGCCGCGGTGTCCGTCATCTTAGCGGTTATTCCCTTTATTTGTTTTTTTTATGCAGACAGGATTGATTCTGAATATCCGGTTTTTTCCTTGTCCGGTTCTGACAATCTTGCAATTGAAATCATGGATAGAGATGGTACGTCCGGTTTATTTTTTGTTCGACCGGGAACTACGGCGAGGCAACTGTTAGCCAGTCTTGATTCCAAAAGGATTCTCCGTCAGGATTTCAAACTGCAAAATGCCATGAAAGTGAGTCTGGACCCCAAAAACGATCAACCAACCCTTTCCGTGAGCAAGATGAATGCCGTCAAAAGATTGTCTCTCGGATTGCCTGTTGATGTCAATCTGGCCGGCAGGGATGAACTGATTCTGATTCCCGGAATCGGGGAAAAGCTGGCCGGGCATATCGTGGCATACCGAAGCCATTCAGGACGCTTTGAAACATTGGACCAACTGATGGAAATCAAGGGGATCAAGGAGAAAAAACTGGCTAAACTCAAACGATACCTTTATATCGACAAGGCAACTATACAGGGTTTATGAGTTGCTGCTGTATGACTCATAAAACGCAAGAACGCGCCTGACATAGTTTTGTGTCTCACGGTAAGGCGGAATGGTGTAATTATATTTTGCCACGGCGCCTTCGCCGGCATTATAAGCGGCAAGGGCAAGCGTCAGGTTGCCCTTATAGAGATTTAGCAGATAACGCAGATATCGGGCGCCTCCAAAAATATTTTCACCCGGGTGAAAAACATCATCAACATTCAGCGCGGAAGCGGTTTGAGGCATCAGCTGCATGAGGCCTTTTGCGCCCGCGGGCGAAATGGCCTGATGGTTAAAATTGGATTCGGCCTTGATGACGGCTTTGATCAAGGCAACATCAAGATTAAACTTACCGGCGGCTCTTCTGATGATCCTGTCGTATTCCGCGGAATTGATATTGATTTTCCGGGAGAAAAGAATCCTTTTTTCCTTCATGATCAATACATATTTCGCTTTGGGATTGGATGGAACGTTGGTCAGATGAATCACGCCGTCTTCATCTACGTACTTAAAAATATCCGCATGGGAGGGCACAGCAGGCACTGAAAGCAGAGCAAGAAAAACCAATAAAACAACCTGCCCAAAATGAATTATTTTGGAATAATTGTTTTTCATTTTATGAATCATGGCCTTATGATACTTTAATGATAAAAAAAGTTCAAGTAAAAAATTTCATACCGGATCACGGCTGATTTTGTTTGTTCTTGACACGGTTTAGTGATGATGGTAATGACCTCCACACTTTCAATACAGGCAAGTCGGGGCGTGGCGCAGTCTGGTAGCGTATCTGAATGGGGTTCAGAGGGCCGGTGGTTCAAATCCACTCGCCCCGACCATTAAAATCAAGGGGTTAGCCATTTGCGGCAGCCTCTTTTTTTTGATTATCATGGTCATTGCGAAAATTTGTGAAAGGTTTTTTTAGGTGCAGTAAGATCCTTGAGTTAAAGGTTTATATGAATTCTGAAACTGCATCTTGGTTCCAGACCCGATTTGTCTAAAACCATTGGAAGACATTCAGTAACGGTTGAGGCGGTGAAGAAGAAAGTATTGTTGGTTTTGAATGTATTTGCGGCTCCGAAGTAAACTGAACTTCCAAAAAATGAAAAAACGTGATTTCATTAACCGGTATCAATCAGAAAAAGATTGATGCAAGACTTGGCACTGGCTTACATGGAAAAGCGGTTGAGCCAAAAATGAGACTTGTGAATCGATCCGTGTTAACCATGAAGAAAATCTTATTGCTGTTTTGGACTATTACAACCTAGTGGCGGGAAAATGAAAGTGGAAAATAATATAAATCTCGAGAAGTACACGCAGGCCACCGCCCTGAAAGACGGTTCCATGATTAATTTGAGAGCCATCAGGGTGGATGATCAAGAAAAACTGTCAGCCTTTATAAACCGTCTCAGCGATCGCAGCAAATATCTTCGTTTTTCCGGGATCACCACCTTTACTCCGGAAGATGCCCGCCGCAATGCAACCGTTGATTACCATGACCGGTTTGCCATCGTGGCTATCCGTGGAGAAGGGACGGATGAAAAGATCATCGGGGTCGGGCGGTATCACAGGATAGACAATTCCAATAAAGCGGAAACATTCGCAGTCGTTGAAGACAGCTATCAAAAAATGGGAATCGGGACACATCTGTTTGTGATGCTGGCTTACGCAGCAAAGGAACGCGGTATTGATTTTTTCGAAGTGGAGATTCTTCGCGAGAACACAGAAGTGATCAAAACGATGCAGCGAAGCGGCCTTGAACTGGTTGGCAAGTCGGAGAAGAATGACAAATGGAGAGCAACTTACCGTCTTGTACCAACTCCTTCCGCAGAAACTAAACAGGAAGAACACGAGAAAATATCCTCTGTCGCTTCGATCACAAGATTTATGAGACCAAAGTCCATAGCCGTACTGGGAGCATCTAATAAGCCCGGCATCGGCAATGAGTTTATCAAAAACCTGATTGGCTACGGTTACAAAGGCGTCATCTACCCCATTAATCCCCGGGCAGAACATATTTCGTACATCAAAGCGTATCCTTCCATTATGGATGTGCCGGGTGATGTCGATCTCGCGGTAATGGTTGTTGCCAGCGAAAAGGTGCAGCCGCTGGTTGAAGAATGTGCGAGAAAGGGTGTTAAGGCGTTGGTGGTGATAACGGCCGGATTTTCGGAAATGGGCGGGGAGGGTATCGAAAGAGAAAAAAGACTCATCAGCGCCGCCAGGGCTTATGGCATGCGCATTATCGGCCCCAACTGTCTCGGCATTATCAACAACGATCCCGATGTCAGCATGAATGCATCATTCGCAGGTGGTGGTAACGTGCGCTTTGGCAAGATCGCGTTGGGGTCGCAAAGCGGCGCGCTGGGCGGGGCTCTCCTGCTCTACTGCAGGAACATTGGCATGGGACTATCCAGTTTCTTCAGCATCGGTAACCGGGCGGATGTGTCCGACAATGAGCTTTTACAGTACTGGGCGGAAGATAAGAATACCAATGTTATCCTGCTTTACCTTGAGTCTTTTAAAGAACCCCGCAGATTCGCGCGCATTGCCCGTGAAACCACGCTCAAAAAACCTATCCTTGTCGTAAAGAGCGGGAGGTCTTCCGTGGGGGCCCGTGCCGCGGCATCGCATACAGGAGCGATGATGTCGGATGACATCGCCAGTGATGCACTCTTCAGACAAGCCGGCATTTTACGATGCGACACCCTGGAGGAATTCTTTAATGCGGCCATTTTGCTGGATTACCAACCCCTTCCGAAAGGCAACAAAGTAGCGGTACTGACCAATGGAGGCGGTGCGGGCATTATGGCAGCGGACGCGCTTTCAGCCAAAGGCTTTCAATTTCCGGTATTGTCGGAAAAGACAAGAAACGAGTTAAAGTCGTTCCTGCCATCCAAAGCAAGCTATGTCAACCCTATCGACACAACAG
>JBDKUG010000078.1:0-2124 GCA_039679815.1 Smithella sp.
TGTATGGCTTGTTACACCGGCGACTATCCCATCGCACCTCCCGAGAAAATCGATAAGTTCTGCATGGAAATAAAATAAACATTGATCAGCCTTCATTACCTCCACTTTGCTGATGTTGGCATTTATCCCGGTTTCTAATTGACTTGACCGCTTGTTGTTTTTGCATTATAAGCCCCGCAGTCTAAATATCAGACATACAGCATCGGGAGGAAAGCATGAGAATCATATTATTGGGCGCGCCGGGCGCAGGTAAGGGTACAGTAGCCAAATTGTTGACGGAATTTGACGGATCCGTGCAGATATCGACAGGCGACATTTTACGTTCAGCCGTAAAAGAAGGCACCCCTCTGGGAAAGAAAGCGAAAGAATACATGGATCGGGGAGACCTGGTGCCTGATTCCTTAATCATGGACATCATGGAAGCAAGGCTGCAGGAACCGGATTGCCAGAACGGATTCATTCTGGATGGTTTTCCCCGTACGATTCCGCAGGCGGAAGAACTTAAGAAACTGCTGGCCAAGCTCAATATTAAAATGGATTTTGTGGCCAATCTGGACGTCCCGCGCGACGTCATCCTGGATCGATTGACAACTCGAAGAACTTGCTGCAATCCTGCCTGTCAGGCCATTTACAATATTAAAAGCAATCCGCCGAAAGAAGACGGAACCTGTACCTTATGTAATCATCAGACCATTCAGCGCGATGACGAAACGGAAGCGGCGATAACCAACCGTTTGGAAACATACAACCAGAAAACAGCACCACTGATTGGCTTTTATGAAAAAGAGGGACTGTTGAAAACGTTCCTGTCGCTCAGTTCCAAAGATACGGTTGCAGAAATTAAAAAAGCCCTGAAATCCTGAAGCCTCAATAATTAAATGATTGAGTATGAAAAAGAGCTGAATCCCGAACAGTACCGGGTCGTCACAGAAGAAGGCGGGCCGCTTCTTGTTCTCGCGGGAGCGGGAAGCGGTAAAACGCGGACACTGACTTACCGGGTGGCTCATCTTCTGGAATCCGGCGTCCGGCCGGAAAGCATTCTGCTGGCGACATTCACCAATAAAGCCGCCCGATCCATGCTGAACCGGGTGGAAAGCCTTGTTCATTGTTACACGGGGAAAATCATGGGCGGCACGTTTCATTCCATTGCCCATCGCTTCCTGAGAAGCTACGCATTCCGCCTGGGTTATCAGAACAGTTTTTCCATTGTGGATAGTGAGGATTCCCGCCAGATTATTGCGCAGGTGATGGCCGAACTAAAGATTGATACCAAACTGACCAAATTTCCCAAGAATAATATTATCGCAGAAATGATCGGCCTGGCGCTGAATACCGGGGACACGCTGGAAGAGGTGATTGCGTCCAGATATCCCTTTTTTCTGCATCTGAGTCCGGAAATCCATCAGATCGCCTGCCGTTATGAGCAAAAAAAGAAAGACCTCTCCGTGATGGATTTTGACGATTTGCTGATCAACTGCCGCCTGCTGCTCCGTCAGCACCCGGATATTCTGCAAACACTTTCCCAAAGGTTTTTGCACGTGCTGGTGGATGAGTATCAGGACACCAACATCATTCAGGCGGATATCATTGATCTGCTGGCCACCGGCCACCGCAACCTGATGGTCGTGGGTGACGATTCACAAAGCATTTATTCTTTTCGCGGTGCCAATTTCGAAAACATCATCCATTTTCCGGAGCGCTATCCCGACTGCAAAATATTCAAACTGGAAACCAACTACCGCAGTACACCGGAAATCCTGCATCTGGCAAACCTGAGCATCAACAATAATGAAAACCAGTTTCCCAAAGCGCTGAAAGCCGTCCGCAGTAAAGGAATGCGGCCGGTCATGGTTTCCGCGCAAAATGTTTTAAAGCAGGCGGATTTTGTTACGCAGAGAATTGCCGAACTGTCCCGCAGCGGCGTGCCGTTTTCTGAGATGGCCGTGCTCTATCGTGCCCACTATCATTCGATGGAAGTGCAGATGGAGTTTGTCAGGCGCGATATTCCTTTCGAAATCCGTTCCGGCATCCGTTTCTTTGAACAGGCGCATATCAAAGATGTAACATCCTACATGCGGGTTTTGGTCAACCCGCATGATGAACTGGCCTGGCGAAGGCTTTTGA
>JBDKUG010000013.1:0-4024 GCA_039679815.1 Smithella sp.
TCCTCTTCGTGCCGGCGAGCTGGTATATCCTTTACAAGACCCCCTGGGGGCTCAAGGTGCGGGCCGTAGGCACCGCGCCCCGCTCCGCCGACACCATGGCGATCGACGTCCGGCGCACGCGCTACCAGGCCCTGGCCGTGGGCGGCCTTCTCGCCGGCGTTGCCGGCGCCTACCTCTCGCTCGGCCAGGCCAAGATGTTCGCGGACGACATCGTCGCGGGGCGCGGCTTCATCGCGGTAGCCCTCGTCTACTTCGGCCGCTGGGATCCCTGGTGGATACTGGGCGGCAGCCTGCTCTTCAGCATCGCGCAGTCGCTGCAACTCTCGATACAGGAGCTCGGCATAAGTTTCCCCTACGAATTCGCGGTCATGCTGCCTTACATCCTCGTCATCCTGGTTCTGTCCTTCTCGCGCAGTTCATCGGTCCGAGGCCCCGCCGAACTCGGTGTCCCCTACGACCGGGAGAAGAGAATTTGACGGCGACGTCATGGTCATGGGAGAACTATGATATTCATTGAGTTTTTCAGATTCATGAAAAAACAATTTGATAAAAAATCATGGCAATTGCTATTCTGTACGGCGATAACGGCTTTGCTGGTCGGCGCATTGTCAATAATTACACCGTTAATTCAAAAAGCAATCCTTGATAGTATTACCATCAAAAATTTAGATAATAAATCTCTATTCCAGTTATTAGTTGTCGGCATAGCGGGAGCTCTTGTCTCCGTATCCAACGCCCTACTGCTGAACACGCTGTCCATGCGAGTAAAAGGCAAAATAGAAAAATCACTGTTGGGGTCGGTGACAAGGAAAAAGAACAAGATAATTGAAGAAAAGGGCCCTGGCGGCTTTATGGTTTCCATCTTCGGAGACTCGGAGCAGCTGGCCTCGCTGGTCGGAACCAATTACTTTTCAATAATAATATCATGTATATCAAACATAATTATACTATTCATCTCTCTTAAATGGTCATGGATATTTGCCGCGGTCGTTATACCGACATACGCACTTATGGCCGCGATACTAATCGTTTCTAATAAACTGTATACAAAAAAGTTTGCGCAGGGGCGCGAGATGGTCTACGAGCTCAATCCCAAAGTACTGGAGTTTATTGAAAACAGAGATACGGTGATAGGATATTCGAACATAACTGACTTCGAAGAATCAATACATTCCATGTGTTCAGTAAGAGACAAATATTTTAAGGATGCCTTTGGCGTAAATGCGGCGGCCCGAACTTTATTCGACGCAATGAGAAATATTTCCTATATCGTGTTTTTTATTCTCTCCGCCAATGAAATACTCAAGGGAAACCTGAAGGTTTCTGAATTCATAGCCATGCTGTCCTATTTCGGGCAAATCTATACGCCCCTTTTGCTGATTCAGGAAGCAAATTCCGGCATGAACAGATTTAAGGTACTGAAGAAAAAAGTGGGCAACTATTTGGAATATGAAACAAAGACGCGCATTCCCAAGGACTCGCTGCTGAAGCTCGAAAATGTGTCTTTCTCGTTCAAGAGCGACACTATTATAAACAATCTCACTCTTGACATTGATAAGAGAATCGCAATTGTCGGTTTGTCCGGGGAAGGCAAAACTACGATCATCAAGATCATTTTGGGGGAGCTTGAGCCCACGCGTGGTATATGTACGTTAGGGAATGAGAATGTAATAGATATACCCAAAATGATCCTCCGATCCGCTATACGCCTTTATAGTCAAGTGCCGGAACTATTTGATCGTGATATTGAATTCAATATTACGCTGGGGAAAAAGTGCATAGCCCGGTCAGATTACGACGAAGGGAAAGAAGCGCTGTCACAGAAAATAATGCTGCTGTTCCAAAAAATAGTAGAAGCAGCAACGGCGCAAAGGCCCTGCAAAATTTCGACAAGCGAGGCCGATCTTATTAAACTGATATTTTCCATAGACAATGAAGTCGTTCACGGCGATTCAGACGTCATTAAAAAAATTGCCGAGCAGATTCATGCCGATGATATAGCGCGTGTATCCGAAAGCGTTGCGTCCATGGTTATGGCGCGTGGCTACTATGTCAAAGAAAAATACGATGACATATTTCACGCATTGCAGCTTGAAAAACTCGAAGACAGGGACTTGGGCCAACATGGGAACAAAGTATCTGGAGGAGAAAAAAACAAGATATGCCTGGCACGATTTCTTTTAATGGAAAATGAGGATAAATACGTCATCGATGAACCTTTTACCAGCCTGGATCTAATTAACGAAAATACTTGTATGGAGGTTTTAAGAAAGTATATGGCGAAATATAGTGGCGGTATTCTGATATCACACAAAATGGATGTAGTAAAAGAATTTGCCGACGAAATAGTAGTGCTTGAGAATGGAAACGTATCTGAAACTGGAACACATTTTGAGTTATTAGCAAATAACGGACTATATTCGCGTCTATGCAAAGAAAATAAAAAGCGGATTCTTTAGCATGACCTTTATGCCTTAAACGACAGAAGACAAAAATTCCAAAACATGTGCATACACATCGTGATCCCAAGGTTTCGTGTCTTGTATATCACATAGTACATATAAAGGGAAAACAGAAATGAAAACAAGTTATGCAAATCCATATGGATCAGGGAAAAAACAACTGAAAACAAAATGTAGTCGCGAATCGAGCAATCGTCGGCGCGCGCTAATTTTGGAAGCAAGAATCTGAACAAAAGCTCCTCAATTAGCGGCACAACGATTATGGTGCCAAGAAAGTCTTCCCAGGCTGGCATTGAAAAATGCTTTTCACGAACAAAAATTACTCCAGCCGCGATAATCACGATAGGTACAAATAAATATATGGCCCGCAGTAACATCTTTGCGTCAATCCGAAAACTCTCCTTCAGTTGATTAAGAAGCAGAGGCTCCACAGTATTCCATAATCGAAACAGTCGATAGATCAAAAAGAGCGAAAGGAAAACAAGAAAAACACCAAACAGCGCCAATACGCTACTATGTTTTTCGTGCACGATTGCTATCGGCAACAACACAAGAGCATTTGTCAGAAGCATTACCAGAGAAATAACATTGACTATGGCAGCAACATAGCGAATAACGGGTTTCTTTTGGCGCAACGGGTTTAGAAAAGACACGATAGTGCCGAAGATGATCAGCACTATCGTGCCAAGAACCGTCAAAATCGTCTCTCTAGTAATTTCGTCTTCTCCCAGGCAATAAAAATTTTTTATTACCAATCAGTAATCAGCCATCTTATACCTTTAAAAACTACTGTTTGTACAGTATTGGTAAATGTAATACCTCCATTTACTGTATTATGAAATTATTTTTTTCTCATATGCAAGTTAGAAGACCTATGATACGTGGAGTCGCTTAAGGATTGTTGTGTATCTCACGGTTGTGGTCGGCGTGCCGTATATTCAAAAGTCCATTGCTGTAATGTACGGAAGCGTGCCTGTCGCAATTCTTAGCGATAAAGCTGAACATAACAATATCACCGATTGAAATGTATAGATTCAGACATACTACGATAAAGGCATTCATGGAAAAGTGTCTCAAAATCATCATTACGACGTAGGGGACAAAAGAAAGGAAAAATATCGGAGCAACAAGTGTTATAAGCATTTCCTGTCTCTTTACGAAATCTTCAACTGTAAAGCCGATAAGAAGCATTTTGGGCTGTATGTCGAGGTAAAGTTTCTTCCAATGTTTCAACAGAAAAATCATATGACATAATTCGTGCAGGAGTAGAGTCACGCATAAAAATGCCAACCACTGAAAAACCGATAAGGAATACTCTGGATTGACATGAAAAGTATAGTCTATGCCAAGTTGAAGGATTATTACAGTGATCATCACAACAAAGAAAAAGATTGCTACTGATCTCCAATAATGGCGAATCGGGATCGCTTCATCAAAGTCCTGTAATTGAGGATCATCCGGAAGCGCTTTGTTTACAATGAGGAATTTCACGCGTGCCCCTTTCCAGAAACCGTCCATGGGTATAGAAGCCCCCTATACCTATGGACTTTTACTCTGGAATC